>JACRIO010000077.1 GCA_016220035.1 Planctomycetota bacterium | reverse complement strand
GCGATCGCACGCTCCCACGCCTCCTCCGGGATCCGCGCTCCGTGCACGGAGAGCCGCTCGATCCGGACGCGCGGCGCGTTCACGATCCGCGTGTCGACGCGCTTCACCTGCGCCCGCGGGTCCGCAGCGTGCGGCGCGACGCGGCAGGCGGCGCCTGCGAACGCCAGCGCGAGGACCGTCCAGCGCGATGCGCGTCCCTCCATGCCGCACGCACCGGTCAGAAGCGCTCGTCGGCGGTCGGACCGTAGACCGCCGGCACCGGGACGTCGCACAGGCGCAGGTAGACCGAGAGCTGCCCGCGGTGATGCACCATGTGGCCCATCACGAAGGAGCGGATGCAGGCGGCGCGCGGGAGGGTGAAGAGCGCGACGCCGCCCTTCTTCAGGGTCCATGGAACGCTCCAGTCGGCGGCGCTCGCCGCGAGGATGCACGCGCGCGCCCCCTGGACGTTCGCATCGAGCGTCTTCAGCGCGTCCTGCCCGGACGTGAACTTCGGCGGGACCCACGGCGGCCCGCCCGGCGGCGCGAGATCGAGCTCGGTGGCCATCAACGTCAGCGGCACCCATGTCGGGATGTTCGCGAGGTGCGTGACGAGGTCGCCGAGGCTCATCGACTTCGGATGCGGCCGCCAGTCCGTCTTCGCGGGCGGCGCGACGGCGACGAGCCTGCGCGTGGTCGCCCACTCCTGGTCTAACTCGGGGAGCAGGTTCTGGTGGATCGTGCCCATGGTCGGGGCCTACTCGCCCGCGCCTCAGCGCGCGGGTTTCGTACGTGAAGAATAGAGGAAGAAGCAGACGAGCAGCACGAGCGCGACGCCCGCCTGCGCGCCCGTGGCGCCGGTGAGCCATGCAGCCTTTTCCTTGTCCAGGACGCCCGCGCCCACGAGTCCGGCGATGACGACGCCTGTGAGCGCCTCGCCCGCGACGAGGCCCGACGCCGCGAGCACGCCGGCGTCCATGCCCTCGCCCTTCTTCACCTCGCCGGACCGTCCGCTCGCCTTCTCGTAGAGGAGCCGCGCACAACCGCCGACGAAGAGCGGGGCCATCGTCGCGAGCGGCAGGTACACGCCGATCGCGAACGCGAGTCCGGAGACGCCGCACAACATCGCGCCGATCGAGAGGCCCGCCCCGGAGAGCACGAACTCCCACGGCAGGTTGCCCGTGAGCACGCCTTCGATGATCGTCTTCATCAGGGTGGCTTGCGGAGCGCCGAGGTCCTCCCCGAACACGTAGTTCTGCCCGAGGAGCACGACGGTCGCCGCGACCGCCCAGCACGCGAACGCCGCGCCGATCAACTGTCCGAATTGCTGTCGCGCGGGCGTCGCCCCCACGAGCCAGCCGGTCTTCAAGTCCTGCGAGATGTCGCCCGCCTTCGAGGCGGCGACCGTGACGATCGTGCCGGCCGTGAGCACGGCGGCCGCGGCTCCGGGCCCCGTCCACCCGTTGGCCGCGAAGACGGACGCGATCACGATCAACGTGAGCAGCGCGATGCCCGACGTCGGCTGCGACGACACGCCGACGATGCCCACGATGCGCGCCGCGACGGTGACGAAGAGCACCCCGAGGACGCCGATGCCGCCTGCGCAGACGAGCCGCTGCGAGAGCGGCATGTCGCCGGCGAGGACGCCGGGCACGAAAGCCGCGACGGCGACGACGACCGCGACGGCGACGAGCGTGAACCAGCCCGGGAGGTCGCGGTCGGTGCGCACGTCGGCGCCGGCGGAATCCCCGCGGCCACGGATGCCGCGCAAGACGCCGAGGAACGCGTCGGTCATCGCGGGGAGGCTGCGCAGCACGGTGAGGATGCCCGCGGCGGCCACCGCGCCCGCGCCGATGTAGCGCACGTAGGCCTTGCGGATCTGCTCCGCGCTCATGTCCTTGATCAAGAGCTTCGTCTCGGGCGCGAGCGGCAGGAGGAGCCCCTCGCCGACCTTGGCCAGCGCGGGCACGAGCACGAGCGCGGCGATGATCCCACCCGCGACGCACACGCCCGCCTGGCGGAAGCCGAGGATGAACCCGACGCCGATGAGCGCGGGCGCGATCTCGATCGCGACGTGCGCCTTCGGGAGGTACGCAGGCAGGAGGTCGACGCCCACCTCGGGGGGCACGAGGAAGGCCGCCTTGATCGCGACTTGCACGAGCGCCCCGACCGCCATGCCGAGGAAGATCCACTGCGCGCCGCTGGCCCCGCCGCTCGTCGCCTTCAGGACCTCCGCGCAGGCGGTGCCCTCGGGGTACGGCAGCGTCGCGTGCTCTCGGACGATGAGGAGGCGCCGCAGCGGGATCATCGCGGCGAGGCCGAGCACGCCGCCGAGGAACGCGAGCACGACCATCTGCCAGTACGGTGGCGCGACCCCCCACATGTAGAGCGCCGGGATCGTGAAGATCGTGCCCGTCGCGAGCGACGTCGACGCCGAGCCGATCGTCTGCGACAGGTTCGCCTCGAGGATCGTCCCGCGCGCGCGAAAGAGTTGAAACAGCGCGACCGTCATCACCGCCGCGGGGATCGACGCGGACACGGTCATGCCGACGCGCAGGCCGAGGTAGGCGTTCGCCGCGCCGAACACGAGGCCGAGGAGCACGCCGACGGCGACGGCCTTGAACGTGAACTCGGCCAGGTTCGGGGGCGCCTTGTCTTCCTGCATCGCGATCCTCCTCCTCGGGCGCCGCGTTCTACCCGAGCGCAGCGCGGGCAGCCAGCAGCCCCGACGAGATCGCGCGAACGCCTCGACGAGCGGCGATCAGGCCGTCTCCGCCACGTCGAGCGCGCTGCAGAGCTCGCGCAGGAAGAGCTCGGCGTCGGTGACGAGGCCCACGGCCTGCCACGAGCCGCGATCGGCGAGCTTGGTGACCACCGCAGGATTGATGTCGACCACGACGGTCTTCACGAACGCGGGCAGCAAGTTGCCCGTCGCGATCGCGTGCAGCATGGAGGAGATCATCAGCGCGAGCTCGACGCCGCGCACGGCCGCGCGCATCGCGTCCTGGGCGACGAGGACGTCCGTGATCACGTCCGGCATCGGCCCGTCGTCGCGGATCGAGCCCGCGAGGACCATCGTGACGTCCTTCTGGATGGCCTCGTACATCACGCCGCGCTTCAGGATCCCCTGCTCGACCGCAGCGCGCAGCGAGCCCGCCGTGCGGATCACGTTGAGCGCCTTCATGTGGTGGCGGTGCCCGCCCTCGACGGGCAACCCGCTGCCGAGGTTCACGCCGAGGCTCGTGCCGAGGAGCGCGCTCTCGACGTCGTGCGTCGCGATCGCATTGCCGCCGAAGAGCACGTGGACGTAGCCCGCGCGGATCAGCGCGCCGAGGTACGGCCCCGCGCCGCTGTGGATGATCGCGGGCCCCGCGACGACCAGGATCTTCCCTCCGCGCGCCTGGATCGCCTTCATCTCGCGCGCGACGTCGTGGATCGCGAGCTTCTTCGGCTTCTCCGAGCTCACCGCGCTGTTCATGAAGGAGAAGATCTCGCTCTCCCGTGCGCGCTCGAGCGGGATCGCGCGGATGCCGTCGTGACCGACCACGACGGGATCCCCCTGCTTCACGTGCACCATCGGCCGCGTGAACGCGCGCTTCTCGGCGCGATCGACGAGGATCGCGACGTCCATCTCGGGGTGCTCGACGCGGACCCAGCGCCCACCGATGCGCACGTCGGTGTTCAGGTTCGTCGTCGAGTAGAAATCGGGCGGGAGCGCGCCGTCGCGCGGCGCGGGCGACGTCGCGACGTCCTTCTGGCTGACGAGCTCGGCGCCGAGCTCCTGGAGCTGCGTCAGGATCGCGTCGAGCGTCGCCGCGTCGGGGGCGGTGACCCGCATGCGCGCGAAGCTCGTCTCGTCCTTCTTCTTCCCGACGCGGAACTCGAGCACGTCGAATTCGCCGCCGAGGTTCATGATCGCGTCGAACGCCCGCGGCAGGACGAGCGAGTCGATGATGTGGCCGGAGAGCTGGATCTCCTCGCTGGCGGGCTTCCCGCCGGCCTTCGCGGGCTGGTCGTTCATGCGACCCACGATCGCATCCGCCCCGCGCGAACGCACGCGTCCGTCGGAGGCCGTCCGAAGCGCGGGATCAGGAACCCGCGACGTCCATCCAGCCGCCCGTAGCCTGGCTGGGCTGCGCTTCCTGCTGCGCGGGCAGCGCTCCCGACGGATCGGGCTTGCCGTCGGCGGACAACCGCGACATCCAGTGCGTCTCGTCGAACGCGCGCGCGCCGTCGAGGAGCAGCGCCGTCGCGTTCAAGCGCACGTTCGAGTCGGCGTTGAGCGGCGGTCCGCTCCAGAAGCAGAAGCGCTGCGCCGGCTGCTCGAAGAGGCGCTGGAAGAGCCAGTGGATCTGCACGCGCAGCGCGTCGAGGAACTGCTCCTTCGTGATCCAGTTCTGCGCGACGAGCGTCTCGCCGAGCCGTCGCGCTCCAGAAGTCTGGAGGATCTGCTCCAGCGTCGGTCGATCGATGACCTTGCGCGCGACGAGGATGTCGCCGAGGCGCTGTCCCTCGGGCGTGCGGTTCGATTGTGCGTGGACGATGTCGCCGGCGTCGAACTCGAGCGTGAACTGCTCCGCGTCGGTGATGACCTCGAGCAAGCCGGTCTTCTTCTGCGCGGCGAGGAAGTTGACG
>JACRIO010000076.1 GCA_016220035.1 Planctomycetota bacterium | reverse complement strand
TCCACCCTCCCCGCTGAACCTGTCGGCGAACTCGCAGCTCGGCGGTCGAACTTCGAGGGCGTGGCTCCGCCCCGCGCACGCTCGTATCCTCCGCCTCACCCCGCATGACCGACACGCCCGATCCGCGCCGTGATCCCCAGTTCCGCGCGCGCTCCGAGCCCGCGCACGTCTCCCGGCCGGCGGACGTGAGCCTGGAGGCGCGCGCTTCGGCGCTGCGCTTTCTCGAACAGCTCGCCGCGCGCACGCCCGAGACCGAGCGCTACTCGGATCAGGGCGAGATCGCGCGCGGCGGCATGGGGTCGATCCGGCGCGTGGACGATCAGGTGCTGCGGCGCACGCTCGCGATGAAGGTGCTGCTCGAGCGCGACGCGGACGACGATCCCGACTCCGCGAGCTCCGCCGAGATCGTGCTCGCGCGCTTCCTCGAGGAAGCGCAGGTCACGGGCCAGCTCGACCACCCCGGCGTCGTGCCCGTGCACGACATGGGCGTCGACGAGAAGGGCCGTGTCTGGTTCACGATGCGGCTCGTCCAGGGCCGCAACTTCGAGGAGATCATCGCGCTCGTCCGGCGCGGTGAGGAGGGTTGGACGCTCACGCGCGCGGTGCAGTCGCTCCTGCGCGTGTGCGAAGCGATGGCCTTCGCGCACTCGAAGGGCGTCGTGCACCGCGACCTCAAGCCCGCGAACGTGATGGTCGGCCGCTTCGGCGAGACCTACGTCATGGATTGGGGCCTCGCGCGCGTCGCGGGCGCCTCCGAGGTCGTCGACGCGAGCGTGCGTGGGCACGGACCGGACAGCGCGACGCTCGAGCGCGCACGCAGGCGCGGCGCGCTCGGCTCGGGGCACTCGCCGCAGCTCACGATGGCCGGCTCGATCGTCGGCACGCCCGCGTACATGGCGCCGGAACAGGCGCGCGGCGAGGTCGAAGCGGTCGACGAGCGCTCCGATGTCTACGCGGTCGGTTCGATGCTCTACCACCTGCTCAGCGGGCATCGCCCCTACTTGCCGCCGGGCACGAAGCTCGACGCGCTCGAGATGCTGCGCGCGGTCGTCGCCGGCCCGCCCGCGCGCCTCGACGCGAACGCCGCGCCGCCGGAGCTCGTCGCCGTCTGCGAGAAGGCGATGGCGCGCGGGAAGGACGCGCGCTACGCGACGATGCTCGCGCTCGCGGAGGACCTGCAGGCCTACCTCGAAGGCCGCGTCGTGCGCGCGCACCGCACGGGCGCGCGCGCGGAGTTCGCGAAGTGGGTCGGACGCAACAAGCTCGCGGCGGGAGCGCTCGCCGCCGCGACGGTGCTCACCCTCGGCGGGCTCGCCGCGATCGCGTGGATCACGCACGCGAAGAACCGGCAGCACTCGGTCGCGCGCGACGCGGCGGTGATGGAGAGCTATGGATCGAATCTCTCCGCGGCGAGCGCGTGCTTGACCCTCGACGCCGTGGGCGAGGCGCGACGCCGGCTCGATGCGTGCGTTCCCGAGCTGCGGGGGTGGGAGTGGGAGCACCTCTCCTTGTCGGCGCAGCCGAGCGTGCGACGCCTCGCGTTGGGCACCGGGAAGATCAACGGCATCTTCTGGCGCCCGGACGGACGGGAGTTCGTCGCGCGCGTCGAAGGGCGCGACGAGCTGCGCGACGCGGAGACCGGGAACTTGCTAGGGACGCTCGACGGCGAGTTTCCCGAGCGCGCCCACCTCGCGTGGTCGCGCGACGGGCGCTGGCTCGCGCTCGGCGGGAAGTCGGGACGGATGCGGGTGCTGGAGCGGGCGACGCTGCGCGAGGCGTGGTCGATCCAGGCGCACGGCTGCCAGATCCTCTCCATCCGCTTCTCGCCCGACGGCGCGCGGATCTACTCTTCGGGCGGGGAGTCGGAGGTCACGGGCTTCGGCAAGGACCCGCGGATCACGGCGGAGAACGGACGCATCCGCGCCTGGGATGCACGCGACGGCTCCGCGCTCTTCGTCCTCGGGGGTCCGGGGAAGATGACGGGCGCGATCGCCCTCGATGCTTCCGGCGGGCGGCTCCTGTGCGCCGACTCCGATGCGACGGTGCGGCTCTACGACACGAACACGCACGCGGTCCTCGCCGTCCGCCGCTTCCAGTCGACGATCCCCACGCTGATCGCTTTCGACGGCGGCGACGTGCTCCTCGGCAGTCCGGCGCTCGGCGTGCAGCGTTGGAGCGCCGATCTGCAGTCGGTGCTGGCCACGCTCGACGCGACCTCCGGGCTCCTCGGCCTCGCCACGGAGTGGACGCTCGGCGAGCACCTCCTCGCCGGTCGCAGGTCCGGCGGACCGGTGCGCATCTTCGACCGACACACGTTCGACGAGGTGAGCGTGCTCCACGTCGGTCCGGAGCTCTCCGCCGACTCCGCGTTCGATCCGCGCAGCGGTGCGTTCGCGACGGGCGACCAGGGCGTCATCACGCTCTGGAACCCCGAGATCACCCACGCCGCATTCGACCTCCCCCCATCGGAATGGACGATCGCCGCGACGCTGTTCGTGCCGGGCCGGGAAGAGCTCGTGTCCGTGCTGACGAACGGCGAGGTCGCGCTCCTCGACGCGGAGACGGGGCTCGCGATCGCGAAGCGGCGCACGAAGTCGGGCAAGTTCCGCGCGGCGGCCGTCGCCGCGGACGGCGCGCACGTGTTGCTGGCGTACGAGCTGCGAGCGCACGTGCTGGCGCTCCCGTCGCTCGAGGAAACGGCCGCCGTCGCCGGCACGTGGGTCGCCTGCGCGGCGTCGAGCACGAGCTTCTTGGTCGCCGCCGAGGACGGACGCATCGCCGAGGTCGCGGTGAGCGGCGCGACGACGGAACGCGCGAAGCACCTGCACGGATCGGTGACGACGCTCGCGTGCGATGCCGAGGGCGATCGCATCGCGACGGGCACCAGCGAAGGGAGCGTGTACGTCCATCGCCGCGACGGAGGAGCGACGTGGCGGGCGCACACGCCGAGCGGCGACGCGATCGTCGGACTGGACGTCGACGCGACCAGTGACTGGCTCACCGCGGCGAATTCCGCGGGCGCGCTCCTGCGGTGGTCGCTGCAGCGCGGAGTGCTCGTCGCGGACCCCGTGCCGATCGACGTCCCCTTCGTCACGCTGCGACGGGCCCCCGGAACGCAACGGCTCTTCTCCGTCGGCAGCGACGGCCTGCTCCGCGTGTGGGATCACGCGAGCCTCCGCCCGATCGCGACGTTGGCCCAAGGAGCGAGCGTCAAGTCCCTCGCCGTCGGTTCGGACGGCCGCCGCGTCGCGGTGGAGCTCGATGGCGGTCGCGTGCGGATCCTCGAGTCGCGCGGCGAGGACCTGCATTCCGCCGCGCGCACCCGCCACGTCCAGACGGAGCGCTCCGCGCGTGCGCGCGTCGCGCTGCTGACGAGCGAAGTCGGCGCGCTGGAGACCGTCGAGCGCCGCATCCGCGAGGAAGCACGCTCCGCCCCCGAGTTCGCCGCCGCGGCCGCGGCGCCGCTCGCCGCGCTGCGCGACGACGTCCGACGACTCCATCGACACAGCGCGCGCGTGCTCCAGCAGAAGGACGAGAGCGCGGCCGCCCAGCGAGCGGCGCGCGAGCAGGCGGAGCGCGTCTGGCGCCTCGAACCGGAACGCCGCGTGCACGCGGAAGCGCTGGCGCTCGCCTATCTGCGCACGGGCGAGCCGGAGCGCGCGCTCGAGTTCCTCACCCGCGAGTTCGCGAGCACGGACGAACGGCCCGGCGTGTGGCTCGTGCGCGGCCTCGTCGAAGCGCGCGCGGGCCGAGTGGAGGCCGCGCGCGAAGCGCTCGGCAAGGCGCGCGAAGCGCGGCGCAAGAAGGGCCTGGAGAAGGGCGAGGACTGGAGCGAGCTCGCGAACGAACTCGAAGCCACGCTCCGCAAGGACGCGCCGCGCTGACGGTGGCCTGCTCCACCCGCCGGACGACCTCGATGCACGCAGCGGCGCTCCGCCGATGCCTCAACACCACGAGTTGTTGATCACCTCGCCCATCCCGCCCGCGCCGGGAACGATGTAGCTCTTCTCGTCGAGCCCGCGTTCGCGGTCCCAGTACGTGCCAGGCATCGAGGCGAGGACCTCGGGGTCGCTCATCCCGCGGTCGAGGCGCGCGGTGTAGACGACCAGGTTGTCGTACGCCTCGAGGACGTTCCGCAGGTACTCCGGCGTCGCGATCATCGGCAGCGCGACGATCTTCGCGGGCTTGCCGTACTGCGCGTGGTAGTGCTCGAGCGCGCGCACCGTCGTCTTGCCCGTCGCGCCCATCGGATCGGGGAGCAGCATCACGCAGCCGTCGACGCCCCCGCCGATCTTGCTGCCCGACAAGTCGACGCCGGTCACGTGCCCCGCGTCGTCGGACCTGCGCGCCATGTTCAAGTGGTCGAGGCGCACGCGCTTCTCGGAGAGCACGGCGGTGAGGAGCTCGAAGCACACCTGCGACGGCACGATGCCCGCGCGGATGATGTCGACGACGACGACGTTCGCCGCGGGATCGAAGATCGCTCCGTGGTACACGCCGCGGTGCGGCTGCGTCGCGGCCATGCGCGTCGGCTCGTCGACCTTGACGCGCGGCAGCTCGCGCCCGCACCCGGTCATGAGCAGCGTCTGGTAGACGCTGCGCAGGAGCGCCATCAAGTCGCGGTGCGCCACGTTCGGCGAGCCGATGCGCGCGAGCGCCGAAAGCAAGTACACGTTGTCGAGGATGTGCACGCGCTCGCCGTAGCGATGCGGCAGCTCCCAACCTCCGGATCCGCCGCGCATCTCGGCCTGGTAGTCCATGGGGACGCTCATGGCGTTCGCGGCGAAGATCCTACGGGGCGAGCGCGCGATCGGCGACCCCCCGCCCGGCTCCGATCGTGCGCTACGACGAAGTTCCGTCAGCGGCGCGCGCCGGCCGCGTCCACGCCGCGGCGGAGCGCCGTCACGAGCCGCGAAACGTCGCGCGCCGGCGTCGAGCACAGTGCGACGCGCACGGCGCCCTTCAGCGGCACGACGAACACGCCTTCGTCGCGCATCGAGCGCGCGGTGGCGTCGGCGTCGGGCGTGAACACGGAGACGAAGAACCCGCCTTCGTAGCGCGGATGGCGCAGCTTCGCTGCTCCGGCCTCGCGATTGAACGCGCTGACGCGCTCGTCGAGCAGCGCGATGAGCCGCGCGCGCTCCGCATCGGCCTTCGCGCGCTGCGCGGGCTCGGCGAGCAGGCTCGTGATCGCGAGCAGGCCGAGGTGGTTGCAGTTCGACCACGTCCCGCGGCACGAGAACGAGAGCGCGTTCGCGATGCGCTCGCGCTCGGCGCGGTCGGGGTGCGTCGCCACGAGGGCGCCCACGCGCGAGCCGTACTGCGCGAAGCTCTTCGACGCGCTCCACGCGACGAGCACGACGGCCGGATCGATCATGCGCGCGACGTGCTTCGCCCATCCCTGCGCCGCGCGCGAGCCGAACCGCGCGTAGGCCATGTCGAGGAGGAACGCGACTGGACCGCGATCCGAAGCGCGCCGCACCACTTCGCTCACGGCGCTCCATTCGCCCTCGTCGAGCGAGTAGCCCGTCGGGTTGTGGCACGGTGAATTGAGGAACACGAGCGCGCGCTTCTGCTTCTCCAGCACGCGCGCGAGCCCGGCCTCGAACGCGGCCACGTGGAAGCGGCCCTGCGCGTCGAACATCTCGAAGGTCTCGACGGCGCGGCGCGTCTCGATCGCGATCGTCGCGTACGGACCCCAGAAGAAGTTCGTCGTCAGCAGCGCCTGCCCCGGCTCGAGGAAGTTCATCACCGCGTGGTGCAGGGCGCCCGTGCCGCCGGGCGTCGCCGCGGCGACGGACTGTTCCGCGAGCGCGGTGCCCTCGTAGCAGTCCTGGATCACCGCGCGCAGGAACTCGGGGTCGCCCGCGATCGGCGCGTAGCTCGCCGCCTTCTTGAGCGGTACGCGCTGGAACGCGTCGATCACCGACGGCATCACCGCGAGCGTCCCGTCGTCCTCCATCAGCGCGCCGAGCGTCGCGTTCACGATCGATTCGCCGGCCTTCGCGCGCTTCTGCGCCTCGGCGTTCAACGCGAAGATCGGGTCGTCGGCCGGGCGCTGTGCGCTGGACGGGATCAGGTTCGTGGGGAAGTCGGTCACGGTCGGGGTCACGCTCGGGTCCTCGTCCTGTCGCGCCGCGGACCCGTCGGGAGCGCGGTGAGCGCGCCGAGGAGGCCGCGGGAGCCTCGAAGGGGCCGAACAGACTAGCGTGCGCCTCGGGAGCGCGGCAGGGGGTCGAGTGCGCGCCCGATGCAGCGCTTTTTTCGAGCGCGTGAGCGCGCTCCGTGCGGGTCGCGGCCAGAATCGGGGCTCGCATTCGTGCGCGCCGCTGCGCGCACCCCACCAGGACGTCCTCGATGCTCACCGCCCTCCTCTTCGCCCTCCTCCCCTCCGCCGCGCTCCCCCATCAGGACGCCCACGTCGGTGACGTGCAAGTCGGCGCGAAGCCCGTCGCGGACGCGCACGCCGGCCACGGCAAGCTCGATTGGTTCCAGGGCACGTACGCCGAGCTGCTCGCGGAAGCGAAGAAGACGAACAAGCCCATCTTCATGGACTACTGGACGACGTGGTGCGGCTGGTGCAAGAAGCTCGACAGCGACACGTTCTCCGACGCGGGCGTCGTCGAGCAGATGAAGAGCGTCCTCTGCTACTCCGTCGACGCGGAGCAATCGGACCCGAAGGCGGAGATGGACGGCGCGCGGCTCGCGCAGCGCTACGGAGTGCGCGGGTATCCCTACCTCGTGTTCGCCGACCCGTCGGGCGAGCTCTGCGACCGCATCAGCGGCTACCTCCCGCCCGCGGACTTCCTGCGCGAGACGCGGCGCATCCTGAGCGGCGAGAACACGCTGAGCGAGCTCCGCGCGCGCGTGCAGCTCGAGCCCGCGAACCTGTTCCAGCGCGGCGACTACATGCAGCGGCTCCTCCAGTACAACGACCCCGAAGGCGCGCGTCGGGAGGGCGCCGAGATCCGCGCGCGCGTCGAACGCGGCGAAGGCTTCGACCCGACGCAACCCTACGAGCGCTGGCGCGTGGCGGACCTCCTCCGCCGCGCGGGCGACGAAGCGGGCGCGAACGCGCAGCTCGACGCGGTCCGCCAGTTCGGCGCGCCGGGCGTGCAGTGGCTCGCGCGGCGCGCGGCCTTCGACACGGCGGTCGGACAGGTGAACCGCGGCTTCCAGACCGAGAAGAAGCTCGACGCGTCGCCGATCGTCACGTTCCTCGCCGAGGAGAAGCTCCCCGAGCTCGTGTACGAAGCGTGGACCGCGCGGCGGAACCTCGAGCTCTTCACGGCGAACGAGCGACGCAAGGAGCAAAAGCTCGACGAAGCGTCGCGCGCCCGCACCGCCGCCCGCACGGCGGCGCGCGAAGCCTGGAAGGCGTGCCCCGAGCGCTTCAAGGGCGACGCGGCGCGCGATTTCGTGATGACGTGGCTCCCGGACGCCGCGCAGCTCGCGGCCGACGAGAAGACGATGCTCGTCGAGGTCGCGCGCTGGGCCGTCCTCCAGTTCCCGAAGGACGCGGCGCGCCACGATGTACTGGGGCAGGCGCTCCTCGCGCAGGGGCACGCGGACGAGGCCGTGACGGCGTTCGAGAAGGCGCTCGAGCTCGCACCCGGTCGTCTGAACACGCGCTCACGCCTCGCGGAAGCGCGCGCGGCGCTGGAGAAGAAGTAGGAGCGCGCGTGGCCCGGACGAGCGCTCGTCCGACGCTCGTGCACGGCCGTCCCACGTTTCCTCCAGCGCGATGAGCCCGCTCGCGATCGACAAGCTCAACCTCGGCCTCCTGCTCGCGGCGCTCGGGGCCGCGTTCGCGCTGCCGTTCGAGCTCTTCCTCTTCGCCTACGCGGTGCTCGGCCCGCTCCACTACCTCACGGAGATCGGCTGGCTCCACGAACGGAGCTTCTTCACGCGCGGCCGACACGACTGGATCGTGCTCGCGGCGTTCGCTCTCCTCGCGACGCTCGGCGCGAGCAACGTCCTCGGCGCGCAGCACGTGCGCGCGATCGCGCCGTTCGGGAACCACCTCACGTTCGCGGCCTTCGCGTGCGCGCTCGTCTTCGCGCGTTTCGAGCGTCCGCTGGAGCGCGCGCTCGGCGCGCTCTCGGTCGTCGCGCTGACGCTCGCGTTCGCGGCGACGGCGCCGCGCGCGTGGTTCCTCTTCGGCCTGTTCGTGACGACGATCGTGCACGTCGCGGTCTTCACGCTCGCGTTCATGCTCTTCGGCGCGCTCAAGGCGAAGAGCCGGAGCGGCCTCCTCGTCGCCGCCGCGTTCGTCGCCTGCGGCGCCGCCGCGCTGCTCGTCCCGGCGGGCGAGCCCTCGATCGTGGGCGCGTACGTGCACCAGAGCTACGCGCCGTTCCAGGTGCTCAACCGCGAGCTCCTGCGCCTCCTCGGCGGCAGCGGATCCGGCGCCGAGATCTTCGCGAGCGAGACGGGCCGGCGCGTGATGCGCTGCGTCGCGTTCGCGTACACGTACCACTACCTGAACTGGTTCTCGAAGACGTCGATCATCGGATGGCACCGCGTGCACAAGGGGAAGCTCGCGCTCACTGTCGCGATCTGGCTCGCGTCGCTCGCGCTGTACGCCGCGAGCTACGAGCTCGGTGCGCGCTGGCTGTTCCTGCTCTCGTTCGCGCACGTGATCCTCGAGTTCCCGCTGAACCACGTCGCGTTCGCCGGCATCGGCGCGGAGCTCGGCGGCCGCTTCCGCCGGAGTCCGCGGTCGACGTGACTCCAGCCGACGACGGGTCGTCCTCGTGCGTGGTCATGGCTGCGCGCGCGTCGTGCAATCGTCGCGGCGAGGAGCTCCCGAGAGGCCTCCTCGCTCGGGCACACGATGTGCTCGCGCGCGGCGCCATGCACCCCACGAACCTGCTCCTCCTCGCGCTCGTCGCCACCTCACAGTCCCCCTCGAAGCCCGCGCAGCCTTCGCCGCCACGCGAACGGGCGGTGCTCCTCGGGGTCCTCGGCGGCGACGAGTCGACGCCCAACGGTTCGCTGCTCCGCGTGGACCTGCGGACGAACAAGGTCGAGGACGTGGGACCGATCCTCGGGCACAAGGAGCTCCATCTCCCGTCGGACGGTGCGCCGGACCCGGACGGCAAGCACTTCTGGGTCGCGCAGACCCGGTTCGGCGGCGCGCCCCCGGCCTGGCGCACGTGGCTGCAGAAGGTCGAGATCGCGACGCGCAAGGAGCAGCACTGGGTCCAGGCGCAGGGCGAGGTCTACCTCGATGGCCTCGTCTTCGACGCGAATGGGGGGCTACTCGCGATCAACAACGCACGATCCCCCGTCGAGCTCGTGCGCGTCGACCAGACCACGGGCGCCGTCGCGCACGTGGGCGACGTCGGTCAGGGCAACGTGCGCGGCATGGGCTTTCGGGGGAACGAGCTCTGGGCGGTCTTCGAGAAGTACGTCCTACCCCCGCTCCATCAGGAGGAACTCCTCAAACTCTCCCCCACGACCGGACAGGTGCTCGCGCGCGTCGCGCTCCCGTTCGGGTCGGCCGAGCACGCCATGGCGCTCGCGTTCTCGCCGACCGGCCGGTGCATCCTCGCCGTGCAGGGCCAACAGCTCGTGGAGAACCGCATGTGCCAGGTCGATCTCGCGACGGGCGCGATCACGACGCTCGACACGGCGTTCCTCGTTCCGCACGGGATGGGTGCAGCCGTGCGATGACCGACTCGCCTTGGGGGCGAACGCGCGAGGCGCGGCTCGGGAGGCGCGCCGCGCGCGTTTCCGTGGGGCGTGCGCGGGGGATCAGGGCAGGAGCCGGGCCGCCTAGTGCAGCGCGTCGTGCGCGCGCGCGTCCTCCGCGGTGGGGTCGCGCCCGCGGGGG
>JACRIO010000073.1 GCA_016220035.1 Planctomycetota bacterium | reverse complement strand
TCCCGGCGTTGCAGTCGCAATCCGTCGGGTCCCTGCGGCGCCGGCCCGCGCTGGGCCGTCGGCGGCGGCGCCTCGGGTCGGCCCGCGCTGCCGGTGATGCCGCGCAGGGCGAGCACGAGCTCTTCGGGACGGTCGCTGGCGGCGAGCGCGTCGTTGAGCTCGACCTTGCGGTCCTGCACGAGCTTGCGCAGGCACATATTGAAGGAGACGAGGCCGCGCTCCGTGCCCGAATCGATCACGCGGCCGATGTCGGGGGTCTTGCCCTCGAAGATGAGCTCGCGCACGTGCGGCGTCGAGATCATCAGCTCGAACGCGGGGAGCATGCCCTTGCCGCCCGCGCGCGGGAGCAGGCGCTGGCTCTGCACACCCGCGAGGTTCTCGGCGAGGCGCTGGCGCACCTGCTTGTGCTGCTCCGAAGGGAAGAACGACAGGATGCGCTCGAGCGTCTGCGGCGCGTTCACCGTGTGCAGCGTCGACATCACGAGGTGCCCGGTCTCGGTCGCGTCGAGCGCTGCGTTCACCGTTTCCGCGTCGCGCATCTCGCCGATCAGGATCACGTCGGGGCTCTGGCGCAGCGAATGGCGCAGGCCCTCGTGGAAGCTCTGCACGTCCGTGCCCACCTCGCGCTGGCTGATGACGCAGCGGTCCTCGGTGTAG
Source organism: Planctomycetota bacterium (assembly GCA_016220035.1). GTDB lineage: Bacteria > Planctomycetota > UBA1135 > UBA1135 > JADJNY01. Next base: position 6,919 of record JACRIO010000073.1, on the reverse strand, counting down.
AGCAGCTCGACGGGGTCCTCGAGCGTCACGATGTGGCGCTCCACCGTCTGGTTCATGTGCTGGATCATCGCCGCGAGCGTGGTCGACTTGCCCGAGCCGGCGATGCCCGTGACGAGCACGAGCCCGCGTTTGCGCATCGAGAGCTTCTTCAAGCTGTCCGCGGGCAGTTCGAGCGCCTCGATGTCCGGCGCCTTCTCGTTGATGCGCCGGAGGACGAGCGCGGGCTCGCCCATCTGGCGGTAGGCGTTCATGCGGAAGCGGCCGAGCCCGTCGAGCATGAGCGCGGCGTCGGCGGAGCCGTGCTCCCGCCAATGCTCGATGCGCGCCTTGCCGAGGATGCCTTCGAGCACCTCGAGCAGGGCGCCCGCGGCCGGAACGCGGCCCGGGAGGAACCCGATCTTGCCGTCGATGCGCACCGAGGGACGTCCACCCGCGCGCAGGATCAGGTCGCTCGCCCCGTTCTTGCACATGAGCGAGATCCAGGCCTCGAGCATGTGGCGCGGCGAGAGGTTCTGCACGACCGGCGCGGCCTCGGCCGGAGGCGCGGGCACGAGCGTCGGCGCCGTGTCGAGCGTGACGGACTCGACTGCGCGCGCCGTCTGCTGCTCCTCCGCGAGGCGGAAGAAACCCGTCTGGCTCAGCGAGTGCGCGACGTCGCGGAAGCTGGTCTCGTCTTCGGGGTTGGGCGCGGAGCTGGACACGTTCGGGTGGCGGCGGGCGCGTGGGAGGGTGCGCGGTCGGATCCCGGGCGGGTGATCGACCGTCGAATCACAGCTCCTTGAGCCCCGCGGGAATGATCTTCTTGCGACGGAGTGACGCGGACCCCGCCGGACCGCGTCAGTAGGCCGGCACGCCGCGCACGAGCCGATGCGCCTCGACCAGCACTTCCCGCAGCCCGCTGCGTCGCGCCGAGGAGACCCGCCACACGCGCTTCCCGACCGCGCGTTCGAGCTCGGCCGCGCGCGCCTCGGCCTCCTCGCCCTCGACCTTGGTCGCGAGCACGAGCCGCGGCTTCTCCGCGAGCTCCGGCGAGAACGCGGCGAGCTCGGCCTCGATCACGCGCCAGGCCTCCACGGCGTCCGTGATGCTGTCGGGGGAGCAGTCGACGAGGTGCAGGATCGCGCGGCAGCGCTCGACGTGCTTCAAGAACTTGTGGCCGAGACCGTGGCCCTCCGACGCGCCTTCGATGAGGCCGGGGAGGTCGGCGAGCACGATCGTCTCCGACTCCGAGAGGCTCGCGATGCCCACCTGCGGCGCGAGCGTCGTGAACGGGTAGTCGGCGATCTTCGGCGTCGCCGCCGTGACGGCGGAGAGGAAGGTCGACTTGCCCGCGTTGGGCAGGCCGACGAGCCCCGCTTCCGCGAAGAGCTTGAGCTCGAGCCGCAGCCCGCGCTGTTCGCCGGGCCGGCCTTTCTCCGCGTGCTTCGGCGCCTGGCGGACCGAGTTCGCGAAGCGCGCGTTGCCCTTGCCGCCGCGCCCACCCCGCACGATCACGAGGCGCTGCCCGTCCGTCGCGAGGTCGCGCAGGAGGTTGCCGCGCTCCGCGTCGAAGACCTGCGTGCCGATCGGGACTTCGAGCACGAGTTCGAGCCCATCCTTGCCCGCCTTGAGCTTCGTCCGGCCCGCTTCGCCGTCCTGCGCGCGGTAGCGGAAGCGCCGTCCGATCGGAAGCAACGAGTTCAGGTTGGCGCTCGCGATCATCACCACGTCGCCGCCGTCCCCGCCGTCCCCGCCGTCGGGTCCGCCCAGGGGCACGAACTTCTCGCGGTGGAACGAGGCGTGTCCGTCGCCGCCTTTGCCGGCGAGGACTTCGATCCGGGCTTCGTCGCGGAACATGGTCGGGTCGTGCGGGAACCAGCGCGCCCTCCGCGCGCGAGGAGCTCGCACGCGCAGGGCGCGATCGTGGAGGTTCGTCCGGCGTCAGTTCCCCGCGGCCTGCGGGTCGATGTGCACCTTGCCGTTGGACTGGAAGCGCACGGTGCCATGCACGAGGGCGAAGAGCGTGAAGTCCTTGCCCACGCCGACGTTCTTGCCCGGGTGGATGCGCGTACCGCATTGGCGCACGAGGATCGAGCCGGCCGTGACCTGCTCGCCGCCGTAGCGCTTGACGCCGCGGAACTGGGGGTTCGAGTCGCGACCGTTGCGCGTCGAGCCTTGACCTTTCTTGTGTGCCATGTGTGCTCCTAGCCCTGGATCCCGGTGATCTTGACGCGCGTGTAGCGCTGACGGTGGCCGCGCTTCTTGCGCACGTTCTTGCGGCGCTTGAAGCGGAAGGCGATCAGCTTCTTGCCCTTGATCATGCCGACCACCTCGGCGGTGACCTGGGCGCCCGCGACCAGCGGCTTGCCGAGCTTGATCTTGCCTTCTTCACCGACGAGCAGCACCTCGTCGATGGTCAGCTTGGCGCCCGGCTCCAGCGTGTCGTCGAGATCGAGATCGATCACGTCTCCCGCGCGCACGGTGTGCTGGCGGTTCTTGCTCAGGATGATCGCGTACAACGTTCGAGTCCTCTTTGGCCGCGGTGGAATCCCTCCCGCGGGTGAGGGCGCACGGCCCTCGGGTGGGTCGCCCGGCGTGAATCCGGGCGGGAAAGGGGCGGAGAGTGTAGCGGGGGTCGGGGCACGTGCCAACCCTTCCGGCGGTGCAAGGTCCGGCGCGGCTGGATCCGCTGCGCCCGAGAGCGCGAGGGAAGCGGTCGTCGCCGGGCCCGGGAGCCGCGGGAGCTCGGTTTCGGCGACTTGGCCTGCAGCCTCGGCCGCTCGGACTCCGATCTCCTCCCCATGCGCATCGAGTTGCGATCCACCTGAGGCCCCGCGAGCTGCGACCCCGGGTCGGGTCGCACACAGGCCGACGGGACGCGTGACCGGCGCGTCGCCGACGCGCGGACCGACGAACGCTCCCCGCGCGGAGCCCTGGCCCAACTCGCCGCCGCGCGCGAACGGGGCGGGCGCCCCGAACGTCCGGCGGGCAACACCGGCGTCGGACGGCGGCTCGACCTGCTCGCCTGACGGGCCGTCCCCTCGCCGCCTCCCGGCGTGGGCGGGCGTGCTGGTCCGCGCGGTCGTGATCGACTTCGCACGAACCTCGTTCGAACGCGCGCAGCGAGAGGGCACCCGCCGCGTGAAGGCCCTTCCCCGTCCCCGAATCGAAGCGGCCAGACCGGGCGCCGCGGGGTGGTCGAGCGCGGGCCCGATTGGCGCGTGATGTGCATCGCGCGACACCAGCAGTCGGATTCGCCCTGGTCACCCGGGGGCCTCGGCTCGCTATAGTGTCGCGTCCCCAACTCCCGAGCACCCTCTCCGCCGTCGCGCACTGGGCGCGCCGTGGAGGCCCGCCCGGGTCGTCGCCCCCATCCAGCCCCCCCAGGCAGGCGTTCATGCACGTGCCCTCGTCTCCCCGCCCCGCGCAACGGACCCGTTGGACCCGGCTCACCACGGCGTCCGCGTTGACGCTGCTCCTCGCCGGCTGCCTCGACCACCGGCCCTCCTCGTCGAGCCAGGCCAGCAATCCGGTCGGGACCATGATCGACCACCCGGATTTCGACCCGCTCTCTCCCGAGGTCGGATCACGCCGGCTGATCGTCGAGGACAACCAGGCGGGGGGCGCGAGCCAGCTCAAGATCGTCAACGCCTACTGGGCCCGCCTCGCGCGGGTGCGCGACCAGCTCGGCGCGCTTCAGCAGTCGGGCATGCCGATCGGCGAGGACATCGTCAGCGACGGCATCGATTTCGACGTCACCACCAACGCGATCACGCTGGAGACGACGGTCACGATCCTGCACCCGTACACGCCTTCCCTGGTCGTCGGCGGCCTCGAGTCCTCGCCCTACCAGCGGGCCTTCCAGCGGCTCGATCGGAACCTCACGCCGATCAACGACAAGAGCCTGGATCCGAGCGAGCTCCCGCCCTTCTCGCTCGTGCCGCGCAACTCGGCCATGGTGCTCCAGTTCAACGACCTGCTCGATCCGACGACGATCGGCACGGAAACGCTGCACCTGTTCGTGGGCTACCCGCCGACGACGCCGATGGAAGCGCTCGTGTTCGCCGACATCAACCACGGCGATGCGCGCGACACGAATGGGGACGGCATCGACGAGTTCTACACCACGCGCATCGTGATCGACCCGTCGATCACGCCGCTCGAAGCCGCGAACGCGAGCGCCTCGCCGAACGTCACGGGCCTGCCCGCGAGCGTCACGCCCAACCAGCCCAACGTCGTCGTGCGCATCCCGACGCGCGTCGATGGAGCCTCGGGCCAGAACGAGCTCCTGCGCAACCTGAGCGGTCACGCCGTCGCGTTCAACTCGAACGGCAGCACGGACGACCAATCGGTCACGCACGACGTGGTGCGCGCCGTGCGCTCGGGCGGGAACACAGCCATCACGGGCGACAGCAGCAATGGATTCCTCCAGGACACGGCGCCGCCGAAAGTGCTCGGCACGCAGCCCGTCGTGATCGGAACGCCCTCGGGCGGACCGGACGTCTTCATCAGCTCCGTCACGTTCCTGACGCCTTCGTGCGCGATGCCGACCAAGGTCGGCGACGTGCTCCAGCAGCCCGGCGTGTTCGCCGAGGTGACCGCGGTCGCGCTGCCCGTGGGCAGCCAGATCGCAGAGGTGCACTACCGCGTCGTCTTCCCCGCGGGCGCGTTCCTGAGCGCGGGCCAAGGCGCGCTCTCCACGGTGTGGGATCCCGTGGTCAACCTGAACAAGCAGGCGTGCTTCGTCCGCTTCCCGAGCATCACCACGCCCCCGGCGACGGGCGTCGCGACCGACTCCGCGGTGATCGTGCGCTTCAACGAGCCGATGGACCCGGCGTCGATCAACGCGTTCGAGACCTTCACGGTCACGAACTTCGACCCGAGCGGCGCGGCGCCGGCCAACCCCGAGCGCGGCTACGTCGTCGGTCACGTGACCCCCACCAGCGACGCCTCCGAGTACCGCCTGGAGCCGACGCTTCCGATGCGGCACACCTCGGCGGCTTCCGAAGCCTACTGGGCGAACGTGCCGGCCTCGGCCGCGGGGCCGTTCGACCTCGCGGGCAATCCGCTCACGAACGCGCTGCCGCCCGTGCTCTTCACGCTCGATCCGACGGACGCCACGGTGAGCTCGGGCAGCCTCGTCCTGCGCTTCCCGAGCGCCGACGAGATCCCGCCGCTGACCACGGGCGCGCCGGTCGGCCCCGAGCTGCGCGGCCAGTTCCAAGTCAATTTCACGACGGGTCAACTGGAGCCGCGCGAGGTCGTCCGCTCCTCCCTCCCGGTCGATCGCACGCGCACCACGGTCAACGCGATGACGCCCACGACGGGCGCGCAGTTCCCGCTCACGCAGCTCGGTTGCAAGTTGATGACCGTGTGGCGCTACATCGACGTCGGCTTCGTCGTGAACGACGATCGCACGACGAACATGGACGTGGAGGGCCTTTCGTGGGCGCCCCTCGGAGGCAACGTGGTCGCGGACGTGTATGACGCGTTCCGCATCTCGCTGTCGCATTCGTCGCGGCTGCCGGACGAAGGGCAGTTCGTCGACGCGATGGGCAACGTCATCATCTACCCGGCCTCGGGCCTGCTGACGACGTTCGATCAGAACTACCTGAACACCGCGACGGACCCGCCGCGCATCGTGCACCCGCGCGAGCGCGGCTACACCGTTTCGCCCTCGGACCGGTTCGTCGCGACGACGGGCACGGTGATGGTGCCCTACCCGCTCAACCGCGGCATCCCGCCGGAGGACAAGCTGTTCTACACCTGGCGCGACACGTCGATCCTGAGCAAGGCCGGCCTGGACAGCGCCGGTCTCGAGATGGCGATCACCTTCAACCTCGGCCTCCCGACCGTCACGCCCGCCCCGGCGGGTCCGGGCACGCTGGTCGGCGGCAACGGCGCCGCCTGGGGCAACAACGGCAACCCGGTGGTGACGCCGCAAGTGCCGACGATCGGCCTGCCGCTCCTGATGGAGTTCCGCTGCTACCCCGACAGCAGCGCGCTCGGTCTCAACGTGTTCGATGCCAGCCTCGTGACGCTCAACGGCGCGCCCCGCACCCTGGCCTTCGCCGCGGGCGGCGTCGGACCCGGCGGCGTGCCCGTCATCCGCGACCCCGACCTGCAGACCCTCGCGGCCGGCGGCTTCAACCCCGGCTCGACGCCGACTGGCGCCTCGACGATCGGCCTCGTGAACGCCTTCTACCTGGGCCAGCTCGACCTCGTGTCGCGCGTGAGCCGCGCGCACACGATCTGGTTCGACACGCCGAACGTGAACGCGCCCCGCTACGCGACCCCCGTGGTCGACCCCGCGCCCGAGCGCCAACCGACGGACACGGCCATCACCCTGGCGTTCCGCGGCGCGAGCCTGATCACCGGCGCGCCCGCGGCGGCGGCGATGAACAACGCGAACGCGCTCGATCCCTACGGCGACGGCGCGGGCGTCACCCTTCACTCGAGCAGTGCGGGCGGCATCTGGAGCAGCGACATGAGCTCGATCAACGGCGCGGAGCTCTTCCAGGCGCGCGTCACGTTCATCTCCAATGCGCAGACGACGCTGCGCCCGACGCTCTCCGCGCTGGGCTTCGCGTACCGTCAGTGACCGCGACGCGAACGCGGAAAACACTCCGGGCCGTCCGATCGGACGGCCCGGAGTGTTTTCATCTGAGCTCGTTCGAGCGCGGCGCGCCCGCGATCAACGCTTGCGGCGACCGCCGGGGCGAACCTCGCGTCCATCCGCGCGCAGGTAGCGCAGCACGCTGTCCTCGACCTGGTCGGCATCATCGTCGTCGACTTCTTCGACATGATGAAGATTGCGAACATCAAGTCGATCGAGCGCGCGTTCAAGGCGGCGCTCGACACGGACCGCGCACGCAACAAGATCGGCCGCATCTCGCAATTCGGCCTGCTCGAGCTCACGCGCCAGCGTCTCGGCCCCGGC
>JACRIO010000075.1 GCA_016220035.1 Planctomycetota bacterium | reverse complement strand
ATCATCCAGCTCCACACGACGCGCCTGACCGACATCGTCGTGCCCGCGACGGCGGTCCCGCCGATCACGACGGTGAACTTCCGCGACATTTGCCTTCCGCTCCCCGTCGGGGCCACGCCGACGAACGCGAACACGCCGGCGCAGTGGGATCAGGTGCTGCCGACCTTCGGCCGCAACTCGACCGCGCGCTCGAAGTGGATCCCGCTCGGCGCCGCGAGCGTGCCGCCGCCGCCGTCGGCGGGCGCGGACAGCGTCAGTTTCCTCTTCCCGGGCACGAACCCGGCGACCGGGCTCGTCCTGCGCTCGGGTTCGGGCGCGAGCGCGCAGGTCCAGGAGCTCAGCCCGATCCTGAGCGGCAACCTCGCCGCTTCGCCGAGTACGCCGTCGATCACGAGCGATCTGCGCTCGGTGGTCTTCGGCGCGTCGGCGCTCGTGGACGACATCTACAAGCGCAACCCGCAGATCCTGACCGGGTTCGTGCTGCGCATGACGGCGGCCTCGTCCGTGGTGACGCGCTTCGAGGTCGTCGCGGCCTCGTACGACTCGGCCCTCGACCAGCTCCGCGTCACCGTCGGCACGAGCGGCACCCCGCTCGCCGGCTACGCGGTGGGCGACGCGGCCGCGCTGATCCCGCGCTTCCTGCGCGTGAACACGGAAGGGACCGCGGATGCCTACCCGAGTTCGGCGTCGGTCCGCGTCCGCTTCCAGACGGCGCGCGCGAACTCACTCGGCCAGCCGGACGAGTCGACGCTCACGCCCTTCACGGACGACGTCTCCACGCTCACCTCGAGCACGGCGAAGTTCTTCCGGTTCCAGGTCGAGTTCGACATCCAGGCCGACGGCGGTTCGCTCGAAGCGACCACGCCGATCCCCGCGCTCGAGTTCCTCACGGTCCCGTTCCGCTTCTGATCCGCGAACGCGGAGGGCCCTTGCCGCGGGCGTCGAGGCCGAGCCTCGGCGCCCGCGGTGTTCGTATCGGAGCGGCGGTCTTCGTATCGAAGTGATGGAGCTCGACCGGCCGCGCGCCGCACCGTTCCCGCGGCGCACGGGCACTTCCTCCCGGGCCCGGCAGCGTGCTTGAATGCGCGCGTGCCTCGCCCGTGGCCCGTGCTCCTGCGTTGCGGCCGTGCCGGACTGCTCTTCGCCGTCGCCGCGGGTTGCGGAGGGGCGGAGGCGCCGCCGCCCCGCGCTCTGCGCCTCGTGCGCCCCGAGCTCCCCGCCGATGCGAACGCGCCGTTCCAGGCGAACGTGCGGCTCAACGACGAGCTGCGCTTCGTGTTCTCGGACGCGCTCGACCGGCTCTCCGTGACGCGCGAGAGCGTGCGCATCATCGGCGACGATGGACGCGATGCGCTCGGTCGCCTCGAGGTCGAAGGGGCCGCCGTGCGCTTCGTGCCCGAGCTCCCGCTCGCGCCGGACCTCACCGACGCCGGCTTCCTTCCAGGGCGGCGGTACCGGGTCGAGCTGCGCGGGTTCCCTGCGCCCGACGGACTGCGTTCGGCGCACGGCGCGCCACTCTCGGTCGGGCTCGCGACGGCGTTCGAGACAGTCCGCGTGCCGGCGGCGGGATCCGCATCCGGTGCGGGAGTCCTGTTCACGGACCGGCTGCAGACCCGCTCGGGGTTGCTCAAGTTCCACCCTCCGCTCCCGGCCCGCATCGACAACGAAGGCGTCTACTCGATCCCCACGACGGGCTCGATCTTCCTCGTGTGCGACAAGCCCGTCGATCCGAGCACGCTCGACCCCGACCTGTTCGTCCTCGTCGTGAAGAACACCGGCGCGCGCCTCCCGCTTTCCGCGCGGCTGGTCGAGAACGAAGCCAGCTACAGCGCCCGGCCCATGCCGCGCGCTTTGCGCTCCCGCGGCGGCGTGCCCGCGGGCTGGGACGAGCTCCCGCGCGCCGCGGTGATCGAGCTCACGCCGCGCGAGAAGCCGGCGCCGGGAGCCTACTGCCAGTTCTCGTTCAAGGTCGACGCACGCGGCGAGCTCGGCCTGTGCGACTTCAATGGGAAGCCGCTCAAGCACACGACCTACCGGCCGATCCCGATCTGGTTCCAGGTGCGCCTGCCCGAGTCGGACCCGGGCGCGTACTCGGAGGACTTCCTGCGCACGCCGCGCGGATCCCTGCGCGCGCAGGTCGCGGTGCCGGGCTTCGACGGTACGGCCGCGTGGAGCGACACGGGGCGGGTCGAGGTGCGCTACCCCGCCGCGGCGGGGACCGGGCGCGACGGGGTGGTCGAGCTCGGGACTGGGGAATCGCGCGCCGACGTGCAAGCGGTGCGGCTGCACCTCGCCAAGGACCTCGCGTGCGACCTCGGATCGGCGCCGGGGACGCGCGTCTTGCGCGCGCAGGGCGCCATCGTGATCGAAGGCGAGCTCGTGCGCCGCGGCGCCGAGACGAGCGCCGAACACCTGAAGGCCTACGAGCCGGAGCTCTTCGCCGACGCGCCGGCCTCCGCCGCGGCGCTCACGCTCTCGCGCTGGCTCGCCCGCGCGCAGGACGCGGCGCGCGCGCCGGCGGAGGCTGGAGAGGGCGTGCTACCGCCGTCGTGGACCGTCCTCGTGGCGGGCGGCGACCTCACGATCGACGGACGCATCGAGGTCGATGGACCCGTGCTCCTCTGCGCCGGTGGGATGCTTCGCATCGCCGGGCAGGTGCGCGGCGCGCAGAGTTCGGAGATCGGGCAGGTCTGGATCCTCGGCGAAGGCGGCGGGCTCGCGGTCCATCCGCCGCCGAACCTCGTGCGGCAGGCGTTGACGATCGATGCGCCCGTCGGTCCGAACCCACTGCGCGAGCCGTTGCGGCTCTGCGTTCGCTCGCAGGGGCTCCCGCTCACGGGCGCCGCGGTGCACTGGCTTTCGGCCGAGGCGCGCGGCTCCGATGCGGCGCGCAACGGGAAGTGGAGCGTGCACTATCTCGCCGCGGGCGCGCTCGCCGCGGAAGGGGACCTGCGGGCGCGTTGGGTCGACGATCCCGCGCTGATCCCGGCGGCGGGCGACGGCTGGAGCGGTCCGCTCGTCTACTTCGTGGAGCTCGAGGTCCCCGTCGGCGGTCCCTGGGCGCCACCTTTCCTCGACGCGTTGCGGCTTCAGTGGGAGGAGCGCGGTCGCTGATGCTGGACGATCTTCCGCCCGAGTTCTTGGTCGCGTGGTGGGCCGTCGTCGGCCTGTTCGTCGGCTCGTTCCTGAACGTCTGCATCCACCGGCTGCCGCTCGCGGAGGAAACCGTCTCCAAGCCGCGGCGCTCACGCTGCCCGAGCTGCAAGACGACGCTCACCTGGAAGGAGAACGTGCCGCTCCTGTCGTGGCTCGTGCAGCGCGGACGCTGCCGGACCTGTGGGTGGCGCATCCCGTTCCGGTACCCCTTGGTCGAGGTCCTGAACGCGCTGCTCTGGGGCTGGGTCGCCTGGCTGCACCTCCCGGCCGACTGGCCGACCACCGTGCTCCAGTCCGTCGTGCTCTCGGGCCTGGTCGTTGCGACCTTCGTCGACTTCGCCTGCTTCGAGATCCCCGACGAGGTCTCGATCGGCGGCATCGTGCTCGCGCCGATCGCGGCGCTCTGCCTCCCGCAGATCCACGACCAGACGAGCCTCGCGCGGCTCCTGACGGCCCCCGGGGCGGAGCACGCGAGCCGCGAGGGCGCCTTGCTCGCCTGTCTCGGCGGGATGGCGCTCGGGGGCGGCATCCTCTGGGTCATCGGATGGATCGGCGAGCGCGTCTACGGCCGCGATGCGATGGGCTTCGGCGACGTGAAGCTCCTGGCCGCCGGCGGCGGCTTCGTCGGGCCGGGCGGGGTCGTCCTCGCGCTGATGATCGCGGCGCTGTCGGCCTCCGTGGCCGGGCTCGCGAACATGCTGCGGTTCTATTGGTTGGTCCGCTCGCGCGCGCGCTCGCGGGGCGGACGGCGCGGCGTCGGGAAGAGCCTGCGCGTCGCGCGTGTCGCCGGACGCTACCTCCCTTTCGGTCCGTATCTCGCCCTCGGTGTTGGAATCGCGCTGCTCCATTGGAATGATGTCGCGCGGCTCCTGAGCGGCTTCTGACGCGCGTCGTCGGCGTCGCGAGGACACCGCACACGCGCGCTCCGATCGCGAGCGCGTCCACCAGACACGACACGGGCGGGGTGACCGCCATTCGAGGGGATTCGAGGTATGAACGTCATGCATTGGAGCCGGCTCGCCTTGGCCGGCATGTTGATCTTCGGCACCGGGCTCACGAGCTGCGTCTCGACGCGTGCGCACCAGACGGCCATGGACGAGAAGGACGCGGAGCTCCGCAAGCTCCGCGAGGAGCGCGCCGCGCTGAAGGGCCAGATCCAGGATCTGCGCTCGAACCTCGACAACACGCGCGGGGAGCTCGCGAACGCGAGCGCGAAGGTGAACGAGGATCCGCCCGCGAAGGAGGAGAAGCGCTTCCCCGAGCTCGACCAGATGGGCATCGACTACGGGATGAAGGACGGTCACATGACCATCTCGATCCCGAACTCGATCTCGTTCGCCGCGGGCCAGGCCGCGCTGTCGAACGACGGCAAGAAGGCCATCAAGGAGGTCGCGGCGCTGCTGAAGAAGCAGTATCCGAAGGCGACCTACTGGGTCGAGGGCCACACGGACAGCGATCCGATCAAGAAGTCGAAGTTCGATTCGAACCGCGAGCTCTCCGTCGAGCGCGCGCTCGCCGTGCAGAAGTTCCTCGTCGAGGAGTGCTCCGTCGCGGACGACGACTGCGTCGTCGCGGGCCACGGCCAGTACGACCCGGTCGTGCCGAACGACAACGACAAGAACAAGGCGAAGAACCGCCGCGTCGAGATCGTCGTGCACAAGCGCGGCTGATCGCGCGAAGGACGCGCTGGTACCGCTCGGCCCGGCCGGACACGCCGGGCCGAGTCGTTTCTACGGCCTTTCGCGCAGCTCCCGCGGCGTTGTCGAGCTCGCCGATCGCGCGGTAGGATGCCGCACCTTTCTTCGAGCCCCCCCGGCGCGCGGCCGTGGTTTTCGGTCGCACGCGCCCCCTCATCCGGATTCCACCGCGGGAGACAGAGCGAGATGACCACAGCCGCTTCCAAGATCCGCAACATTGCCTTCGTCGGCCATCCGTCCGCCGGCAAGACCGCGCTCGTCGATGCGCTCGCGTTCTTGACCGGCGTGACCCCGCGCAAGGGTTCGGTCGCCGACAAGTCGTCGATCTGCGACACGGAGCCCGAGGAACAGGAGAAGGGCCACACGCTGCAGACGAAGGTCGTCTCGGCGAACTGGCACGGCGAGCTGTGGACGTTCTTCGATTCGCCCGGCTACCCCGACTTCCAGGCCGAGGCGAACGGCGCGCTCTTCGCCGCGGACCTCGTCGTCGGCGTCGTGAGCTGCGCGAGCGGCGTCACCTACAACCTGCGCAAGAAGATGGAGGCCGCGGCGCGTCTCGGGCGCGGCCGCGCGATCATCGTCACGCACCTCGACGACCCCAAGGCGGACTTCGAGACGCTCGTCGAGGAACTGCGGCGCGGCATCGGCGACAAGTGCGTGCCGTTCCTCCTGCCCGATGCCTCGGGGCCGGGCTTCTCGCGGCTGCGCAAGACCATGCAGGATCCCGAGAGTCCTTGGCGGCAGACGCTCATGGACGAGGTCATGGACGCCTGCGAGAACGAAGAAGAGGTGATGCAGTACCTCGAGACGCAGACCGTCACGGACGACGAGCTGCACGACCTCATGCCCAAGGCGCTCGTCGAGGGCAAGGTGATCCCGATCCTCGTCTGCAATCCGCTCACGGACCTCGGGCTCAAGGAAGTGGCCGAGTTCTTCGAGCACTACGCGCCCGGCGCGGCCCAGATCCATTTCAAGATGGAGGACGGCACCGAGGTCCCGCCCGACGCGAACGGCGACCTGCTCGGAACCGTGTTCAACGTGAAGAGCGACCCGCACGTCGGCAAGGTGTGCCTCGCGCGCATCTACCGCGGGACGCTGACCGCGAACTCGGCCGTCGTGGGCGAGCATTCGCGCGACAAGCCCGAGAAGCTCGGCGGGCTCTTCCGCCTCGTGGGCAAGAAGCGCGAGCCGATCGAGAGCGCGGGCCCCGGCGAGATCGTCGCGTTCTCGAAGGTCGAGCACGTGGCGCTCGGCGACGGGTTCACGACCTCGGGCAAGAAGATCCACACCGTGCTCATGCCGGAGACGCCGCGCGCGATGGTGACGCTCGCCGTCGAGCCGAAGAGCCGCGCCGACGAGCAAAAAATCGGCGAGGCGCTGCACAAGCTCGAAGCCGAGGACCCGAGCTTCAAGGTCGAGCACGTCCGGGCGACCCACGAGATGGTCGTGCACGGCATGAGCGACCTGCACCTGCAGGTGATGGAGCAGCGCCTGAAGCGCCGTTACGGCGTCGAGATCACGACGCGCGCACCGCGCATCGCCTACCGCGAGACCGTCACCCGCAACGCGGACGGCCACCACCGTCACAAGAAGCAGTCCGGCGGACGCGGGCAGTTCGGCGAGTGCTACCTGCGCGTCAAGCCCCAGCCCGAGGGCACGGGCTTCGTGTTCACCGACGCGGTCGTCGGCGGTTCGATCCCGCGCAACCTGATCCCCGCGGTCGAGAAGGGAGTTCGCGAGCAGGTCGTGCAGGGCGTGCTCACGAACGGCGAGGTCGTCGACGTCGAGGTCGAGCTCTACGACGGCAAGTACCACGACGTCGACTCGGACGAAGCGAGCTTCAAGATCGCCGGCGCGCGCGCGTTCCGCGACGGCTTCATGAAGGCGACACCCGTGCTGCTCGAGCCCGTGATGAGCGTCGAGGTCCAGGTGCCGACGAGCGCCGCGGGAGCGATCTTCTCCGACATCACGAGCCACCGCCGCGGCCACGTCGTCGACCAGCAGACGGAGTCGGACGGCGCGGTGACGATCATCAAGGCCAACGTGCCGCTCTCGACGATGCTCGCCTACTTCCGCGACCTGAAGTCGCAGACGGCGGGCGAGGGGAGCTTCTCGATGACGCTGTCGCACTACGCGCAGGTCCCCGGCAACGAGCAGCAGAAGGTGCTCGCCGTCTACGGGAAGAAGCACGAAGAGGAGTAGCCATCGCCTCCGAGTTCGTTTTCGCGGTCCTCCGGCGCTCCGGGGGACCGCGATAGCGTTTCCAGGGCACGGCGCGGTCTCGAAATGACCGCGCCCGTCTTGAGTCGCCCCTCCCGATGCGTCGATCGAGAAGCGCGTTCCCCGTCCCCGCGGGAACGCCGAGAAGATCGAGAGGACCGACGCATGATCACGATGGAAGAGCTGCTGACGCTCATGGTGCGCCAGGGTGGTTCGGACTTGCACGTCACGGTCGGTTCGCCGCCGCGCATCCGCGTGGACGGCGAGCTCCTGCCGGTCGAGCACCCGCCGCTGACGCCGGACGACACGCGCCGGCTCGCGACGAGCGTGCTCAACTCCGACCAGATCGCGCGCGTGGACCGCGACATGGAGCTCGACTGCTCCTTCGGCCTCGAGGGCGCCGGGCGCTTCCGCGCGAACGTCTTCTACCAGCAGGGCGCCGTGGCGGCCGTCATGCGCGCCATCCCGACCGTGATCCCGGACTTCGAGCGCCTCGGCATGCCGCGCGGCGTCTGCGAGCGCATCTGCAACATGAACGCGGGGCTCGTGCTCGTCACGGGCGCCACCGGGTCGGGCAAGTCGACGTCGCTCGCCGCGATGATCGACAACATCAACAAGAACCAGCAGGGTCACATCGTCACGATCGAGGACCCGGTCGAGTTCACGCACCGCCACCAGCGCTGCCTCGTGACGCAGCGCGAGATCGGGCACGACACGCACGGCTTCGACAAGGCGCTGCGCTCCGTGCTGCGCCAGGACCCCGACTACGTCCTGGTGGGCGAGCTCCGCGACCACGAGACGATCGAGGCGGCGCTGACGCTGGCCGAGACGGGCCACCTGACCTTCGGCACGCTGCACACGAGCGACGCCGCGCAGACGATCAACCGCATCATCGACGTGTTCCCGTCGCACCAGCAGGCGCAGGTGCGCACGCAGCTCTCCTTCACGCTCGAAGCCGTCTTTTGCCAGCAGCTCCTGCCGCACTCGAGCGGCAAGGGCCGCGCGATGTCGGCCGAGATCATGCTCGCGACACCCGCGATCCGCGCGCTCATCCGCGACGGCAAGGGCCACCAGATCTATTCGCAGATCCAGACCGGCGCGAAGATGGGCATGCGCACGATGAGCCAGTCGCTCTCGGAGCTCGTCAAGGCCGGGAAGGTGACGATGAGCGCCGCGGAGCGTTACACGAGCGATCCGTCGGAGCTCCGCTCGCTCGTCCGTGGAGCCGCCTGATGGTGCGCGTCTCGGGCAAGATCAAGCGGCTGCTCGTCGACGCCGGCCTCATCTCCGAGGAAGCGTGGACGAACGCGCGCGACAAGGGCGGCAACGTCATCGAGACCTTGCTCTCGAGCGGCACGCTCGAGGAGAGCGCCTTGCTCGAGGCCGTGGGCCGCGCCGCGTCCGTCGCGCCGGTCGACATCGGCCGGGTGACGGTGGATCCGAGCGCGCTCGAGGCCGTTCCGCAGGACACGTGCATCGAGTTCGGCATCCTGCCGATCTCGCGCAACAAGGACGTGCTCACGATCGCGGTCAGCGACCCGTTCGACGTGCTCCTGCTCGACGACCTGAAGCGGCGCACCGGCTGCCAGATCCGGCAGGTCGTCGGTTCGCCGACCGTGCTCAAGCGCGCGATCGACCGGGTCTTCCAGACCGGCGAGAAGCAGGTCGAGTCGCTGCTCGGCGAGGTCAAGTCCGACGGCGAGCTCGAGGTCGCGCCCGAGGAGACGAAGGTCGAGGACCTCTCCGCGCTCGCTTCGACCGCCGCAGGCGACGACGCGCCGGCGATCAAGCTGCTCAACCTGATCATCCTCCAGGCGCTGAAGGAGAAGGCGAGCGACATCCACGTCGAACCGGGCGACAAGCACCTGCGCGTGCGCTACCGCGTCGACGGGAACATGAAGATGGTGATGACGCCGCCGAAGTCGATCCTGTCGGCGCTCATTTCGCGCACGAAGATCATGGCGCAACTCGACATCGCCGAGCGCTTCGCGCCGCAGGACGGCAAGTTCCAGGTGAAGTACGAGGGCCGCACGATCGACTTCCGCTTGTCGATCCTGCCCGTCGTCGGCGGCGAGAAGGCCGTGATGCGCATCCTCGACGGCAGCAACCTCGCGCTGAAGCTCGAGACGATGGGCTACGAGGCGAAGTCGCTCGCCGACATCCGCAAGGCGATCAACGCCGCGTACGGGATGATGCTCGTCACCGGTCCCACGGGCTCGGGCAAGTCGACGACGCTCTACTCGTGCGTGCACGAGGTCGCGCAGCCCGACGTGAACGTCGTGACGGTCGAGGACCCGGTCGAGTACCGCATGGACGGCATCAACCAGGTGCCGGTCAACCCCAAGCGCGGCCTGACCTTCGCGGGCGCCCTGCGCTCCATCCTGCGCCAGGACCCCGACGTGATCCTCGTGGGCGAGATCCGCGACACGGAGACGGCCGAGATCGCGGTCAAGGCCGCGCTCACGGGCCACCTCGTGCTCTCGACGCTCCACACGAACGACGCGCCGAGCACGATCACGCGCCTCGTCGACATGGGCATCGATCCGTTCCTCGTGTCGAGCTCCGTGCTCTGCATCGGCGCGCAGCGCCTCGCGCGCAAGCTGTGCGAGGGTTGCCGGCAGCCGATCGAAGTGCCCGAGAAGGAACTTCTCGGCGTCGGTTACACCAAGGACGAAATCGGTTCGCTGAAGCTCCTCGGCCCGAATCCGCAGGGCTGCGGGCGCTGCCACCAGGGTTACAAGGGCCGCTTCGCGATCCTCGAGACCCTGTACATCGACGACACCCTCAAGCGGATGATCGTGGAGGGTCGATCCTCTCTCGACATGCGGGTCCACGCCGTCAGCCAGGGAATGATCACCCTGCGGCGCGTCGGCCTGATGAACGCGATGCGCGGTCGCACTTCGCTCGAGGAAGTGCTGCGCGTGACGCTGGAAGACTAGGACGAGGGCGCGAGCCCCACTGCACCCGGGAAAAGACGTGACGACCTTCAAGTACGCGGCCAAGGGCCCCGGCGGCAAGACCGTCGAGGGCACCATCAACGCCAACGACAAGAACGAAGCCGTGGCGGAACTGCGGAAGCAGAACCTGACCGTGATGCAGGTCGAAGAGACGGCCGCGGCCAGGAAGACCGCCTCGACGGGCTTCCTCGGCAAGCAGCCGCGCTGCAAGAAGGCCGACCTCGTCATCTTCACGCGCCAGCTCTCGACGATGGTCGGCGCGGGACTCGCGCTGCTCGAATCGCTCGAGGTGCTCGCCGATCAGGCGGAATCGCCGGGCCTGCGCGCCGCGATCCTGCAGCTCGTCGCGGACGTGCGCGGCGGCACCGACCTCTCCGTCGCGATGGAGAAGTGTCCGAAGGTCTTCGACCCGCTGTACGTGAGCATGGTCCGCGCGGGCGAGGTGTCCGGTCAGATGGACATCATCCTGGAGCGTCTCGCCGACTACCAAGAGTCGAGCGAGAACCTGCGCCGCGAGATCAAGGCGGCCATGACCTATCCCGTGATCTCGATGGTGCTCGTCACCGCGATCACGGCCTTCCTCATGCTCGGCGTCGTGCCCGGCTTCCGCGCGGTGTTCGACTCGCTCGACACCGAGCTGCCCTGGATCACGGCGTTCACGCTGGAAACGGCCGAGTTCTTGAAGTCGCACTGGATCCTGTGTTTCGGCGGCGCGTTCGGCGCGATCTTCGGCGCGCTGGCCTTCCTGCGCACGGAGGCCGGCGGCTGGTTCTGGGACCGCAACGTGCTCCGCGCGCCGGTGTTCGGCCCGCTGATCCGCAAGGTGGCGCTCGCGCGCTTCAGCCGCACGTTCGCGACGCTCATCCGCTCGGGCGTTCCGATCATGGGCACGCTCGACATCGTCGCGGAGACCGCGGGCAACCGCATCGTCGCGAAGGCCGTGCTCGACTCGCGCGACAGCGTGCGCGCGGGCAACCTGCTCAGCGAGCCGCTCGCGAAAGCGCCGGTGTTCCCGCCGATGGTCGTGCGCATGATCGCGATCGGCGAGCGCACCGGTTCACTGGAAACGCTGCTCGAGAAGATCGCCGAGTTCTACGACGCGCAGGTCAAGGCCGCCGTGAAGTCGCTGACGAGCATGATCGAGCCGATCCTGATCTCGGTGATGGGCGTCATCGTCGGCGGCGTCGTGATGTCGGTCTTCCTCCCGATCCTCGACGTGGTCGGCAAGCTCGGCGGCGGCGGCTGATCCACCGCTCGAAGACGACGGCGCGCCCGCGCGGCCCCTGCGGCCGGGCGGGCGTGCTCGTTTCCGGAGGGCCCGCTCGCGAGTGGGAGGACTTTTTCGCGAAGGGAGCGGAGCGCGCTCAAGTCGGGGGAGGGACCACTCCGATACGTCCCGCGTCCAAGTCCGCGTCCGGCGACTCGAAATCGTCGTCGCGGCAGGGGCCGGGCGGCTGGGCCGTCCGACGAACGGACGTCGAACGCGGCGACGCGGTCGACGGGGAACAAGGACGGGCCTTCCGGCCCATGGAACCATCGGCGTCGTCCGGGGCCTCGGGCCCGCGCGCCGATCACGAGGGAAAAGAACCACAATGATTCGCAGGAACAGCAAAGCAGGCTTCACGCTGATCGAGCTCATGATCGTGGTCGCGATCATCGCCATCATCGCTTCGATCGCCATTCCCAAGCTCATGAGCGCGCGTCTCTCGGCCAACGAAGCGGCCGCGATCTCGACGTTGCGTTCGATCAGCTCGGCACAGGCGCAAGTGCAGTCGTCGGGCGCCGTCGACACCGACGGAGACGGCGGCGGCGAGTATGCGTACTTCGCCGAACTCGCGGGCGCGTTCCCGATGCGCGTCAGCGCCGCGGGCGCTCCGGCCGCGGGCGCGGCGGGAACCGACCTCCTGAACCCCGCGATCCTCGCGAGCGCCTTCGGCACCGTGGACGCGAACGGCTACATCCAGCGCTCGGGCTACTACTTCCGGATGTTCCTGCCGGCCGCGACGGCCGCGGGCGCGGTCGCGGGCATCGGCGAGAACGCCGGCGGCGGCGCGAACCCGGCCTCCTTCCCCGACCCGAACAACGGCGAGATCCTCTGGTGCTGCTACGCGTGGCCGGTGGATCACAACGGCACGGGCAACCGCTCGTTCTTCATCAACCAGGAAGGCGATCTGCTGCAGTGCCAGAACCGCAGCGCCACGCCGTTCGACGGCACGACCCTCGCGCCGACCTACGACGAGTGCTACCTGACGGCCTCCGACATGTCGTCGGGCCTGAACGTCGGCGCGGCCTCGGTCGTGACCCTCGCGAACGTCTGGGTGCCGGTCCAGTGATCTAGTTCTCACTCGGGCTCTGCCCGGGGCGGCCGATTCGAAATCGGCATCGAGCGGGGCGTCGCGCGTGCGCGGCGCCCCGCGCTGCGTTTCGAAGCGCGTCGAAGCCCTGCTGGTCGCAGGCTCGTCAGCAGGCGGTCGTACAGGGCACGGACGCCTGCCCGCGCTCGCCCGCGCCGTGCGGATCGCTCGGATCGGCTCCGATCGGGGGCGCGACCGCGCCGATGAGGAGGACGAGAAGCAGGTCGCTCTGGCGCACCTCCGACGACAGTCGGAGATTGTCGGATGAGTACACCGCATGACAGGATTCGACCAACGCGCTGGGTTCACGCTCATCGAGCTCATGATCGTCGTGGCGATCATCGCGATCATCGCCGGCGTGGGCATTCCGAAGCTGATGAGCGCACGCACGAATTCGAACGAGGCCGCCGCGATCGCCACGTTGCGCGCGCTGTCGTCGTCGCAGGCGCAGATCCAGGCTTCGGGCGCGCTCGACACCGACGCCGACGGCGCGGGGGAGTTCGGCTACTTCGGCGAGCTCTCGGGCACGCAACCCCTGCGGATCCACGTCGGTGCGGCGCCTGGGATGGGCACGCCCGGCGTCGACGAACTGGACCCTTCGATCCTCGCCGCGCACTTCGGCAGCGTGGACGCAAACGGCTGGGTCACCCGCTCGGGCTACCACTTCGCGATCTTCCTGCCGGCGCCGGCCGCGGGCGGCGTCGTTGCAGGGCTGCCCGAGAACGCGGGTGGAGGCGCCGTCGCCGCCGCGTTGCCCGACCCGAACGGCGGCGAGACGTACTGGTGCTGCTACGCGTGGCCCGTCGACCACCAGGGGACGGGCGTGCGCGCCTTCTTCGTGGACGAGGAAGGCGACCTCCTGCAGTGCCAGAATCGCGCGGTCGCGCCGTTCGACGGCGCGGCGCATGTCCCGACCTTCGACGAGTGTTACGCCGTCGCGGGCGACATGGCCTCGGGCCCCGTGGTGGGTTCGGCGAGCGTCGTCTCGGGCCAGACCTGGACGCCGGTGCACCACTGATCGCGCTTCACGGCGCGGGCAGGCGGAAGAGCGCCGCCGCGTTCGCGCTCGTGCGCCGCGCGAGCTCGTAGAGGGGTTCACCGCGCAGCCGCGCGACCTCCTCCAGCACGACGCGGACGTGCGCGGGCTCGTTGCGCCGGCCGCGATGACCCTCGGGCGCGAGGTAGGGCGCGTCGGGCTCGACGAGCAGCCGGTCGATCGGCGTCGCGCGCGCGGCGGCCTGGTTCGCGGCGTTCTTCGGGTAGGTGACGACGCCCGAGAACGAGATGTGGAAGCCGAGCTCGAGGTAGTGGGGGAGCTCCTCGACGCCCATCGTGTAGCAGTGCATCACGCCGCGCACGCCGGGCACGGCGCGCAAGGCCGCGAGCGTCTCCACGTGCGCGTCGCGGCAGTGCACGATCACGGGTTT
>JACRIO010000074.1 GCA_016220035.1 Planctomycetota bacterium | reverse complement strand
TGCGGCTTCTGATCCTGCCCGCAGGGCAGGACGCCCCCCGAGGGGCCGCGCGCACGGTGCGCGCGGCATCACCAACCTCATCGGGGGCGGAGGAGACACCAGACCGTGCCTTACTCCGAGAGGATCAAGCCACGCCTACGATGGCGACCGCAAGGCCACGTGCTCGCAGGCGTGAGAGAAGGGCAGGTGCGTTAATGGCATTGCTGACAGGCCCGCCCATATCACCAAGCGATACGCAATGCGTTCGTCGCATTGAACGTGGCTGACGTGCAGAACGTCGCCGCGTTCCGATATCGGGCCTGGTAGTAGCCCACCTCGCCACTCCCGGGCGGTGTGTACCCGCGTACGGAGACGGAAGCGTCGCCGGTCTCTGGATATCTTGCCGTTCCGTTCACATTGCTCTTCGACCCAAGGCGGATCAGTTGGCCGCCGATGCAACGAATTCCGTCGCCGAACACGAGCCCAGCGCGTTCGAGTGCGTCCCCCTTGAGAAAGACCGTGGAAGACCCGTTCGCTGGCATTCCCGACGCCTCGAGGACGAGCGTGTCAGGCTGCGTAACGCCCTGCCCGTCGAGCAGCGCGCCCTGAGGGCCGCCGTGCCACGCGCACCCGCGCCCCAGGGCACCGAAGTTCGCGCAGGGACAATCAGTCGTCACATGCGGGTCCAAGTCGTCGCCGGCGCAGAACCTGCTCACGGGACCGCAGCCATCGAGCCGGGCGACGGTCCACGACGAGTGCCCACCCGCGTTGCGAAACGTGCCGCCCAGCCACAGATCCTCGACGCCGTCGGTGTCGCGGACGACCGCGCCGCCAAGCGGCAGATTGTCGAGACCCCAGTCGACGGTGGCCCAGCGCGCGCCGTCCCACTTGGCGACGTGCTGGAGCTGCCCTCCGGGGACCGTCACGAACCAGCCCAGCGCGTAGAGCTCGGTTCCCCCTCCCGACCCGTCGTCGAAGGTCAACAAGTGCGTGATTTCACTGGATGACCCGGGACCATTTGTCGCGATGTCGATCCAACTGGTGCCGCTCCAACGCGCGACAAACGTAGTCGGAAAGCCCCCGACCATGCGCTGTCCCGATGCGTACAGTTCCGGACCGGAGCCGCTGTCGTATTCGCAGAGGAGCAGCACCTTGTCGTTGGTCAAGACCGTACCGACGGGCGACCAACTGGTTCCATTCCACCGGGCCACGCAGGCGGGGAGCGGCAGCGTTCCCGAGGCGGTGAAGTATCCGGCGGCGATCAGCTCGGGGCCGTTCGGTCCGCTTCTGGTCAATAGGTCGTTCACGACCGAATTCAGGCCCGAGCCGAGACCTGTCCAGACCGCTCCATCGAACTGCGCTATGTTCTGCAGTTGTGGGTGATTCCCGCCAGCGAAGAGCCTGGAGCCGGCGCCGAAGTCCTGGACGGCCAATGTGCGGTACGGAACGAGTGTTGGCGCGCTCAACCACGAAACGATCGACCAAGACGTCCCGTCGAAGGCCTGCAATGCACTCCAACTTCCCAAGCCGCCGTGGCCACTGACGATGAGGCGTTCGCCAGTGCCATCGTCGTAGACGACCATGTCCTCCACCGTGGACGGGCGAATCGGCAGGGACTCGGGCAGGAACTGCTGACCATCCCAACTGGCCACGGAGTTTCCACCGAGGAACAGGCGGCGACTGCCCAGCGTGCCTCCGCCGAACTCCTGAAATTCTCTCGGATTGACGCCCGGAAGCTGCCCCGGGCCCATCGTCGACCAGGTAGAGCCAATGCGCGTGAACGCCCCATAGGCTCCGCCGGTCACGAGCACGTTCGGACTGCCAGCTATGCCCGGTGTCGAGAGAAGCGCGTAGGTCCACAAACCGACCGTGTCGCTGAGCGCGGTCACCGCGCCCGCCGCGTAGCGATGGATCCGTGCAGCCGACGCGCCCGTCTGCGTCCCGACCGCGCTACCCGTGTACAAGGCTGGCACACCACCGTCGTCATGGACCTCCAAGGCGTAGACCGTGTTCGGGAACACGAAACCAAGGGAGGACCAGTTCGTGCCGTCCCACCGGCCGACGAAGTTCGCAGACACCCCTCCTGCGACCGTGAAGTTTCCCCCCGCGAACAGACGCGAGCCGCCGACATCCTGAAACACCTCCAGGGCGTAGACCGCATTGTTCATGCCCGAGCTCACGCCTGACCACGAGCTGCCATTCCAGCGCGCGATGTATGGCGTGCTCACGCCTCCCGCCATCGTGAACTCGCCGCCGGCAAAGAGAGTCGGCCCCGCGCCGTCATCGAAGACGCACAACGCATGAATCACGGCATTCATGCCTCCGCCCACCGGGTCCCAACTCGTTCCGTTCCACCGCGCGATGCGTGCGCATGGCGTCGTTCCCGCGCTCGTGAACAGGCCTCCCGCGTAGAGCGCGGGGCCGGTCCCGTCGTCGTAGGCTGCGAACGCGAGGACGTTGTCGTTGAACCCACCACCAACATCGGACCACGAGCTCCCGTCCCAGCAAGCCACGTTGCTGACTGGCAGCGAGCCCGCGATCCCGAAGGCTCCACCGGCGAAGAGTCTCGGGCCGCCGCTCGTTCCGTCGTCGAAGACGTTGAGCGCACGCACGATGTTGTCCACACCGCCGCCCACGCCCGACCAATGCGCACCATCCCAGCTCGCGATGTTCGTGACGGGCTGACCGCTCACGAGCTCGAAGCTCCCACCGACGAACACTCGCGGACCGAAACCGGCGTCGTGATTGGCAAGCGCCCGGACTGTGCCGACGACGCCGGGAGGGAAGAATCCCTCGGCCCAGCTCGGACACTGCGCGAAAGCCCGGCCTGCCGGGAGGACGAGCATGAGTTGGATCAGCATCTTCATCGATGGGACCGGGGAAGTTCTTGTTCGCGAGCAGACGCAGCGTCATGCCTGCTTGCGGATCGTGCGCTCCATCGAGACGACGCCGCGGCGTGGGCCAGGCAGGCGTGGAGACCCTCGATGGTCAGGTGCTCGTACTGCCGGAGGACGTCATCGATCGTGGTTCCGCGCCCGAGGAGCTCGAGGACGAGTTCGACACTGATGCGCGTGTCCCGCATGACCGGCTTCCCGACCAGCACCTTGGGATCCGCAACGATGCGCTCACGCCAGTTCGCGCGCTGCTCCATGGTCGTGAGTCTAACCGGGCCGAGGCTGAGCGTCCTGGTGCGCGCGGGGGGCTCGGTTTGGCCCAGCCGGGCGATGGGCCGTGACCGAGTCAGCAGACCTCGGCGGCGGCGGCGGCGAGCGCGGCTTCGCGCAGCTCGCTCAGGGCGACGGCGGGCTTCGCGGCGGCGGTGTACCACTCGATGCCGGACTCTTCGGCGAGGTAGTAGTCCGAGCGCACGCCCATGAACTTGTTGTAGCGGATCGCGTAGTGGAGCTCGTTCGCCTGCGTGCATGCGCTCGCGAGCTCGCGGTCGACGTCCTTCACGCGCGGTTTGAAGGCTCCCCACTCGTCGCGCGTCATGCGCAGCACGTCCGCGACGAGCGCGTGGTAGCGCTTCGACGCGGGTGAGTCGTGGAAGCGCTCCATGCGGCTGTTCACGAACCACGGCATCACCGCGCCGAGCTTGTCGATGAACAGGTTCTCCTCCGCGCCGAAGTCGAGGGCGCTCCCGTCGGTGAACGTCGTGAAGTCCGTCGCGGGGTCGTGCTTCAGGTAGCCGCCCTCGATCGTCATGCGGTAGCTGTCCGTGCCGGGGAACGGGAAGAACCACGACGTGCGGAAGCGGCCGATGCGCGACTGCGCCAGGATGTCGACCGTCTCCCAGCGCTCCGCGTGCGTCTCCGTCGGCAGGCCGATCATCAGGAAGCCCGAGCTGTGCAGACGGTGCTTTTCGGCGCCCGCGACGGTCTCGAGGATGTCCTTCTGCGTCATGTGACGCTTGAGCACGTCGCGCCGCACGCGCAGCGAGCCCGACTCGATCCCGAGCTTCAGGATGCGGCAGCCCGCGCGCGCCAGCGCTTCCGCGACGCGCTCGTCGAGCTGCTTGACGTGCGAATTGACGACCCACGGCACGCCGATCTTGGCCGCGATGTACTGCTCGCAGAACTCGAGCGCGTGCGGCACGTTCTGCGTGAAGAGGTCGTCGTCGAGGATGAACGTCCCGATGTTCCGGTAGCGCGCGAGCACGTTCCGAATCTCGGCGATCATCTTCTCGGCCGGCCGGAAGCGGAAGAACCCGATGTTCTTCACGTTGCGTCCGAGCTCTTCCTTATATCGGTCGACGATCTTGTGATTGAGGCAGTACGTGCACCGGTACGGGCACCCGCGCGAGCTCATCAATCCGAACCAACCTTGCTTCTGGTCGGTGATGCGCTGCGTGTCGAAGAGCTAGTAGTCGGGCTCGGGCAGGTTTGCAAAGGCGGGGAACTCGCCGACGGGGTGGTGGACCCAGTGTTCCTCCGCGTGCGTGCTGCGCGCGGCGCTCGCTGGACGCCTTCCATGTTTCCACGACACGAAGTTGCGCACGTCGTCCGGCGTCTCGCCGCGCTCGAGGCGCGTCACGAGCTCCAAGAGCGCGTCCTCGCACTCCCCCACGCCGACGTGGTCCCACGCGCCGTCCTTCATCACGTCGAGCGGGACCATCGTCGGGTGGATGCCGCCGACGACGAGCGCGGGGAGCTCGACCCGTTCTTCACGCGCGCGCGCACGCAGCCACTCCGCGAGCTCGAGCCCCGCCGCGTACTGCTGCGTCAAGCACGAGAAGCCGATCACGCCCGGCCCCCACTCGCGCAGGAGCTGCCACAGCTCGTCCCTCGACGGCACGGGCGGCAGGTTCTCGTTCAGGTTGACGAGCCGCGTCGCGTGCCTGTGCTCCTTCAAGCGCGACGAGAGCGACGCGAGCCCGTGGTTGAACCCCATCTGCGTGTAGAGGTTCGGGTAGACGAAGAGGACGCGCATGCGGGGCGCGCCACCCTAGCCGAGGCGCCCGGCCGCCGGAAGCGCACGGAGCTCCGGGCGCGAGCGAAGGGCCGTTTTCGATCTCCCGCCGCGCCGCGGCTGACGGCGCGCGGAGCCCTCGATACGCTGTCGCGCTCCCCACGATCCCCACGAACGAGAAACTCCGCATGCAACCCCGTCGCCTCCTCGCCGCGAGCGCCTTCCTCGCCCTCGCCGCGTGCCATTCCATGAACTCGACCCAATCCAACTCCGCCGTCGCCGGCGTCGGCGCGTCGCCCGCGCCGCACGCGCGGAGCGCATCGGTGTTCCCCTACCCCGTCGAGCGTCACACGCTCGCGAACGGTCTCGAGGTGCGCTTCATCCCGATGGCGTCGGGCGGGCTCGTCTCGTACTGGTCGATCGTGCGCACCGGCTCGCGCGACGAGGTCGAAGCGGGCGTCACCGGCTTCGCGCACTTCTTCGAGCACATGATGTTCCGCGGGTCGAAGCGCTTCCCGCAGTTCGACGAGATCGTCAACGGCATCGGCGCGGACTCGAACGCGTACACGACCGACGACTACACCGCGTACCACCTCGGCTTCGCGAAGGAGGACCTCTCCACCGTGATCGAGGTCGAAGCGGATCGCTTCCAGAACCTCGACTACTCGAAGGACCAGTTCCAAACGGAGTCGGGTGCCGTCTACGGCGAGTACCGCAAGGGCCGCACGCAGCCGTTCGAGGTGCTCTTCGAAGCCGTGCAGAACGCCGCGTTCGACCAGCACACGTACAAGCACACGACGATCGGCTTCGAAGCCGACATCCAGCGCATGAAGGAGCAGTACGACTACTCGAAGTCGTTCTTCCAGCGCTTCTACCGCCCCGAGAACGTCGTCGTCGTCGTCGCGGGCGATTTCGACGCGAAGGCGGCGCTCGCGAAGATCGAGAAGGAGTACGCGCCCTGGAAGAAGGGCTACAC
Source organism: Planctomycetota bacterium (assembly GCA_016220035.1). GTDB lineage: Bacteria > Planctomycetota > UBA1135 > UBA1135 > JADJNY01. The sequence goes on along the minus strand of JACRIO010000074.1, from coordinate 6,459 downwards.
GGCGCCCGCGGTGCCCAAGGAACCGCCGCAGACGGCGCAGCGCCGCATCACGGTGCCCTTCGACGGCAAGACGCTGCCCACGCTCGCCATCAACTGGAAGGGCGACGCGCTGAAGCCGAACGACAAGACCATGATGGCCGCGACGCTCTTCGGCGAGCTCGCGTTCGGCGAGACGTCGTCGATCTACGAGAAGCTCGTGCTCGACGAGCAGAAGGTCGAAGCCCTCGATTCGGGCTTCGGCTACAACCGCGACCCCGGTCTCTGGAGCGTCTTCGCGCTCGTCAAGGACATGAAGGACGTCGCCGCGGTCGAGAGCGAGATCTGGAACAGCGTCGCGAACCTCCAGAAGGTGCCGGTGGACGCGAAGCGCCTCAACGACGTGCGCTCGCGGCTGAAGTACGCGTTCCTCTCGGGGCTCTCGACGCCCAATCAAGTGTGCGGCGCGCTCGCGCAGCTCGTCGCGATCACGGGCGACCTCGACTGCATCGAGCAGATGTACGCGACGCTCGACGCCGTGACGCCGTTCGACGTGCAGGCGGCCGCGAGCCTCTACCTGAAGCCCGAGCGCAGCACGGTCGCGTTGCTCCACACGGCGGGACAGACGGTGCCGAGCTTCTCGACGCGGATGGTGACGCCCACCGACCGCGACGGGCAGGTGGTGGCGTACCAGTCCACGACGTTCTTCGGCGCCTTCGAGTTCGCCGACCCGACCCTGCCGTCGATGCCGCTGCCGCCCGCCGACGGCCTCTCGCAGAAGCCCGTGCTCATGCCGGTCGCGTCGGACCCGAACGTCGCGTTCAAGCTCTGGTTCCAGGTCGGTTCCCAGGACGACGCGCCCGGCAAGGAGGGCCTCGCCGCGCTCACCGCCGCGATGATCACCGAAGCCGGCACCGCCGCGCGTGAGTACCAGCAGATCCTCGAAGCGCTCTTCCCGCTCGCCGCGGGTTACGGCAACTCGGTCGACAAGGAGATGACGATCCTCTCCGGCCGCGCGCACAAGGACGTCGCGGACCGCTTCGCCGAGCTCTTCCTCGACGCGGTCGTGCACCCCGGCTTCCGCGAGAGCGACTTCACGCGCCTGCGCGACCAGATGGTGTCGGGGATCGAGAACGAGCTGCGCTACAGCTCCGACGAGGAGCTCGGCAAGGCGACGCTCGTGCAGTCGGTGTTCGCGGGCTCGCGCTACGCGCACATCGACGAGGGCACGGTCGCGTCGCTGAAGGCGCTCACGCTCGACGACGTGAAGGGCTTCTACAAGACGAACTTCACGCGCGACAACGTCGTCGTCGGGCTCGGCGGCGCGTACTCGAAGGAGCTGCAGCAGAAGGTCGAGAGCACGCTCGCCACGCTGCCCGCGGGGAAGCCGACGCACCCGAAGACCAAGGTCGGCGGTCCGAAGGGCCTGAACGTCACCCTGGTCGAGAAGCCGGGCGCCAGCACCGCGATCTCGTTCGGCTGCCCCATCGACCTCGCGCGCGGCAGCCGCGAGTTCTACGCGCTCTGGATCGCGAACTCGTGGCTCGGCGAGCACCGCAACTCCGTGAGCCACCTCTACCAGGTCATCCGCGAAGCGCGCGGCATGAACTACGGCGACTACTCCTACATCGAGGCCTATCCGAACGGCGGACGGCGCAACACGCCGCCTTCGGGCGTCGGGCGGCACATGCAGATGTTCGAGGTCTGGGTGCGCCCCGTGCCGCGCGAGAACGCGCTCTTCGCGCTGCGCGCCGCGCTGCGCGAGGTCGACACGCTCGCGAAGAACGGGCTCACGAAGGAGCAGTTCGACTACCAGCGCAAGTTCTTGAAGAACTACTGCCTGCACTTCGCCGAGACGACGGCGGACCGCCTCGGTTGGGCGCTCGACGACCGCTTCTTCGGCACGGAGAAGAACGGTGGGCACCTCGCGACGTTCCGCAAGATGATGGACGACATCACGCTCGACGAAGTGAACGCGGCCATCAAGAAGCACCTCCAGGCGGACGACCTGTACATCGCGCTCGTCACCGAGAAGGCGGAGGAGATGAAGGCCGCGCTCCTCTCCGGCGCGCCGAGCCCGATCACCTACCCCGACGGCACGACGCAGCCGCCGGCGCAACTCGAGGAGGACAAGGTGATCCAGTCCTACCCGCTGAAGCTCCAACCGGCGAACGTGCGCATCCTCCCCGTCGACCAGATGTTCGCGGGCGCGAAGGCGAACGGCTGATCGCTGTTCCCACCGATCGCACGCGGGCCGCGCCTCTCGAAGGAGGCGCGGCCCGCTGCGCTTCGAAGCAGCAGCGCGCGCGGCGAACCGCGTCCCCGAAGCTTCGACTCGAACGCGAGCTGGAAGCTCCGCGAGAAAGGACGCGCGGCTCTCGATTGGTTTCACGTCGAAGAGCGCGCGACACCTCAAGCGTGCCGCCGGTACAGCCCGAGAAAGTGCGCACGGCGCACCCTCGACCCAGCGCCACCGACCCCAACCCACGAGTCCCCATGTTCATTGCCCTCCTGATCGCCGCCGCGAGCACGCTCACGTCCACCACGCGCAGCGACGTGATCATCCCCGGCGTCACCCCGACCACGATCCATCTCGGCCAGGCTTGCGCGCTGAAGGGCCCCGCCGCGGGGCTCGGTCAAGGCATGCAGGCCGGACTGACGGCGTGCTTCACCAAGGTCAATTCCACCGGCGGGATCGCCGGCCGCAAGATCGAGCTCGAGACCGTCAACGACAGCTACGAGCCCGAAGCCTGCACGGCCGCGACGAAGATGCTGATCGAGAAGTCGAACGCGTACGCGCTCATCGGCGAAGTCGGCACCCCGACGTCGAAGGTCGCGGTCCCCATCTGCACCGAGGCCCAAGTGCCGTTCATCGGCGCGTTCACCGGCGCGGAGCTCCTGCGCACGCCCCACAACAAGTGGGTCGTCAACGTGCGCGCGAGCTACTTCCAGGAGACCGAAGCGCTCGCCAAGGCGCTCGTCGACGTCAAGGGCGCGAAGAAGTTCGCCTGCTTCTACCAGAACGACGCGTTCGGCCAGGCCGGCCTCGAGGGCATCGAGAAGGCGCTCGAGCGGCGCGGGATGAAGCTCGTCTCCAAGGGCCAGTTCGAGCGCAACACGGTCGCCATCGCGACGGGTCTCGCCGACGTGGCCGCCGGCGCCCCCGATGCGGTGCTCATGGTCGGTCCCTACAAGCCGGTCGCGGCCTTCGTGAAGGCGGCGCGCGCGAACACCGCGCTCCAGGCGAGCCAGCTCTGCACGATCTCGTTCGTCGGAACGATGGACCTCGTGAAGGAGCTCGGCCCGTCCGCCGAGGGCGTGGTCGTCTCGCAGGTCGTCCCCTTCCCGTGGGACACGAGCGTGCCCGTCGTGAAGCAGTACCACGAGGACATGAAGGCCGCCGGCCTCGAGGCGCAGATCCACTTCACGAGCCTCGAGGGCTACCTCTCGGGCCGCTTCTTCTGCGAGGCCTTCGCGCGCGTGCAGGGCGAACCGACCCGCGACGCGCTGATCGAGACGATCCAGAAGTCCGGCGCGTTCGACCTCGGCGGCTTCAAGCTCCAGTTCGGCGCCGAGGACAACCAGGGCAGCGACGCCGTCTACCTCACTCAATTGAAGGGCGGCAAGGTCGAGCCGCTGCCCTGATCCCCACGTTCTTTTTCGCATGAGTTCCCACGGGCGCGCGCTCCCCGGCGCGCGCCCCATCGCCAGCGCCAGGACCCCACCATGCTGCGATCCGTCCAGACCAAGATCCTTTTCTGGGCCGGTTTCTGTCTGTGCGCGACCGCCGGAACGGTCGTGTACTACTTCGCGCAGTCCACGCGCGCGGAAATCGTCGCCTCGGCGCAACGCGAGGTCGAAGCCGAGGCCCGCGCGCGCGGCGACGCGCTCGACGCGGAGTTCGAGCGCGCGATGACCGTGGTGCGCGAGCTCACTCAGACGCTCGCCGCGGTGAAGGACCCCTCGGTGAACCTCGACATCTCCCGCGACAACGTCACGGGGATCCTGTCGATGCTCCTGCAGAAACACCCGGAGCTCGTGGGCGTCTTCACGGCGTGGGAGCCGAAAGCCTTCGACGGCATGGACGCCGGCTACGCGAACGTGGCGGGTCACGACGCGACCGGTCGGCTCGTGCCCTACGCCGAGCGCGACGAATCGGGCGCGCCGCGCTGCGTGCCGCTCGCCGACTACGAGTCCGTCGAGAAGGACGCGCACGGACATCGGAAGGGCGCGGCCGACCTCTCGGCGAAGGAATCGAAACGCGAGCAGTGCCTGCCGATGGAGAAGCGCGCGACGCCGCGCGGCGAGCGCTGGTGCGCTCGGCTCGTCGTTCCCATCCTCGTCGGGGAACAGTTCCTCGGGATCGCCGGCGCCGACCTCGACCTCGGGTTCGTCCAGGCCCGCGCCGACGAGATCGAGAAGCGCGGCCGCTCCGAAAGCCTGGTCGTGACGGACACGTCGGGAACGACGGTCGCTCGCACGAGTGGAGCCGCGGCGATCGGAACGACGTCGAGTTCGACCCAGGACGCCGAGCACATCCGCGCCAAGGCGAGCTTCGGCCCGGGGCAGGCGGAGTCGGCGTTCACGTGCGAGTTCACCGTGCCGCAGGCGATCGTGCTCGCCAACGGCGAAGCGCTGCTCGATCGATCGGTCCGGCTCGGCGCCGCGCTGATCCTCGGCGGCCTCGTGCTCCTCTGGCTCGTCGCGCGCGGCATCGCGCGTCCCCTGCGCCGCGCGTCGGAGATGCTCCAGGCGCTCGCGAAGGGCGACTTCGACCGCAAGTTCGAATCGCGATCGAGAGACGAGATCGGCGTGATGTCGCGCTCGCTCGGCCAGACCGCCGAGGTGCTGCGCGCGCTCCGCGACGAGATCGCGACCCTGACGAACGCGGCGCGCGACGGCCGCCTCTCCGAGCGTGCGGACCCGCAGCGCTTCGAGGGCAGCTACCGCGAGATCTGCGTCGGGCTCAACGCGATGATCGAAGCCGGCGTCGCGCCCGTGCGCGAGAGCTCGGACGTCCTGAAGCGCATCGCGGCCGGCGACATCGCCGCGGAGGTCCGCGGCGACTACCGCGGCGAGCACCGCGTCATCCAGGAGAGCCTCAACGAGACCGTCCGCGTCCTGCGCGAGGTGCTCGGCAGCGTCGGCCGCCTCGCCAACGCGGCGCGCAACGGCGAGCTCTCGACCCGCGCCTCGACGAACGCGCTCCAAGGGAGCTACCGCGAGCTCGTCGAGGGGATCAACGCCATGCTCGACGCCACGGTCGAGCCGGTGCGCGCTTCGGCCGACGTCCTCGAGCGCATGGCCCGCGGCGACCTCTCGACCGAAGTGGAGGGCGACTTCCAGGGCGACCACCGGCTGATCGCCGAGAACCTGAACCGCACGCTGCACGTCCTGCGCGCGCTCCTCGCGGAGACGGGCCGCATGACGGAGGGGGCGCGCGCCGGGCAGCTCGACACGCGCGCCGACACCGCGAAGTTCGAGGGCGGTTATCGCGAGCTCTGCACGGGCATCAACACCATGCTCGACGCGACCCTGCAACCCGTGCGCGAGAACGCGACCGTTCTCCGGCGCGTGGCCGCGGGCGATCTCACGAGCGAAGCGCGCGGTGAATGCCACGGCGAACACAAGCTCGTCCAGGAGAGCCTGAACCGCACGGTCGCCGTCCTGCGCGCGCTGCTCGAGCAGACAAACGAGCTCACGGTGGCCGCGCGCAGCGGCGCCTTGTCGAAGCGCATGGACGCCGAACGCTTCGAGGGCGGATACCGCGAGCTGTGCTCGGGGGTCAACTCGATGCTCGACGGCATGCTCGAGCCGGTGCGCGAGAGCACCGCCGTGCTGCGCAGCGTCGCCGAGGGCGATCTCTCGCGCGAGGTCCGCGGCGACTACCAAGGGGAGCATCAACTCATCCAGGACAGCCTCAACCGCACGATCAGCGTGCTCCGCTCGCTGCTCGACGAGACGGGCCGGCTCACGCAGGCCGCGCGCGGCGGCAACCTCATGGAGCGAGCGCGCCTCGACCAGTTCCAGGGCGGATATCGCGAGCTCGTGGAGAGCATCAACACGCTGCTCGACGCGATCGTGGATCCGATCCAGGCGACGGCGCGCACGTTGACGACCTCCGCGCGCCGCATGCAGGAGATGAGCCAGCGGATGAGCAAGGCGACCGACCGCACGTCGCTGGAGGCGGGCACCGTCTCGCAGGGCGCCACCGGGCTCCAGAACAACGTGGACACCGTCGCACGCGGCGCCACGGAGCTCGACACCAGCATCAAGGAGATCTCGCGTAACACGGCGGAGGCCGCCACGGTCGCCGAAAAGGCCGTGCAGCGGGCGCGCGAAGCCAATGCCACGGTCGAACGCCTCGGCGCCTCCAGCAAGGAGATCGAGGGCGTCGCGAAGCTGATCTCGGGCATCGCCGCGCAGAGCGGGAGCGCCGCGTTCTCGTCGAGCACGCGCACCAAGCCCGTCCCGCCGGGCGGT
>JACRIO010000002.1 GCA_016220035.1 Planctomycetota bacterium | reverse complement strand
GTGCGTCGAAACTGCACGGCGCCTCGAAACCGATCGCGGTGCTGGTCGGGCTCGTCGGTCGCTCCAACGGCATGGTCACACTGCGGATGACCGAACGCGGCATGTACCACATCGCGGGCAAGCTCTCCGGCGAGGAGCACACGCAGGTCGACGAGGCCTGCCTCGACGCGATCGGCGAGGTCGGCAACATGATCGCCGGCTGCATCAAGGACAACCTGATGGGTACCGACTACGAGGTGCTCAACCTCTCGGTGCCGTCGCTCGTGCTCGGCGCGAACTACGATTTCTACATGACCCGCGGCTTCAACACGGTGAGCGTGGAGTTCGAGCTCACCCAGATCCCGATCGCCTTCCAGCGCGACCGCTTCTTCACGGTGACGATCTCGCTCCTGCGCCGCGTGGCGTGAATCAGGCGCGCTTCCTCGACTCGGACACGAGGTGCCCGGCTTCGGGCAGGAGGAGCGCGTCGAGCGCGAGCCGGAGCGCCTTCGGCGAGCCGGGAAGCGCGACGACCACCTTTCCGCCGATCATGCCCGCGCACGCGCGCGACAGGATCGAAGCGCTCCCGATCTCCTGGTAGGAAAGCCAGCGGAAGAGTTCGCCGAAGCCGGGGATCGTGCTGTCGAAGAGCGCTTCGAGCGTGGGCACGGTGACGTCGCGCGGCGCGATCCCGGTCCCGCCGGTCGTGAGGACGAAGTCGACCTTCTCGTCCCCGACCGCCGCGCGCACGGCCGCGGTGATTTCCGTCGGCTCGTCGCGCACGATCGTCTTGCTCGAAACCGAGTGGCCGGCGGCAATCAGGCGGTCGACGAGGTACGGGCCGCCGCGGTCCGTGCGCTCGTCGCGCGTGTCGCTGATCGTGATCACGGCGAAGCGCAGGCTCGCGCCGGCCGCGCTCCGATGCTGCTCCAAGCTCATCGCGCGACCTCGTCGAACCATTTGCGCAGCGCCCGGACGCGCGCGGAGTCGACGGGGTTCTCGACGCGGCGGTCGACCTTGAGCGCCGTGCCGACGATCGCGCCGGTCGCGTGCTCGAGCAGAGCCCGCGCGTTGTCCGCGTCGAGGCCCGAACCGATCAGGATGGGAACGCCCGGAGCGGCCGTCCTCGCCTCGCGGACGCGCTCCACGCTCGGCGGTCGGCCCGTCGCGGGTCCCGACACGATCACGCCGTCGGCGAGCGCGCGATGGACGAGGTCGTGCACGCTCTCCGCGAGCGTCTCGCCGGAGAGCTGCGTCGCGTGCTTCACGTGCGCGTCGGCGAGGAGGGCGACGTCGGGCGCGATCCGCGCACGCTCGCGCAGGGTGTCGGCCGCGCGCCCTTCGACCAGGCCCTGGTCCGTCACGGCGGCACCCGTGTGCACGTTGACGCGCACGAAGGCGGCCCCGGTCACGGCGGCGATGCCGAGCGCGGCGCGCGCGTCGTTGCGCAGCACGTTCACGCCCACGGAACGCGCTCCCGCGGCCGCGCGCACCACCTGGACGCACAGCGCGAGCGCGGCGATGGTCTCCGGAGGAACGTGCTCCTTGTGGAACGGCGTGTCGCCGAAGTTCTCGACGATGAGCGCATCGCATCCGTTCTCCACGAGCGCGCGCGCGTCGTCGCGGGCGCGCGCGAGCACGGCCTCGAACGCCCCCGCGAAGCGCGGCGCTCCGGGGGTGGGAAGCAGGTGGACGACGCCGATGAAACAGGGTCGAGCGAAGGTGGGACGCGGCATGCGCGCGACAGTGTAGTGTCCGGGCGCGGCCCGCCATCACTCGGACGAGCGCACTCCCGCCAGCCGGCACAGCGCGCGCCGCAGCCGCGCATGGCCGTCGAAGGCGCGCACGAAGTCCGACTCGCGCCGGCCGCCCTTCGCGCGAAGGAGCGCGACGACGCCCGCGCGCTCGCTCGAGCTCCACCGTTCCAGGTCCGGAACGAGCGCGAGGAGCGGCGCCCACCGCCGCCAGGCTTCGAGCTCGTCGGTGGGGAGGCGCCGCCAGCCCCGCGCGCCGAGCCGACGCGCGAGCTCGTCGGAAAGCTCCAGGACGCCGCGCTCGCGCTCGGCGCCGTAGCGCCGCGCCATCGCGCGCGTGACGGCCGCGCCGAGCCGCTCGGACGGAAAACGGCCGATCACGTCCTCGCGCGCGGAGGTCGCGGTCCAGTACACGTTGTGCCGCGCGAGCCGCCGCAGCACGGGAAGCGCGGACCGGTGACGCGGATCACGCGCGATCCGACGCAGTTCCCGGCGCATGAGCGCGAGCGTTTCGCGCTCGCGCGGACGGAAGCCGAGCTTCTGGTAGAACCACCACGCGCCCGAACGCAGCCCTTCCTCGTTCTCGTGCCCGAGCTGGTACGGGTAGACGGTGAACGTGTCCGCGCCGAAGAGTGCCTGCAGCATCGCGAGTACGCGGCCGTAGATCCACGCGGCTTCGCCGCCGCGAAACGTCTCGAAGACGTTGTAGGCGACCTCGCACGAGTTCCAGAGCGCGCTCGCGAGCACGTAGCCGATCGGAACGCCGTTCTTCAGCGTCAGGAAGCCGTACACCGCCTCGAGCAGGAGCCGTTGCGGCGGCGCCACGCCGAGCGCGGCGAACGCGAGTCCGTCGCCGCAGTCGATCCAGCGCACATCGCGCGGGTCCGCGTACATGAACGCGTCCAGGTCGCGCGCACGCACCACCATCACGTCGCGCGCGAGCGCGACGAGCTGCTTCCCGCGCGCGAGGGAGACCGCCTGAATGGAGCGCGGAGGCTCGCGCACCGCGCGCTCGAGCACGGGACGCTCGCGGTGGAGGTCCGCGCGCTGGTCGAACCACGCGGGCGGTTCGCACGCCGCGAGCGTGCGCGAAGGCGTGTCGGGCCCGGCACGCAGGACGAGCGGCGGATCGAGCTCGTCGTACAGCGCGCGCGCGAGGTCGGGAGCGCACGGGAGCGCCGCGATGCGGCGCGCGAGAAAAGCGCCATCGCCTTCGTGCGGCCCTTTCGCCGCGGCGAGCGCCGCGCGCGGTGAGCGCGCTTCGTCCAGCGTCTGGGTCTCGGCCCACGGCAGGAGCACGGGGAGGAGCACGTGGATGCGTTCGGCGGCATCGAATGCGTCCCAGTCGATCGCGAGCGCGCGCGGGAACCGGCGCGCGAGCCACTCCGCGGTCGGGTGGTAGAAGCGAAAGCAAAGATCGGTGCCGGCGATGCCGCTCGTTTCGAGTCGCGCGCGGTGGCGGCGCGTGTCCGCGCGCCGCGCGAACCGCGCGAGCTCGCGCGCGACGACGGTGCGGAGCTCCGCGTCGTCCGCGTAGGCGCGCAGGAAGCAGAGGCACTCGTGGAAGCGCTGGAGCGCGCTCGGCGTGTCGAAGCGCGCGCGAGCCAGAGCGCGCACGAGCGCGAGCTTCTTCCGTCCGGCGTCCGGACCGAATCGACCCAGCCGACCCTCGAGCTCGTGCAGCGCGCGCGACGTCATGCGCGGATTGTGGCGCACGCCGCGGTCGCGGGTCGATGCTGCGCACGCGAGCACGTGCGTCGATGGCGGCGCGGAGCGCATCCCCCGCTCGCGGTCGGACACTCCACGGTGCGCGCCGCGGCGCCCGGGAAACACGACGAGCCGCGGCGTCGGCCGCAGCTCGGGAGGTGGAGCCAGAGACGGGATTTGAACCCGTAACCCCCGCTTTACGAAAGCGGTGCACTACCGTTGTGCTACTCTGGCCCGCGGCGCTTGGACTTGTCGGCCGCGACCGTCCCCGGAGCTGAGTTCCGGAGCGCGATTCCTCGGCCGCTCCGCGCACGGGAAGCGCTTTCCGCGTGCGCGAAGGGGCGGGATTCTAGCGTCGAGCAGGCCGACGCGCACGCCTTCTCGCGCGCCGGCCCACGAACAGGAACGGGATCGAGCCGGATCAGTTGGCGGGCGAACCGGTCGACCCCGCGCGGAGCTTGCGCAGGAACTCCACGCGCGCCGCCGCATCCATTTCCATGCGGCCCAAGGCCCGCGCCGCGGCATCGCGCACCGCGACCGGAGCGGTCGAACCCGCCACGGCCTGGAGCTTGGCGGCGCCCTCGGCTCCCACGGCCGACGCATTGCGACCGAGGATGCCCGCGACGGCCTCCGCCGCGCCGACGCGCACGGCTTCCGAGCGCGCCTCGTTGGCGAGGACGTCGACCAGGGCCGAGACGTGCGTCGCGCCGCCAGCCGCGCCGAGCGCGCCCATCGCGGGGAGCACGACCTCGTCCTTGCGGTTCTCGAGTACGCCCTGCAGCGCGCCGAGCGTGGCACTGATGTCGTGACCGCCGTGCGCGAGGTGGGCGAGCACTTCACCGGCGCGGCGCGCCAGGTCGTCCGCGAGGGCGCGGTCGCCGTCGAGTTCCTTGCTGAGCGCCTGCGTGACGGCGTCGAGGTTTTCGGGGCTCTGCACGGAGCCCTGGATGCGGTCGCCGTAGAGCTGCGCCGCTTCCGCGGTATCCGCGACGACGACCACGGGCACGTTCGCGAGACCGCCGTTCGCGTCCTTCATCTCGTCGATGATCTCGGCCAGCGTGATGTCCTTCTGCTTGTCCGAGGCGAGGAGCACGTCGAGCCCGCCCGCGCGCCGCACCATCGCGAGCGCCTTCGCGCCCGAGTCCCAGCGGCTGACGAACATGCCCAGCTTTTCGAGCCCGGCCTGCAACGCCTTGCCGCGCGCCTCGTCGCCGTCGACGACGAAGGCGAGCCGCACGACGTCGCGTCCGACGGCTTCGCCGAGCAGACCGACGACGGCCGCGTT
>JACRIO010000072.1 GCA_016220035.1 Planctomycetota bacterium | reverse complement strand
GCACGGCGGCGGGGTCGGGCGAGAGGAGGAGGGAGACGAGCTCCGGCTGTGCGGTCTCGTCGCCGAGCTTCAGGCGCGCCTTGAGCGCCTGCGCGACGAGGTCGTCGGGCGTGCCGGCGCTCGCGGGGAAGCGGCCGTGCGCCATGAGCGACATCAGACGGTTCTGGTAGCGGCGCAGCGCGGGCACGGCCTCGCGGTCGCCGATGCGTTCGAGCGCCGCGCACGCCCACGCCGAGACGTACACGACCGGATCGCGGAGCGTCGCGATCAAGGCCGGCACGGCGTCGGGGTGGTGGATCTCGGCGAGGATGCCGCAGAGCTTCGCGCGCTTCACGTCGAAGCCCGCGGGGTACTTGAGGCCGAGCAGCGTGAGCGCGGGCACCGCCTTCTCGCCGAGCTCGATCAAGCGCGCCCGTGCGACGTCGTCGTCGACCGGGGCCGCGGATCCGTCGCTGCCGCCGATCGCGTCGACGAGCTTGCGCGCTTCGCTGTTCACCTTCCACGGGACGCTGGCCGCGGGGCGCAGCGCGGAGACGCCGCCCTCTTTCGCCCACCATCCTTGCAAGCGCGCGATCGCGACCTGTCGTTCCTCGCGCGGCGCGAGCGGTTCGTAGCCGAAGTGGCGGCCCGTCACGTTGAACAGCGCTTCGAAGAAGCTCTCGCGCACGAGGTCGTCGCGATGATCGAGCCCCGCGAGCAGCACGGAGACACCGGAGGGATCGCCCAGGCGCGCGAGCGCTTCCGCGAGGTCGCGGCGCGTTTCGTCCCACATCGCGCGCTTCAACGCCGCGGCGACGGCCGGCGCCGCGGACTTCACGCCGAGGTGCGCGAGCGCGCGCGCCGCGCCGCGCGTGACGTCGGGGTCGGCGTCGCCGAGCAGGTGCTCGAGGTCGTGCTCGAGCTCCTCGAGGTGCAAGGCACCCACGGCCAGCGCGGCGACGGAGCGGTCGAGCGCGTTCGGGCGCGCGAGCGCCGCCTTCAGGTGCGCGAGAACCTTCGTGCGGTCCGCCTTCCAACCCATGCGGCCGAGCAGCTCGTACGCGTGCAGTCGCACGTAGAGCTCCGGGTGCGCCATCGCGTCGGCCACCGCCGGGCCGGCGGGCTCGCCGATGTTCTCGAGCACCGCCATCGACTGGTTCCACGTCTTGTTGTCCCACGAGCCGAGGGCCACGACGAGCGCGGGCACGGCCTTCGCGCCGATCTGCGACAGGCGTTTGCGCGCTTCGAGGTTCGCCTGCAGCACGGGGAACTGGAAGAGCTGCACGAGCGCGTCGATGTCCGCTTGCGAGTCGCCTTGCGGGACGTCGACCTCGACTTTGCTGATCTTCGGACGCGCGTAGTCGACCAGGTTCGCGACGCCGGCCGTCTCGGGCGCGATGCCGTCGGGCGTCACGATCCTCACCTCGGGCGCGCTCTCGACCGGCTGCGTCGACGGCACGAGGCCGTGGAACGGGAGTTCGCGCATCTCGAGCAGCCGCGCGAGCTCGGGGTGGTAGTCCTCGATCGGGAAGTAGTACTTGTAGTGGAGCTCGCACGTGACGCTGCCGTCCGCGACGGCGATCGGCACGCGGTGCGTGCGCGTCTCGCCCGACGGGATCTGCGTGTTCACTTGCAGCGTGAGCCCGTAGGGCCGCTTGTACGGGTCGCGGAAGACCATGCGCGAGCGCGCGACCTCCTTGCCCTCGCCGTCCCTCACGACGACGACCGATTCGAGCGAGCGCTGCTTGAGCTCGGTGGGGAAGTTGTGCCCCGCGCCCGCGTTCGTGATCGACACGACGACCTCGTTCTCCTCGACCTTCGCTTCGTAGCGGTACGCGCGCGCGACCTGCGTCACGCTGCGCGCGCCGGGGAAGACGTGGCTGCGCACGGCGCGCGGCTTCTCGCCGACGGCGACGGGGCGCTCGACGATCGGCATGTGGCAGTCGACGCACTCGTGTCCCGCCTGCTTGCCGTTCTTCGCGAGCTCCCATTGATAAGGAGTGCCGTGGTTCCTGTGGCACGACGCGCAGGCCTCCACCTGGCCGACGCGCGGGTCGAAGGCCGCCTTGCAGTCCGCGCCGCCTTGGAAGCCGCCGTAGTCGACGCCGGACTTCCAGTGGCAGGTCATGCAGGTGATGCCCGCCTCCAGGTCGTGATGGCGGCGGATCGGGTTCATCCCGATGCCGCTCTCGAAGATCGGCCGCGGCGTGTGGCAGACGATGCAGTCGCCCTGGCTGAAGCGGCCGGTGCCGAGGCGCACCTCTTCGTCGGTGAACGCACGGCCGTGCGTGTTCTGTTCGTGCTCGGCGTAGAGGTCGGGATGGCACGCGGCGCAGTAGGAGCTCTTCATCACGGCCTGCGCGTGAGCGACGCGGTCGGGCGCGGCGTCGGCGACCGCGTGGTGCACCGCGGGGCCCGAAGCGCACGCCTCGACGAAGATCAGGGCCGAGAGGGCGGTCGCGGCGAGGGCGGCGAGGAGGGGTTTGGAGCTCATGGAGGGGAGACCTTCGTGCACCTGACGATCGCGCGGAGGGCTCTTGTAGCGGGGATGCGCGCGCAGGTCACGGGGCCGGAGGTCGCAGCTCGCATCGATCGCCCGCGCCTCCCGTCCAACGCGCGGATAGCATGCGCGTAGCCGCCCTCCGAGGTCCCGCATGGTTCGACGCACGCTCCTTTCCGCCCTCTTCGTGTCCGCCGTCGCGAGCGCGCTCACCGCCGCGCAGGAACCGCCCGTCGAGCAACCGCTCTCCCCCCGCGAACAGAAGGACCTGGAGAGACTCGCCGCGCGACCGAAGCCCACCGAGTTCGAGCTCGCGGTCGAGGTCGCGCGCACGCGCATCGCCGCGGCGCGCGACGCGAAGGCGGCGGAGCTCGCGCAGGGCGCGCTCGCCTCCGTCGTGATGTCGATGGAGGCGGCCGTCCCCGCGCGCGCGACGAACGCGGCGGAGGCGCTCGCGCTCGGAAACGCGCTCTTCGTGCTCGACCCCGCCGCCGCGCGTGCGGCGCACGCGAAGGCGTACGAGCTCCTGCCGGCGGAGCGCGGCGTGCTCGCCGCGTGGGGCCGCGAACTCCACCGCGAAGGACGCCTCGCCGAGGCGGCGCGCGCCTACCAGGGCGCGCTCGACGCGAACCACCCCGACGCGCTCGTGCTGCACGGATTGCGCGCGGCGGCGCTCCTGCGCGCGGGCGCGATCGAGGAGGCGCTCGCCGCGTGGGACCAGTGCAGTCCCTTCCAGGCGCGCGCGGATCTCGAGACGGCGCTGCGCGAGATCCACCGGCGCGGCGACAAGGAAGAGCAACGCCGTGCACTGCTCGCGCGCGCGCACGCGAACGAGCCCGAGGCGTTCGAGCGTCTGATCGTGCTCGACCTCGCGTGGAAGGGCGAGGACCCGTACCCGCTCTCGAACCGTCCCTATGTCGCCGCGGACCTCGCGCTCGCGGCGGAGAAGTACGGGAAGGACGCTCGGCGCTACGTCGAGCTCGAGTTCCTCGCGAACGGCCGCATGGGCATGGAGCCGCGGCCGAAGGACGCGCCCGCGCCGTCGATCCCCGAACCGCAGGGCTCCGGCGCTGGTTTGGGTTTCGCGCTGCCGCCGTCGGTGGTGGAGAAGACCGGACGGAAGCTCGGCTTCCTCGGGTTCGGCAAGGACAAGAAGCAGTTCCCCGTGTCGTCCGTGCTCGCGCCCGCGATCTACAAGATGCTCTTCCTCGACGGCGACGTCGTGTCGACCGAGTGGGTCGGGTGGTTCGACGCCGAGCTGCGCAAGCGCGCGGCGTCCGAGGCGGGCGACATCGATGCGGCGCTGCTCCTGATCGACCTGTACGAGGAGACGCTCGTACGCAAGTTCGACGGCTGGGAGAAGTACCCGGAGAAGCTCGCCGAGTGGCACGCGACCACTTGGGGCCGCTACAAGGACGCGCGCGTCGCGCAGCGGCTCCTGGCGTGGAAGGGGAAGGACCTCGCGCCGGACGATCCCGTGCTGAAGGAGGCGCTCGAGCGTTTCCCCGACGACAAGGACGTCGTCGAGCGGGCCGTCGAAGCCGCGCGCCGCTCCGGAGGCAAGGTGTCGGAAGCGCTGCTCGTCGCGAGCGCGCGCGCGGCGTTGAACGACGAGAACGTACTCGACGCGAACCGCCATCTCGTCGAGCTGAAGCTCACGCGCGAGAAGCAGAAGGAAGCGGACGCGCCGAAGCAGGACGGGAAGAGCGGCGCGCCGAGGTAGCCGCGGCGAGCGCGGCTTGGGACCGCGCGGGCGGGCGCGCTACCCTTGCGGCATGGACCTCCAGCTCGGCGACAAGACGGTCTTCATCACGGGCGCGTCGGGCGGGATCGGGCGCGCGCTCGCGCTCGAGTTCGCCGCGGAGGGCGCGCAGCTCGCGCTCGTCGGCGGGACGCAGCACGCGGAGATGGAGGCGTGTATCGCCGGGCAGCCGTGGCGCGCGCGCGCGCTCGCGCTGCATGCGGACACGACCTCGACGCTCGAAATCGACGTCGCGATGGAGAAGGCGCGCGAGCACTTCGGGCGCGTCGACGTCTGCGTCGCGAACGCGGGAAGGTGGACGCCCGAGGCGAAGCTCCTGCACCGCGCCGACGAGCAACGCATCCGCGCGAACCTCGAGGTCAACCTCTTCGGCTCGATCTGGACCGCGCGCGCGTTCTTCGACGCGCTTTCGCGCAGCACGCCGCGCCGCGACGGGCACGGTGCGAGCTTGATCTTCGTCGGCTCGACCGCGGGTCGCTTCGGCGAGAAGGGCCACGCGGAGTACGCGGCCGGGAAGGCGGCGCTCGCCGGGCTCGTGCTCACCTTGAAGAACGAGATCGTCGAGCTCGACCCGTGGGGCCGCGTGAACTTGATCGAGCCGGGCTGGACGGTGACGCACATGGCGCGGGCGGCGCTCGAAGTGCCGGGGACGATCGCGAAGGTCGTGCGCACGATGCCGCTGCGCCAGCTCGCGCGCGCGAAGGACGTCGCGCGCTCCGCGGTGTTCCTCGCGTCGCCCGCCGCGTCGCGCCACGTGAGCGGCGAGACGATCACTGTCGCGGGCGGCATGGAGGGCCGCGTGCAGTGGGACGCGAGCGAGATCGACGAGGACCGCGTGCGGCGCCGCCTGGAGCAGGAGTAGCGCGGCGTGAAGGTGCTCGTCACCGGCGCGAGCGGGTTCGTGGGACGCGCGCTCGTGCCCGCGCTGAAGGCGGCGGGGCATTCCGTCGTCACGGTGGGCCGCGGGCGCGGCGCGGACGTCGCCTGGAACGACGCGGACCTCGCGCGCGCGGTCGCGGAGTCCGACGTGATCGTGCACCTCGCCGGCGCGAACCTCTTCGCGAAGCGCTGGAGCGCGGCGTTCAAGCGCGAGCTCGTGAAGAGCCGCGTCGAGGCGACGACGCAGCTCGCCGAGCTCGTCGCGCGCGACCCGAGGAAGGCGCTGATCAGCGCGTCCGCGGTCGGCTACTACGGGGCCAGCGAGCACACGCGCATGATCGAGAGCTACGCGCGCGGCGCGGGCTTCCTCGCCGAGCTGTGCGGAGAGTGGGAACGCGCGACGGAGCCCGCTGCGAAGGCCGGCGCGCGCGTCGCGATCGCGCGCATCGGGCTCGTGCTCGGTGCGGGCGGCGGCGTGTTCGCGAAGCTGCGGCCCGTGTTCCGCCTCGGCCTCGGCGGGCGCGTCGGTTCCGGAGCGCAGTGGGTGTCGTGGATCCACCTCGACGACCTCGTGCGCCTCCTCGTGTTCCTGGTCGAGAACGAGAAGGCGCGCGGCACGTTCAACGCGACCGCGCCGACGCCGGTGCGGCAGCTCGAGTTCGCGCGTGAGCTCGCGAAGGTGCTCCACCGCCCCGCGTTCCTCCCCGCGCCCGAGCCCTTCGTGCGCTTGGCCCTCGGCGAAGCCGCCGACGCGCTGCTCACCGGCCAGCACGTGTCGCCCGCGCGCGCGCTCGAGCTGGGCTTCACGTTCCGCTTCTCGGAGCTCGTGGGGGCACTCGAAGAGCTCGCGCAGCTACGCGCGTGAGGCGCGTGCTCGCTCGGCGGTGCCGGAGTCGATCCGTCAGGCGCGAAAGGCGCTCTCCCAGGCCGCGAGCGTCGATTGGGCGCAGGCGCGCCACGTGAAGTGCGCGCTCTGCTCGAGTCCACGGCGTGCGAGGTCGTGCGCGAGCTCGGGCTCGGTGAGCACGCGCCGCATCGCGGCGTGCAGTGCGTCCTCGTCGCGCGCATCGACGGAAAGCGCCGCGTCACCGAGCACTTCGGGCAGCGAGCCCGACGTGCTCGCGACGACCGGCGCGCCGAGCGCCATCGCCTCGAGCGGCGGCAGGCCGAAGCCCTCGTCGAGGCTCGGGAACACGAACAGCGCGCAGCGCGCGTAGAGCTCCGCGAGCTCGCGCTCGCCGACGTCGCGGCGCCACTCGACCTGGTCGCGCGCGGAGGAGCGGTCGAGCGCGGCCTCGAACTCGTGCGCGCGATGACCCGGCGGACCAGCGACGACCCAGCGGTGGGAGAAGCCCGCGCGCACGAGACGCTCGAACGCGGCGAGGATGCGTGCGTGGTTCTTGCGCGGGTCGACGCGCGCGACGGTGAGGAGGAAGGGCTCGCGCTCGGGAGCCGGCTTCGGCGCGTGACGCAGCACGTGGTCGCAACCGAGGTGCGTCACGACGAGCTTCTCCCGGGCGACGCCGAACGAGCGCGCGACGTCGTCGGCGACGAACGCGCTCGGCACGAGGACGAGCTTCGAGCGCTCGATCAGGCCGCGCACGGAGCGCTCCATGCTCGCCGCCGCGTCCTTCGACAAGAACCCGTCGTCGCGCAGGTAGATGCAGTCGAACACCGTCGCGGTCTCGACCGCGGCGCGGACGGGGAGCGTGGAGGGCTGCGTGTGGTGCCACAGGTCCGTGCCGCCAGCGAGGTCGTCCGCGCCCTTGCCCGTCAGCGCGCAGAGGCGCGGGATCCAGCGCGAGGGAAAGCGCAGGCGCGTCATCGACGCACGGCGCGCATCGAGCCCGAGCTCCGCGCGCTCGAACTTCGCCGCAGCGAGCGACCAGCCAAAGAGGCGGAGCTCGTGCCCGCCCTCGAGCGCGCACAGAGCGCGCACGAGCTCGCGCGTGACGCGCCCGATGCCCTCGCGGTTGATCAACGCGGGCCGGTAGTCGAGGCCGATGCGCACGCGGCAGTTCCTACCGGACCGACGCGCGGGACGCTACGGGCTTCCCCGGCGGCGGGCCGATGTGCGCCCTATCAACTCCTCGCGAATCCGGGGAGTCGACCTCACGCGCCTTCCGTCGACGCTGCAAGTCGCGTCGTTGACACGGTCGAGGCGCTCATGGTCCACGCGATCGACGAGCCGCGTGGATGCGTCCATTCCCGCCACCGACGGTCACGGATACCTTGTCCGCATGCCCACGGCACGCACCCCCCGCAAGCCGGCCGTGAAGGCCGGCGTCCGCAAGGCCCCGAAGAAGCCCGCGAAGTCGATCGATGGCCGCAGGTCGCTCGCCGAAACCATGCGCGCGCTCGAAAAGGCCGGCTCGGCCCAGACGCGCAAGACCTACGCCCGCCATGGCGTCCGAGCTCCGATGTTCGGCGTCAGCTTCGCGGTCTTGAAGCAGCTCGTGAAGAAGATCGGCGTCGACCACGAGCTCGCGCTCGCGCTGTGGAAGACGGGGAATCACGACGCGCGCACGCTCGCGATCAAGATCGCCGATCCGGCGCGCATCGCTCCGTCCGACCTGGACCGTTGGGCGAGCGAGCGGCCCGCCAGGATGTGCGGCGGGTACGTGGCGATGCTGACCGCGGAGAGCCCGCATGGGGCCAGGAAGGCGCGCGAGTGGCTCGCTTCGTCCGACGCGGTGATCCGCGCCCAAGCGTGGACGCTCACGGGCCACCTCGCGAACCTCGACACGGAGACGCCCGACGCCTGGTTCGCCGAGCGCGTCGCGGCCATCGAGCAGTCGATCCACACCGTCTCCAATGCCGAGCGCGAAGCGATGAACTGGGCGTTGATCCAGGTCGGCGGCCGCAATGCCGCGCTGCGGAAGCTCGCGACCGCCGCCGCGAAGCGGATCGGCAAGGTCGTCGTCGACCACGGCGACACCGACTGCAAGACGCCCGACGCCGTGCCCTACATCGAGAAGATGTGGGCGCACGCGACGGCCAAGGGCTTCGCGTCCCCCGCGGCGCAGGAACGCGCGCGGGAGTCGATGCGCACGCGCTGCTAGCGTCCAGGTGGTCGCGTCCCGGCGAACTGTCGCACGGTCCTTCGGTCACCCTCCGCGCAGTGCGCTCGACGCGAAGGCCGCCACCACGAACGCGATCGGGCCGCCGAGCCAGCTCCATGCGCGCGGGACTGCTGACTAGCGACGCGTCTCGAAGTAGCACTGCTTCTCGGCGTCCCAGCGCACCCCACGTCGAGCGAGGTCGTCCTTCACGCGCTGCCAATCGGCGTCGCTGATCCTCTCGTCGCGACGGAAGTGCCGCTCGCGATCCGTGCGGTCGACGAGCCGTGGCGAGAACACCGTCCCGATGGACCGTTCGAGCGAGCGCACGATCTGTCCGCGCGGGTCGTTGCGCTCCGGAACGGGCCCGCGCGCGAGGAGCTCGTCCGCCGCCAGCGTGGGATCGTCGGGCGGAACGAGCGGCTCGCTCTTCAGCACGCCGTAGCGCTCCGCGACGTCGAGGTAGAAGTACGGCGACACGTCGCAGCCCGAGCGTCCGGAGAGCCAGTGTGCGGCGAGGAAGGGCACGTCGCGCGCGATCCGCAGCGGGTACTCGGCCTGGGCTTCGGGCGGATCGCCCGGCTGTGCGTCGTCGTAGGTTCCCGCCCAGGCATGGAGCCGGCCGCGCTCCACGAACCGGGCGAACGCCCTCTGCTCGATGTCCTCGTCGAACACCGGCCGTTCGACGTCGCCGGTGTAGCGCACGTCGAACATGAGCTGCACGAGGAGTTCGACGGCGACGGGGTCGATCGTGGCAGGATCGGCGGGGTCGCGGCCGTCGAAGGTCCGGGTGTTCGGGGTGTAGCGGAAAGAGTGCTCGAGCAGCGAGTGCATGCGGGCGATCGCGCCCTGCTTGCCCAGCGCACGCAGCGGGTTCGCGGCCTGCACGAGCGCGATGGGGTCGAAGTCCTCGTCGTCGAACATCCACGCCGAGGAGCGCACAGCGGAGAGCAAGGCAAGTTCGGGCGCGAGCGCGGTGGGCCCGTCCACGGCCACCCTCGCGGGAACAATCTGCACTCTCATCCTCGATGGCCCACCGATGACCGGATCGCCGGCGGGTAGTAGCACGGAGAGACCAAACTCGGAGCGCGTGCCTGGCCTACGCTCGAGCCACATCGTGAAGAGCGCAGTCTCGAGCACGCCCGCAGGGCTCGAGCGCAACTCGCGCGTGAAGGAGTGATCGCCGGCGCTG
>JACRIO010000069.1 GCA_016220035.1 Planctomycetota bacterium | reverse complement strand
GGGCGTCGACGCCCTCAACCGCGAGAGCTGGAACCCGCTCTTCCTCTCGGCGGGCTGCTTCCTCAAGCACTTCCGGTTCCGCGACCTGCTCGCGCAGGCGACGCTCGGCGTTCCGTCGTGGCCGAACCCGTGCGACCCGATGCAGCAAGTGCCCGCGACCGAGCCGCGCTTCGTGCACGCGCGCCCCGCGCTCGATTGGTCGCCGATCGCGGACGCGCGCGCACCGGCCTGGAGCGGGCTCGATCCCGCGGAAGTCGCGGTCGGCGCGCCGGGTAGTCCCGTGCAGGGCGCGCAGTTCCGCGGAGCGTGCGGCGTGGCGCTCGCCTGGATGCGCGGGACGAACTTCCCGCCGCCGTGGGACGACACGCTGTTCGTCGCCGACCACGCGATGGGTTGGATGCAGAGCATCGCGGTCGACGCCGCCGGCGCGCCGCGGACGTTGCGCATGTTCGCGGGCGCTCCCCATGCGGGTTCGCCGGTCGGCGGCGCCGTCGATCCCGTGAGCGGCGTGCTCTACTACGTCGACTACTGGGTCAGCGGCGACGAAGCCGTGCGCAAGCTCGAGTTCGTCGCGAACCTCCCGCCCAGCGCGAACGCGTCGCCCGC
Organism: Planctomycetota bacterium; assembly: GCA_016220035.1. Lineage (GTDB taxonomy): Bacteria > Planctomycetota > UBA1135 > UBA1135 > JADJNY01. The sequence goes on along the minus strand of JACRIO010000069.1, from coordinate 5,320 downwards.
GGTGAGCTACGGCCCGACGCCGCTCGCGGTCGCGCTCTCCGCCGCGGGGTCCAGCGATCCGGAAGGCCTGCCGCTCGCGTACCACTGGGACTTCGGCGACGGGACGACGAGCACGGACCGCGACCCCGTGCACGTCTACGAACAGCTCGAGGACGTGACGCTCCAGGCGAACTTCGTCGGGCGCATCTTCCAACTCGTTCCGCCGACGCCGCAGGGCACGGGCAACCCCGACCCCGAGGTGCTGCGCGACGGCGATCGTCCCCCGGTGGGCAACTACGAGGACTGGCGGCAGTTCGACACGTTCCACAACGGCGACCAGGGGAACGAGGACTGGATCGGCTACGCGCTCCCCGCGCCGCGCGAACTCGCGGGGCTCACGTTCCAGGAGGGCCGGCACTTCGCGGACGGCGGCTGGTTCCGGACGTCGCTCTCGGTCGAGGTCGGAGATGGAACGACGTGGACGCCGGTGACCGCGCTCACCGTCGCACCCGCGTACCCGGCGAACAACGGCGTGAGCTACGAGACGTTCGAGCTGCGCTTCCAGCCCGTGGCGGCGACGCACGTGCGCCTGATCGGCACGCCGGGCGGGAGCTCGGGCTACGTGTCGTTGGGCGAGCTGCGCCTGCTCGCGACGCCGGTCGGCGGCATCCATCCCGCGCGTCGCGACGTCGTGCTCACCGTGCGCGATGCGTACAACGCAACCGCGACGGCGAGCGTGCTCGTGTCGCTCGACAACACGCCGCCGCAGGTCGCGATCACGAGCCCGCTCCACGGCTCGGCGTACGGGACGCTGACGCCGACGGTCGTGCCGCTCACGGCGAGCGTCTCCGACGCCGAGCACGCGCCCGCGCAGCTCGTCTGCGCCTGGCAGACGATCCTGCACCACGACGATCACGTGCACGCGGAGCCCGTGGACGCGAGTTGCTCCTCGACCACGCAGTTCGAGCCGCTGGGCTGCGACGGCAACTCCTACTTCTACGAAGTGCGTCTCGTGGTCACCGATGCGGCCGGGCTCGCGACGCAGGCGGCGGTTTTCGTGCACCCCGACTGCTGCATGAGCGATGGACCGCCGCACTACTGCCTCTTCTGCAGCGGCGACGGCTCGGGGACCCCGTGTCCGTGCGGCGCGGGCCTCGGCGGCAACGGCTGCCCGAATTCGGTCAACGTCGACGGCGGACACCTGCAGGCGCGCGGCGCGGCGCAGGTCGGCGCGGACACGTTCGTGCTCGAAGCCTCCGGACTGCCGAACGCCTTCGTGCTCTTCTTCCAGGGCTCGGACCAGGAGCAGGGTGGAGCGGGGAGCGCGCTCGGCGACGGGTTGCTCTGTCTCTCGGGCAACTTGATGCGGTTGCGCACGAAGCCGGTGGTCGGTTCGATCGCGCGCTACCCCGAACCCGGCGACCCGCTCGTCTCCGTGCGCGGCCAGATCCCCGCGACCGGCGGCACGCGCTACTACCAGGCCTGGTACCGCAACGCGGCGAACTGGTGCGGGCCCGCGACGTTCAACACGACGAACGGTGTGCGCGCGACGTGGATGCCGTGACGCGTCCGCAAGCGGTGAATACCGTGCCAGAGCAATTTTTCACCCGATAGAGCGGCCGCTGGGCGGCCGCTCTATCGGGTGAAAAATTGCTCTGGCACGGTATTCACCGCTTGCGGTCGCGGACCGGTCTTGAAATCGAGCAGCTCGACCTCGAGCTTCGTCTCGCCGCGCCACGTGTTCCACTTCGGCGTGAACACGGCGTGCACGTCCACGCCCACCCGGAGCTCGCCCATGCGGTGGGCTTGGCCGAAGGCCATTGCCTTGAGCTCGTTCGCGCCCGACCGCAGCCGCAACTGCGCGTGCGTGCCGTCGGAGCCGACGACGCGCGGCGGTTCGGGGAGGCGCAGACCGCACGACAGGAACACGGGTCGCTCGTTGCGTTCGCCGAAGGGTTTCAGGCGATCGAGCTCGCGCATGAGCTCCGGCGTCATCTGCGTGAACGGGAGTTCGCCGTCGATGCACAGCGCCGGCGCGTCGATGCCCTGGCGTTCCAGCATCGTGTGTGCGCGGGCGCACACCGACGAGCGCAGCGCCGCGACGTCCTCCGCGCGCACCTCGCAGCCGGCGGCCTGCTCGTGACCGCCGTAGCGCAGCATGTGCGCCGAGCCGCCCGACAGCGCTTCGAGTACGTCGAAGCCGGGCATCGAACGCGCGCTGCCGCGTCCGTGCGCGCCGTCGAGCCCGATGACGAGCGCGGGCCGTGCGAAGCGTTCGACGAGGCGCGCCGCGACGATGCCGACGACGCCCTGGTGCCAACCCTGGCCCGCGAGCACGAGCACGGGGTGCTCCGCGGGATCGGCGAACGGCTCCGCGGCGCGCAGCGCGTCATCGAGGAGCGCGCGTTCGAGTGCCTTGCGCTCCTCGTTCAGCCGGTCGAGCTCGCGCGCCGCGGCGAGGGCCGTGTCCGCGTCGCGCGCGAGCAGGAGCTCGACGGCCTTCTGCGCGCTGCCGAGCCTGCCCGCGGCGTTGATGCGCGGGCCGATCTTGAACGCGACGTCGTCCGCCTCGAGCTTCGCTCCGTCGAGACCGGCGACGCGCATGAGCGCGCGCAAGCCCACGTTCTGCGTGAACTCGAGCGCGCGCAGGCCGTGCTTCGCGAGGATCCGGTTCTCGTCGACGAGCGGCACGACGTCGCACACGGTCGCGATCGCGACGTAGCCCATGGCCTCGACGAGGAACTCGCGCAGGTCCTCGCGTGCGCGCGTGCCGCCGCCGAGCTCCTGCGCGAGGCCCCACGCGAGCTTGAACGCGACCGCGCCGCCGCACAGCTCGCGGAAGGGATACGCGGAGTCGCGCAGCTTCGGGTTCACGATCGCGACCGCGGGCGGGAGCGGGCCTTCGGGCGGCTCGTGGTGGTCCGTGACGATCGTGTCGATCGAGTGTTCGGCGAGCTCCGCGATCGTGGCCCCCGCCGACGTGCCGTTGTCGACGCTGATGACGAGCGTCGCGCCGACGGCCCGCGCCTTCGTCACGGAGTGCGCGCCGAACGAGTAGCCGTCCGTGAAGCGGTTCGGGATGTGCCACTCCGCGCGCGCGCCGAGCTTCTCGAAGAGGCGCATGAGCAGGGTGGTGCCCGTGACGCCGTCGACGTCGTAGTCGCCGTGCACGAGGATCGTCTCGCGGTCCTTCAAGGCGCGCGCGAGGCGCTCGGTCGCCGCTCGCATGCCGGGGAGCGACTTCGGATCGTGGAGTGCTGCGAGCCGCGGCTCGAGGTGCGCGCGCGTGGGCTCGCCAGCCGCGAAACCGCGCAGCGCGAGCACTCCGGCCGTGACGCTCGTGAGGGCGTGCACGCGCGCGAGCTCCCGCACGGCGTCCGGATCGGGACGGCGGAGGAGCCAGCGCGCGTTGGGGCTCGTGGTGCTCGGCATGGGGCGCGCAGAGTAGCGGCCGCGTGGTCGAGCGAGGAGGTCGGAGGGGCCCGTGGTAAGCGGGTGTCGGCCGCACGGCGGGTTCGAACCGCTCGGTCCGGAGAAGCGTCGCCCCACGCTCCATGCAACGAGCCGCGTGGACGTGGCGGGGTCCATGCGGCTCGTCGGTCGGCGCTCGGGCGCCGGAGTTGGTCCAAAGGGAAGCGCGGATCCGTCCCGTCGGCCGAAGCGCGCCGGAGCGGATGAGTGAGGTCACTCTCCCTGGGGTGTTGTCAGGTCAAGGTGCGGACCGTGGGCCGCGCTTTCCGCTGATGGGTGTATCCGTCTTCCTGTCGGAACACCAGTAGTCAGGAGCAGAATCCTGGCCGTATCTAGCAACTAGCAATCATCGGTCCAGGAAGCGGCGCGGTCCCGGGCCGACCGGTCCGCCGCGGTCCTCGCCGCCTCCACGCGCTCCACCAGACCCGCGCGCACGACCCGTCGGCGCTTCGGAGCCCATGCACGGCGCCCTCCGCCTCCGCGATCCTGCAACTTTTCCTTGTCGCTCCCCGCGGTCGCGGCGAAAACGACGCGCCGATGACGCGCTCCACCCCCGATCGCGAAGCCGCGTTCCGGCGCCTCCCGGCGATGGACGAAGCGTTGCGCGACGCGCGCGCCGCGCCGCTCTTCACGCGCGCACCGCGCACGCTCGTGGCCGAGTTGCTCGCGGCGGAGATCGCCCTCTGGCGCGAGGAAGTCAAGGCGGGCAGGCTCGACGGGCCCGGCCTCGACGATCGCGTCGCGCAAGGGGAGCTGTTCGCGCGGGTCGGCGCGCGCCTCGAGCGCGAGCTCGGCCGCGGCGTGATCCGCGCCGTCAACGCGAGCGGCGTCGTGCTCAACACGGGCCTCGGCCGCGCGCCGGTGCACGCCGAAGCCGCGGAAGCGATGCGCGTCGCGGCGGAGAACTACTGTGTCCTCGAGGTCGATCGCTGGAGCGGTGAGCGCAACCAGCGCGACGACTACCTCTCCGACCTGCTGCGCCGGCTCACCGGCGCCGAGGCCGCGATCGGCGTCAACAACAACGCGGGTGCTGTGCTGCTCGTGTTCAACACGTTTGCGCAGGGCGGGCGAGCGCTCGTGAGCCGCGGCGAGCTCGTCGAGATCGGCGGTTCGTTCCGCGTTCCCTCCGTGATGGAGCGCGCGGGGGTCGAGCTCGTCGAGGTCGGCACGACCAACCGCACGCGCATCGCGGACTACGCGGCGGCGATCGATGCGCGCACGGGGCTCGTGATCAAGGTGCACACGAGCAACTTCCGCGTCGTCGGCTTCACGGAGGAGGCTTCCGCGGCGGAAATCGCGGCGCTCGGACGCGAGAAGGGGGTGACGACGGCGTTCGACCTCGGCTCGGGTCTGCTCGAGCTCGCGGGCGCGCGGCCGCTCGCGCCGTTGCTCGGCGGCGAGCCGTTGCTCTCCGACGCGATCGAGAGCGGCGTCGACGTGGTCACGTTCTCCGGCGACAAGCTGCTCGGCGCGCCGCAAGCGGGCCTGCTCGTCGGGAAGCACGCGGCCATCGCGAAGCTGCGCAAGAACCCGCTCTACCGCGCGCTGCGGCTCGACAAGGTGGCGCTCGCGGGGCTCGAGAAGACGCTGGAGCTCATGCTCGCGGGCCGCGGGGGCGAGCTGCCGACGCGCGCGATGCTCGCGGCCACCGCGGACGAGCTCCGTCCGCGCGCCGAGGCGTTGGCGAAGTCGCTCGGAGCGCTGCCCGGCCTCGCGTGCGCGATCGCATCGGAGGGTTCGCAGCCCGGCAGCGGCTCCGCGCCCGGCGTCCTGCTCCCGACGTGGGTCGTGCGCGCGACGCACGCGAAGCTGTCGGCGGGCGCGCTCGCGGCGCGTCTGCGCGCGGCGACGCCGCCCGTGTTCGCCCGCG
>JACRIO010000071.1 GCA_016220035.1 Planctomycetota bacterium | reverse complement strand
TCGAGGCCTGAGCCGCGAGGAGCGACGCGTAGTGATCGGACAGGGTCGTTCCGGACGTGGGGTGCGAATGCATGCCTACACGCTGGCCGGAACTCGGGTAGGAGCGCTACGGCCTGTCGATATCCGCCGCCGGACGCACACTGCGATTCGGCGCTTCTCGGAGCAGCTGCTCAAGTCTCGGCTCGATCGCTCATTCGTGCGCGATGCGGCGCTTCTCTTGACCCGTGACCCGGAGCCCGTCCTTGGCTGGCGCGGTGGGTCGCAGTCCTTGGGTCACGACCTGGAGTTCGTGGTCCGGGTACGGATGGACAGCAACCGGGTACTCAAAGATCGCCAGATCGCTTTCGCCGCGCCTCATGATCCAAGCCAAGAGCGTCGCCGCGCTCCAGAACACTGGGGCACCTAGCTGGCCGATTCAGGGGAGGGCGACTCGCACCGCATTGGATGCCGTGCGTTCTTCCCTTGGCGGGACCGCTGCCGACGCACACACTCACGGCGCCTCACGCCCTCCGACTCGTACACTTGTCCAGACCCATTCCCCGCTGGACGATTCACCCTGATCGATGCTCTACTCCCACTATTACCAAACGCCGTGTCCACTGAACCGGGGGCGGGTCACGCTCACCGCCAGGACAAGAAATGCAGCTCGAAGAGTTCTGGAAGATCGTTGAGGTTGCGCGATCGGCTAGCTCCAGCGATCCGGATGAGCGAGTCGACGCGCTTCGGGCGGCCTTGAGTCGGTTGAGCCTCGCTCAGCTGCAGGAGTTTCAGGCGCACTACGACGCTCTTCACGCTCGTGCGTATCGCTGGGACCTCTGGGGCGCCGCCTACGTCATGAACGGCGGCTGCTCGGATGACGGCTTCCACTACTTCCGGGACTGGCTGATCTCGGAGGGCCGTGAGGTCTATGAGGCCGCGCTCCGAGACCCGGAGTCGCTTGCTGCACTCCCTCGGGTACGCGCGGCCGAGAACGAGCCCTACGGCTACGTAGCACGCGGCCTGTTCGAAGAGGCTGGAGGCGGTGAGCTCGAGCGATCCGCCTCCACCCAGCCCTCCGAACCCGTCGGAACTGCTTGGGACGAGAGCGAGATCAACGGCCTCTACCCTCGTCTCGCCGAGAAATACACGGACTGACAACCAGCCCTCCGGAGCAGACGTGGAGCAGGATCAGACGTTCCCGCGGTGGCACGAAGTTGAAGCGCCGTGGACGCTCGCAGCCTCTGAGTTTGCTGCTGCGCGAATGAATGACCTCGTCCGGCGCGCGTGTCTCTATCGCTTCACAGCAGGTTGTAGGATCACGCGCGCCGCGCACGACCATTCGGACTCTGCCACCCGACACACTGATCACGTCCTTCGACTCGGCCCCTTCCGCACCGCGGGCGCGTTCCAGGGGTCGTCGGGCCATGAGTGCTTCGGGTACCGCGCGCGCAGCTCCTTGCGCACGTCCTGGTAGGCGCCGTTCCAGAAGCTCGCGAGGTCTTCCGTGACTTGTTGAGGGCGGTAGTTCGGCGCGAGGAGATGGAGCACCACCTTCACGCGGCCACCGGCGATGCGCGGCGTGTCGGCGAGGCCGAAGACTTCCTGGATCCGCACCGCGAGCGCCGGCGCCCGGCCTTCCGCGTAGTCGAGCGTGATCCAGCTCCCGCTCGGCACCTGCAGCCGTTCGGGCGCTTCCTTCTCGAGGAGCTGCTGCTCCTTCCAATCGAGCTGCTGCTTCAAGAGCTCGATCCAGTTCCGCTTGCGCGCGTCGTCGAAGCTGCGACAGCCGTGCAGGAGCTCGCCGAGGTGCGCCCGCAGCCACGCGTCGTCGAAGCGCGGCAGCTCCGCGTCGGGCATCCAGCTCGCGAGTGAGCGCACGCGCGCGAGGAAGTTCGCGAGCTTGGCGTCGGAGAGCGGGATCAGTCGCGCGAGGTCGGTGCCCGCGGCTTCGGCGAGCGCTTCTCCCGCCGCCGCGTCGTCGATCTGGCCCGTCGGCGCTTCCTCGAGCACGAGGTCCTCGAAGTACGTGCGCCGCACCGCGAACACGCGCTCCTTCTCCTTGTCGAACGCGACCTCGTCCGCGACGCGCACGCGGTCGCGCGCGAGCCAGTCGCGCTCGATCGCCGACGCGAGGCGCACCGTCGCCTCCGCGCGCTCGCCGCGCCGGCCGCCGTCGAGCTCGGCGCACACGAAAAGCTCGTGGTCCATCACGGCGCTCTCGTCGGCGAGGCGCACGCCGCGCCCGCCGAGCATCACGGCGCGCCGATCGCCCTCCGCGCGCCGCCGCGCGACGCGATCGGGCCACGCGGCGAGGACGCAGCGCAGGAAGTCCTCCTCGGCGGTCGCGGAGAGCTCGATCGACTCGCCGGCGCGCTTGGCCACATCGCCGCGCAGGCGCGTGTCGTCCTTCGAGCGTGCCGACGTCGCGTCGTTCCCAGGTTTGATAGGGCGCACATCGTGTTTCGACGGCTCCTCGGGCCCTTGCCCGGACGCGCCCTTCGAACCGGTGGCGCCGGCCGAACCGGCGGCCCCCGTCCAACCCGTGGAACTCGTCGAACCGGTGGAGCCCATGGAGTCGGCCGAGCTCGACCCGGCCCCGCCGCCCGTCGCCGACCGCGTTCCGCGCCGGAACGCCCGCTCGCTCTCGCGGGCGAGTTGATCCGCGGCGCGCAGCACGAAGCGCGCGGCGCTGGCGTTGAGCTCGCCGACGAGCGAGTTGCGCGCGCCGTTGTGCTCGAAGTCCTCGAGCGCGACCACGCGGTCGAGCAGGTCCGAGTCGGAGTGGTGCTTGTTCGCGCCGCGCCCTGCTTGCAACACGCCGCGCCGCGGTGCGCGCAGGAACGGGTCGCGCTCGGAGAGCAGGGCACCCGCGACGGCGCACCAGCTCGCGCAGTCGCGCCGCGCGCCCTCGAGCAGCAAGCGCGCGATGCGCGGGTGCGACGGGACGCGCGCGAGGGCGCGGCCGACGTCCGTCAGCCCGCGAGCGTCGAGCGCACCGAGCCGCGCGAGGAGCTCGAGCGCCTGCTCCAACGCAGCCTCCGCCGGCGCCTCGAACCACGGGAACGCGCGCACGTCGCGCTCGCCGAACGACAGGAGCTGCAGCACCGGCCCCGCGAGGTCGACGCGCCGGATCTCGGGATCCGTATCCTCGTCGAGCGAGCGCTGCGCGGCCGCGGTCCACAACCGCAGCGCGACGCCGGGCTCCGTTCGGCCCGCGCGGCCCGCGCGCTGGTCCGCGGACGCGCGCGAGATGCGCTCGAGCTCCAACCGGTCGAGCCCGACGCCGGGATCGAAGCGCATCACGCGCGCGAGCCCCGAGTCGACGACCGCGGTGACGCCGTCGATCGTCACCGACGTCTCCGCGACGTTCGTCGCGAGCACGATCTTGCGCCTCGATCCGCGCCGCAACACCGCGTCCTGCTCCTCGGGCGGGAGATCGCCGTAGAGCTCGTGGAGCGCGAGCCCGTTCCTCTGCGCGAAGCCCGCGAGTTCGTCGCTCGTGCGCTTGATCTCCCCCACGCCCGGCAGGAACGCGAGCACGTCGCCGCGCGTGCTTCCGAGCACTCTCTGCACGCCCGCCGCGACCTGCAGGGGCACGGGACGGTCCTCCTCGCGCTCCAGGTGCTCGATCATCACGGGGTGGAGCCGCCCCTCGCTCTCCACGACCGCGGCGCCGCCGAGCCACTCCGCGACGCGCTTCGTCGCGATCGTCGCCGACATGACGACGAGCTTCAGGTCCGGCCGCGCCTCGAGCTGCACCTTGCGCGCGAGCGCGAGAGCGAGGTCCGTGTCGAGGTTGCGCTCGTGGAACTCGTCGAAGACGAGCACGCCGACGCGCTCGAGGAACGGATCGTCCTGGAGCATGCGCACGAGCAGCCCCTCGGTGACGACGAGGATCTTCGTGCGCGCCGACGCGACGCGATCGAAGCGGACATGGAAACCGACCTCGCCGCCGAGCTCGACCCCGCGCCCACCATCACGCTCTTGGGCCATCCTCCGCGCCGCCGCGCGCGCCGCGATGCGCCGCGGCTCGAGCATGACGACCTGCTTCGAACCCGCGAGCCCCGCATCGAGCACCGCCGGCGGCACGCGCGTCGTCTTCCCCGCGCCGGTCGGCGCGCGGAGGACGACGCAGGCGCTCGACCGCAGCGCGTCGACCACCTGCGGCAAGACGCCGTCGATCGGGAGCGGTTGGGGCATCGCGGTGCTTCAGCTTGCTCGACGGCAGACCGTGGCGACAGTGCGGAGGGGGCCAACGTGTCCGAGGAGCTCAGCTCACTCGTCTGAGTCCAGCAGCTCCGCATCGAACCAGGCTCGATCCTGGTCGCGTTGATCGAAGCGACACCCGGTTGAAAGCGCCAGGAACTTCACGAGGTCCGGGCGTGAGTTGGTGACGTGATACAGGTGAACTGGGCGAACGTTCGAGTAGTCCTCGGCGGTTCGTTCCGTTCCGATCCACCACCCGGACATGTGATCGGGAGAGGGGATGCGCATTCCCCACGCAGGAAGTCCATCGAGGACGCCCTCCCCGACCGCGGCCAGCCGAGCCGGACTGGGAGGATCGTACGCGACCCCAGCGTTGACGCAGGCGCGACGCTGTTCGTCGAACACGCGAAGTGTGCCGCTCACTCCCAATCGAGATTCGCTGCCATCGTTGATGAGCTCATGCAGGTCCAGGTACGCCGGGTCACTCGAGTCGAGCTTCAGTACCGCGTAGCCGCACACCACGGTTTCGCCGACCAGCACCGGCCGAGTCGAGGTCTGCATGTAGTCCGCCAACCAGCGGAGGAGCTGCTCAGCGAGCTCTCGATGCTCGTGGAAGGGAGCGAGAATGCGGAGCTCTCGCCCGTCGGCTCGAGTCAGGCCGAGGGTCTGCAACCAACCACTCACTTCGAGGATCGTGGGGCTCTTCATCGTGGACTCAGAATGATGGATCCCGAATCGGTGGCCGTTCGACTGTATCCGTGCGGAGGCCAACGCTCCATGTGACGGGTAGAGTGAGGCTCGTGTCATCCCTGCTGGAGCGCATCACGATCGAGTCGGACAAGTGCGGCGGCCGCGCCTGCATTCGTGGGCTTCGCGTTCGCGTGATCGATGTCCTCGAGATGCTCGCCGCAGGAGAATCGCCAGCGAGCATCTTGATGGCCTTCCCGTACCTCGAACCCGAAGACATCACGGCCTGCCTCTCATTTGCGGTCCAACGCATCGGTCGATGAGCGCGAGGACCCGCGGGCCGGTCCATGGCGCATGAACCGCGCTCCTTCCTATTCTCTGGGGACCATGACCACCCCGCTCACCCGCGACGCCGCCTGGGCGCACCTCTGTGAATGGACGACGACGCCGGCCTTGCGCAACCACGCGCGCGCGGTCGAGCTCGTCATGCGCGCGGCCGCGCTGAAGTACGGCGGGGGGGCCGCCGACGTCGAGGCGTTCGGGCTCGCGGGCATGTTGCACGACGCCGACTACGAGGCGTGGCCCGAGGAGCACCCCAAGCGCATCGTCGCGTGGCTCTCCGAGCGCGGCGAGCACGCGATCGCGCACGCGATCTCCGCGCACTACACGAAGTGGGGCGTCGCGTACGACACGCAGCTCGACAAGACGCTGCTCGCCTGCGACGAGCTCACGGGCTTCGTCGGCGCGTGCTGTCATGTGCGCGAGGGCGGGGTCCTGTCGCTCGAAGCGCCGAGCGTGCTCAAGAAGCTCAAGGACAGGGGTTTCGCGGCCAAGGTCGAGCGCGAGGAGGTGCACGAAGGCTGCCGACTGCTCGGCGTCGAGCTCGCCGCGCACATCACGTTCGTCATCGAGGCGCTCCGGCCGCATGCGCAGGAGCTCGGACTCCTGGGACGGCCCGCCTCGAAGCCCGCGTAGCGCTCGAAGCGCGCTCAGCGCGCCGCGACGAAGCTCTGCTCGGTCCAGGTCGAACCCTGGTACGCGCTCTCGGCCCACTCGCGCGCGTCGAGGTTCAGCACCTCGTCGAAGCTGCCCTCCTCGTCGCGGTCGACGAGCACCGCGCGGTCGAGCCCCTGCTCGCCGCACGATTCGAACGCCCACACCACGCCGCGCTGCACGTGCTTGCCGAAGAAGAGGCCGCACGCCGTGCGCAGGGTCGGCAGCCGGTCCGCGCCGAGCGCGAAGTAGCCCGTCGCGCCGCGCTGGATCGGGATCTGGAGCAGCCGCTCGCCGTCGCCGCCGAGCGCGAGCAGGTAGCGCCCTTCCGGATCGCAAGCGAGGAGACGCACGCCGTCGAGCTCGCGCGTGCGGAGCAGGGCCGCGCGCGCGCAACGCGCCGGCGTGTCCTCGTCGGTCGCGAGCTTCGGCAGCACGCGCACGCAGTGGATCGCGACCTCGCCGTCCTCCGCGCGCGTCGCGACGAAGAGCTCCCACGCCCGGCGCGCGGCGACCGCTTCGATCGCGCCGTCGGCGGCGATGCGCGCACGCGAACGTTCGTAGCGGCCGGTGCGCGCGTCGAGCGCCAGCGTCTCGAGCACGAACTCGTGGTCGCCCCGCTCGAACTGGACGCCTTGGGCCACGTCGTCCGCGTGGAAGAGCTCCCGCACGCCGCCGGCCGCGCCCGCGCCGGATTCCGGCGTGAAGTCCTGCTGGGTCGCGCGCTCGATCGCCTGGTCCACGAACTCGCTCACCTGCGGCGGCACGGTCGGCGCGCAGGCGGCGAGGAGCAGGAGGGCGGCGAGGAGCTTCACGGCGGGCCCGCGGACGCCGCTCCGACGCTCCCCTTCCCGCTCGGAACCGGATTTCGACGCGACGCGCCCGCGCCTCACCAGTACTTCTCGAAGTGCAGGCTTCCGGGCGTCTCCAAGGCGTCCGGGCGGTATCCGAGGGGCTCCAGGAGCGCGCGCACGTCGCGGATCATCTCCGGGTTGCCGCAGAGGAAGACGTGGGTGCGCGCGGGGTCGAGCTCCACCCCGAGCGCCCGCAGGCGATCCGGTTCGAGCGCGACCTGGACGCGGCCCGTGAGCCCCTTCCACGCGTCCGCGGGTTCGGGCCGCGAAACCACGGGCACGTAGGCGAAGTGCGGGTCGCGCGCGGCGCGTGCGGCGAGCTCGGCGCGGTACCCGAGCTCGTCGGGGCGCCGCACGCCGTGGATCACGACCGCGCGGCGCCAACGCTCGCTCCCCGCGTGATGGCGCAGCATCGAAACGTACGGCGCGAGGCCCGTCCCCGTCGCGACGAGCACCAGATCCCGCTCCGCTGGGACGCGCGCGAGGGTGAAGAAGCCCTTCGGTTCGGGGTCGAGCCACAGTCGGTCACCCGGACGCATCGCCCACAGGATCGGCGTGAACCGGCCGGAGTCGACGCGCGCGACGTAGAGCTCGACCTCCGCGCGCGACACGGGCGCGCTCGCGATCGAGTAGGAGCGCTTGTGCATGCGCACGCGGCCCGGACGCGCGGCGCCGGGACCTTGGAGCGGCGTCGAAGCGTCCATCGGCAGCCCGATCTGCACGAACTGGCCGGGCTCGAAATCCGCGACCGCGCCCGTGTCGGGGCGCACGCGAAAGACGGCGAGCCGCGGACCGAGGTCCTCCCGCGCGACGAGCACGGCGTTCCAGGGGTCGGGGGTCGTCACGGAGGGATCCTCGCGGACGCCCTGCCCCGCGTCGAGCGCGCGCTGTGCATCCGAAGCCCGGCTGACGGCCGCCGAGCACGGCCGCGAAGCGCCCCGCCGCCGCCTTGGCGGCGTCACCAGAAGCGGGACGCGGGTCTGCGGGGTCTGTCGGTCGCGCGCGGAGCACGGCTAGAATCGGCTCGCCCTCGCTCTTGCCGTCAGCCACCGCTTCGCGGCCTGGAACACCGCGACGCTTCGTGCCGGACACACCGAAGGAGCTCCGCTCCTCGTGTTCGCGTTGCGATGTTCGGCGCCGCGCATCGAGGGTTTCACATGCCCCCCCTCACTCGCGCACTGCCTCTCCTACTCGCGGCACCGCTCGCCGCGCAGTCGTCCTCGACGTGGGAGCTCGTCGGCCCGCCCGCGATCAGCGACGGTTCGGCCATCTGTTGCCAGATCGCGGTCGCGCGCGACGGCACGCCGTACGTCGCTTTCCAGGACCAGAGCACCGCCGCGATCCGTTGCAGCGTCCTTCAACACCGGAACGGCGCGTGGAGCTACGTCGGCGGCAAGGGCTCCGCGAGCAACGGACAGGCCTGGTACAACAAGCTCGCGATCGACGCGACGGATCGCGTGTACCTCGCATGCCGCGACTACGCGTCGAACGGCCGCATCAGCGTCCGCACGTTCGATGCTGCCGCCGGCGCTTGGTCCAACGTCGGCCCCGGCGGCTCGAGTCCGGGAGAAGCGCACTACACCGACATCGCGATCGCGCCCGACGGCGCGCCGACCGTGATCTACGCGGACCGCACGACCGCGCCGGCGGACGAAGCGTCGGCCGTCGTGTACCGGGACGGGATCTGGCAGTGGCTCGGGACGCAGGGGTTCTCGCAAGCCGGCGCCGGCTACCCGAGCCTCGACGTCGACGCGCAGGGCGCCGTGTACGCGGCCTTCGCGGACGCAAACCAGCCTGACGCGGCCACGCTCACCGGCAAGGCGAGCGTGATGCGCTTCGACTCGAACACGGCGACGTGGAGCTATCTCGGGAACCCGGGCTTCTCGCCGCACGGCGCCCAGAACATCACGGTCACGCTCGATCGCCTGGGCAACCCGTGGATCGCGTATTACCGCTGGCACGCGCAGATCGTCGTGATGCGCTTCGACGGAGCGGCGTGGCAGCAGGTCGGGTATTCGGGAGCGGGCACCGATCTCCCCGAGGTGCAGACGGAAGCGTGGCGGCAGTGGTTGTCGCTCGCGTTCGACAGCCAGAACACGCCCTACGTCGCCTACCAGAGCTACCTCGAAGGCAATCGCGCCTCCGTGCGCCGCTTCGATGGACTCGATTGGGTGCCGGTGGGCAACACGGCCTTCAGCCCGGGCGCCGCGGACTACCTCGCGATGACCGTGGGGCCGAACGACGTGCCCTACGTCGTGTTCCGCGACGCGGCCAACCTGCAGCGCGTCACCGTCATGCGCTTCGCGCCGTCGCCGCAGAACTACTGCACGGCGGTCGTGAACTCGCTCGGGTGCACGCCGTCGATCGCCGCCAGTGGGATGCCGAGCTTGTCCGGGACGGATCCGATCCTGATCCGCGCCACGAATGTCATCACGCACCGCACCGGGCTCTTGCTCTTCGGCGACGGCGGCGATCGCGCGCCGTTCCACGGCGGCTTCCTCTGCGTGCGCGCCCCGTTCCGACGCGGCGGCACCGCGGACTCGGGCGGCGGGGACGGCATCGTCGACTGCAGCGGGATGCTCGAGCGCGACCTCGGGCCCTACCTCCGCACCGCGCCGTCGGCCTTCCAACCCGGCATGCACGTGTTCGCGCAGTTCTACTACCGCGACCTGCAGAGCGCAGCGGGCGTCGGCCTCACCGACGGCGTGCGCATCGAGCTCCTGCCCTGAGCGCGGACGCGTTCAGCGCTCGATTCGCACCGCGTTCGGCCGACCCGCGACGACGGTGAAGGGCGTTGCGCGCTCGCTGTTCGCTTCGCGCGAGTAGAGGACGTAGTCGCCAGCGGGGAGCCGCATGCGCCAGCGGCCGCGGGCCTGGAACGACCCCAGGTAGAGCGGCGGATCGGCATCCGCGCGCTCGAGACGGACTTCGGTCGCGCCGAGTCCGCCCGAGAGCTCGATGACGACGGATTCGTTCGCCTCGAAGCGCAACGTGCCGAGGTCGACCTCGCCCTCGCGAACGAGGCCGACCTCGCGCTCGATCGAGCGGTGGTTGGGCGCGTGCACGTGGAGCGCGTAGCGGCCCGCGGGCAGGTCGCGCGCGCGGAACGAGCGACGCACGGCGTCGAATTCGAGCCGGATCGCACGATCGCCGTCGATCGGGGCGAGCAGCGCCTCGGCGCGGTCCACGCACGCGCCCTCGGCGTCGAGCACGTCGAGTGTGATCGCGCACCGATCCGCGAATCCTCCGCTCGAATCGAGCAGGATTTCATCCTCCGCCTGCACTGCGCGCGCGATCGCGAAGGGGAGCGACGGCCGGCTCCCCGGCGGAAGGAGGTCGATGCGGAGAAGCGCCGACGGGACGTTCGGCACGCGGAACGAGCCGTCCGCGACGGTCCAGGCCATGTCGGCCCAGGGAGGGCGCGAGCCTGGGTCGGAAAGCTCGACGCGCCAGCCTTGGAGCGGACGCCCCACGGCGTCGATGCAGCGCCCGACGACCTCGCGCCCGCGCTGCAGCGACGGGTTCAGGTGCTGGAAGGGCTCGACGCCGAAGCCGAGCTCCGTCTCGTAGCGGCCCGCGTCGCCGCCGCCGACCGAGACGTGCGCGCCGTCGCGCGGCAGCGGCCCGAGCACGAACGCGCCGTCGTCCTGCGAGCGGGTCGAGAGCTCGAAATCGAGCATCGCTTCGCTCGCTCGGACACGCACCCCGCGCGCCGGCCGGCCGTTGGGTTCGCGCGCGACGCCGAAGGCGTGCGCCTGCGGGACGACGTCGGGCAGCGCGCTCGTCGCCGCGCACGCGGCAGGGAACGACCATCCGCGCGGGAGTTCGAGCGCCGCGCCCGGCAGCCCCGGCGCTTCGGCCGAGAAACGCAAGAGCCCGCGCTCGTCGAGGCGAGCGCGATGCGCGTCCGCGCTCGACCAGGGGTTCGGCGTGTCCAGGGGCTCGAGCTCGCGGACACCGTGATTCGAGGGCGGCCGGAGCTCGACCATCGCCGCGAAGGGCCGCGCCGTCAGCTCGACGACGCGCAGGTTCGACGCGCCTTCGCGCGGGTGCGCCGCGGCGAAGGCGACGCGCATGGATGTGCGGCGCGCCGTCCACTGCACGCGCAGGCGACCGCGAACGTCCGTGACGCCGGCGTGCGACAGCGGGCCGGGCCAGGGCGCGAGGTAGACCGCGGCGCCGGAAAGCGGCTGGTCGTCGCCGTCGACCACGCTCAGCTCGAAGGTGTAGGTCGTGAGGTCCGACTCGCCGAGACCCAGGTGTTGGGGCGCGCCGGCCGCACGGTCGCGCGCCGCGGGCCGGCGGGATTCGAGTTCCTTCGGCGTCACCATGCGCTCCTCGCCGTCGCGCGCGGCCGTCGGGACCGCGACGGGCGAGCGCGTCGGCTCCGCGGCGGTCGACGTGCCCGGCGCGGAAGCGAGCTGGAAAACCGTCGCGCCGGCGACGAGGCCGGCGAGGATCCAGGGGAGGGGTCTGGAGCTCATGACGCGCCGAGGGACGGGGACGACCGACGGACGCGCGCCCTCGGTGGTTCTTCCAGGGAACCGCCGGTGCGCTCGAAGAAAGCGGCGAGCGGCCCCTCGTCGTGAGCCGCTCGCCTTCGGGTCTCAGCCGCGTTTGCCCTTGCGCCGCTTGAGCGCCTCGCGGAGCAGGAACTCGATGTGCGCGTTCAGGCTGCGCAGATCTTGCGTCGCCCACACGCGCAGCTCCTCCATGACGTCGGGGGGGAGGCGCAGGAGGAACGGCTTGCGATCAGGCGGCTCATCGTCCGCGTTCGGTCGCGCATCACGCCGGACCATGCGGCACCTCTCACGTGTAGAGCGAGCCCGTGTTCACCACCGGGGTCGGATTGGTGTTGCCGCAGAGCACGACGAGGAGGTTGCCGACGAGCGTCGCCTTGCGTTCCTCGTCCAGGTGCACGACGCCCTTCTCGGAGAGCCGGGCGAGCGCCATGTCGACCATCCCGACCGCGCCGTCGACGATCTTCGTTCGCGCGGCGATGATCGCCGTCGCCTGCTGACGCTGGAGCATCGCGTGCGCGATCTCCGGAGCGTAGGCCAGGTGCGAGAGCCGTGCCTCGAGGACTTCGATGCCCGCGAGCTTCAGGCGCTCCTGGAGCTCGTGCTGGAGCTCCCGCGCGACCTCGTCGGCACTGCCGCGGAGCGTGGTCGAGACGTCGGAGGCCTGACCGTCGTCGTAGGGGTGCCGGCTCGCGACGAGGCGCAGCGCGGACTCGCCCTGCACTTCGACGAAGTGCTCGAAGCTCTCCACGTCGAACAGGGCCTGCGCGCTGTCGTGCACCTGCCACACGACGACGACCGCGATCTCGATCGGGTTGCCGAGCAAGTCGTTCACCTTGAGCGGCTTGCCGTTCAGGTTGTGGGCGCGCAGCGAGATCTTCTTCTTGCTCGTGAACGGATTGGTCCAGAAGAGGCCCGGCGTGCGCACCGTGCCGCGGTAGTTGCCGAACAGGACGAGCGCGCGGCCGAGGTTGGGCTCGACGACGAAGAACCCGGGCAGGCAGAGCACGGCGGCGAAGATGAGCCCGGCTCCACCGAGGATGATCACGGGATCGGGACGGTTTCCGCCGGACACGAACAGCGCGATCGCGCCGCCGATCAGGCCGAACACGACGAGCAGCATCAGGTAGCCGTTGAGGGGGCCGAAGGTCGTTTCCTTCGTGGGATTGCGGGATTGCATGGTGGTCTCCTTGGCGAGGACGAGCCCTCGCACGTGCTAGTACGATGATATCATCGAGATATTCTCCGACAAGGGACCTCCGCGCCGTCCTCGACTTCGCTCCGGCCCCGGCCCCGCATAGAATCCCCGCGTGCCCACGGCCGCCGACCAGACGCTCCCCCGCCGCGCCGGCGGCTTCGAACTGCGACGCGAGCTCGGCCGCGGCGGCATGGGGATCGTCTACGAGGCCCAGGAGCTCGCTTCCGGCCGCCGGGTCGCGCTCAAGGTGCTGTTGGCGGACCTCACGCTGTCGGACGAAGCGTTCGAGCGCTTCCGTCGCGAAGCCCGCATCGCCGCTTCGCTCTCCGATTCGCGCTGCGTGTTCGTCTACGGCGCGCACGAGATCGAAGGCTCGCCCGCGATCGCGATGGAGCTCGTCGGCGGCGAGACGCTGGAGCAGCGCCTCGCACGCGGCGTCCCGATCCCGATCGAGCAGGCGGTGCGGTGGACGATCGAGATCCTCGAGGGGCTCGAAGCCGCGGCCGACAGCGGCATCGTGCACCGTGACGTGAAGCCGTCGAATTGCTTCCTTACCGAGGACGGGCACGTCAAGGTCGGCGACTTCGGGCTCGCGCGCACGGTGCAGGCGGATCTGCAGCTCACGCGCTCGGGGCAGTTCCTCGGGTCGCCGTTGTACGCCTCCCCCGAGCAGGTGAAGGGCCGCGAGGTCGACCAGCGCAGCGACCTGTACTCCTGTGGAGCGACGCTCTACGCGCTGCTCACGGGCCGCGCGCCGCATTCCGGGACGAACCTGGGCGAGGTGCTCGCGAACATCCTCAGCGAGTCGCCGCCGTCGCCGCGCGAACTCCGCCCCGACGTTGCGCGCGGGCTCGCGCGGGTCGTGATGAAGGCGCTCGAGCGCGATCCGAAGCGGCGCTTCCAGACGCACGCGGAGCTGCGCGCCGCGCTGCTCGTCTACGTCTCGAACAGCTCGCTTCCGGCGTCGCGGCTGAAGCGTGTCGCGGCCTTCCTGCTGGACTTGGCCCTGCTCTGGATGATCGCGAGCCTCGTCGGGAAGTGCGCGATGCTCCTCGATGCTTCGCTCCTCGACCGCCTACCGAAGCAGAGCTGGCGCTTCGCGAACCCGGTGATCGACGGGCTGTTCGTGCTCGGCTATGTGCTCTACTTCGCCGCGTTCGAGACCTGGCTGTCGACGACGCCGGCCAAGTGGATCCTGGGCCTGCACGTCGTCGCCGCCCGCGCGGACTTCGCGCACCGAGCCCGCACCGCGCTGCGCGCCCTCGTCTTCTTCTCCCCGCCGCTCGCGCGCGACGTGTACATGCGCATCGCGAACCCGGAAGACTCGAACCTCGGGCTCGTCATCGGCATGGGGGGCACCTGGCTCGGGCTCCTCATGCTCGTGAGCATGCGCCGTGGGAACGGATGGCGCGGTCTGCACGAGTTCGCGAGCGGCACGCGGACGATCCAGCGCCGGCATCCCTTCGCGAGCACGAAGCGCGCGGCTCCGCCGCCCGACGCACCGCTCGCCGCCTACTCGGCGATGCCCGCGCGCGTCGGCGAGTACTCCGTGCAGGGCGCGATCGGCCGCACACCGTGGGGCATCCTCTTGAAGGCGCGCGACGAAGCGCTCGAGCGCAGCGTGTGGATGCTGGAGCTCGAACCCGGGCGCGCGCAGGTGCCCGAGGAGCGGCGTGTGCTCCAACGCGGCGGTCGCGTGCGCTGGCTCGCCGCGCTGGAGGTGGGCGAGCGCAAATACGAGGTGTTCGAGGACCCCGGCGGCACGAGCTTGCTCGCCTGCGCCGCGCGCGGCATCGCGATTCCGTTCGCGACGCAGCGGCGCATGCTCACCTCGCTCGCGCAGGAGCTCGCGGAATCGGGCGACGAGCCGCTCTCGCTGCATCGACTGTGGATCGACCGTTCGTGGAGCGTGCGCGTGCTCGATGCCTCCGCGGGCGACGCACCGACTTCCGAGCATGCACCGAGCGAGCTCCTCGTTCGCGCCGCACGCGCGCTCCTGCCGCAGGGATCGACCCTTCCCTCGGACCTCCCCGAGTCGGCCGAGCCCGTCGCGCGCAAGCTCTACGGCCTCGAGCCGCCGTTCGCCGAGCTCGTCGAGGCGCGGAACGCGCTCGCGTCGCTCGAAGCGCGGCCCGTGCACGTCTCACGGCGCGCGCGCGCCGTGCAAGTGGCCTTCTCCTCGGGCCCGGTGCTGCTTCCGACCGCGTTCCTCGTCGCGGGCGCGATCCTGTTCGCGACGAGCATGGAGACGCAGAGCACCGCGGACCTGCTGGCCACGTCGCTGGTCCGCGGCACCACGCCGGTGGACGAAGGCGCGATCGAAGGCTCCACCCTTTTCGAGCTGCGCCCACTCACGAACGACGAACGGCGCGCTCGACAGATCCTGTTGTCGGACTGGAAACGCAACCACGAGCCTCCGTTCGTCAAGCCGACCTTCTCGAAGGAGGCGCGCGCGCAGGTCGACCACGCCGTCGAGCTGTACCCCTCGGCCTCGGATCAGGAAGTCGAGTGGGCCCGTGGCGCGCGCGGTCCTATCGAAATCGTCGCGGACGCCTCCGGGGACGGTCCGCGCGGCTTGGCTGTCGTGACCCCACTGATCGCGACGGGCATCGGCTGGGCCTTCACGGCGCTCGGCGCGCTGCGCTTCGGCGGCGGATTCTCGTTCGCGCTGGCGGAGCTGCGTCTGCGCGATCGCCGCGGCCGCCGCGCCTCGCGGTGGACTTTCATGGCGCGCTCGACGCTCGCCGCGACCGTGCTCGCCGCGGTGTACGCGCCCGCCTGGATCCTGCACGAGTCCGTGGGGCCTGCGGCAGCCTGGATCGCGCTGCTCCTGGGCGTCGCCGCGCACGCGGCGCTGATCGCGCACGCCTTCGTCGATCCGTCGCGCGGCCTGCACGATCGCGTGCTCGGCACGCGCATCGTTCCGCGCTGACGAACGCGCCGCGGCACGGGCCCGCGGCGCGTCGTCCCCGGGAGCAGTCGTCGCCTACAGCGACACCTGCAACATCCCCTTCACCCAGTCGCTGAACACGGTGTAGTTCGCCTGCCGCGAGATCGCGCCGAAGGAGTACGGCTGCGTGCGCCCGAGCATCATCGAGAGGCTCTCGATCGCCGCCGCGCGCGGCAGCCGCGGGCCTTCGACGTCGCGCGCGCGCACGGTGAGCCGCTCCAGCGCCGCGCGGCTCCCGTGGTAGGCGACGGCGGCGGACGCGGCGCCGAGGAGCGCGGGATCCTTGACGCCTTCGAGCACGGCTAGCATCGCACCCGCGTCGTCCTCGCGTCCGATCTGACCCAGCGCCAGCGCGCACGCGACCCGGAGCTGCGCGGACGGTTCGACCACGAGCCGCTCGCGGAGCACGTTCGCCGACTCGTTCCCACCGAGCATGCCGAGCGCGGTCGCGGCGTACATGCGCTGGTGCGCGTCGACGCTCGACCCGAGGGCGTCCCGCAGCAGGTTGCGCGCTTCCTCGTCGCGCGCGAGGCCCAGCGCGAGCCACCAGGCTCCGAGCACTTCGCGACTCTTCTCCTTGGCGACGCCGTCACGCAGCGCCTTGCGAATCACGCTCTCGGGGTCCTTGCGTCCGACGAGGCCGAGCGCGAGCGCGGCCCAGTGCCGCTGCGCGCTCCCTTCCTGCTCCAACGCGCGCAGCAGGAACTCGCGCGCGTCGACGCCGCCGTGCCGGCCGATCGAGACCAAGAGGAGCCCGCGAGTGAGCGGCTCCTTCTCGGTCGCGTAGGCCGACTGGAGCAGCGGCAGGGCACGCGGCTCGAGGAAACCGCCGAGCGCGAGCGCCGCCGAGCGCCGCTCGTCGAGTCGATCGCTCGCGAGGAAACGCTCGAGCCGCGCGAGCGTCTCCGGATCGTCCGATACGGCATGCGCCTCGATCGCGCGGCAACGCACGCTGGGCGATTCGTCGCGGTCCTCCGCGAGCTTGCGCGCGATCCGGTCGAGGTCGGCGCACGGGACGAGCCGCTGGTAGATCATCGCGGCCGAGACGAGCGCTTCGTGCTCCGCCTTCGTCCCCAGAGCGAGGCTCTGGAGCACGGCCTCGTCCACACGCTGATCGAAGCCGTCCTCGGGCGCGATGCGGCGGCCGAGCGCGAGCCCCGCGACGGCGACGGCCGAAGCGATCGGCGTGATGCGCTCCGAACGCCCTTCGAGGCGACCCGTGCGCGCGATCGAGATCAGCGGAGCGACCGCTTCACGCGCGCCCGACGCTCCGAGCGCGAGCAACGCGTGGTGGCGCACCTCCGTGCTCTTGTCCTCGAGCAACCGGAGCAGGTGCGGCACGACGGGCGCGCCGCCGAGTTTCGCGAGCGCATCGCACGCCGCTGCGCGCACGCGCGCATCGTCGTCGGCGAGCGCCGCGGTGAACACGGTCGAGAGCTCCGCTCGCGCGCGCTCGATGGACTTGTTCCACGCCTCGACCGCGTCGTCGCCGGTCGCCGCCACGCGCCAGAACGCGAGCCCGCGCGGCCGCACGTACTCGGTCTTGTTGTACTCCCACCACAGCCACCAGCCGTCGTCGACCTCCATCGCGAGGGTCGGGGTCGAGGGTCCGCCGCTGTTCACCGCTCCGAGACCGACCACGGGACCCGGCTTGGGACCTGGGCTCGGACCGCCACCGCGCGTCGGCCCCGCGGGGGTACCTCCGCCGTTCGATCCGCCACCACCCGTGGGCGATCCAGGAGCGACCGTGTCGCCGGGCCCGCGCCAACTCCCGCCCGCCGCGCCGCCCGAGTCGCCTCCGCCGGGCGGGACGCGGTCCGCATGGCCGGTCGCATCGCGGGGTGGTCCCTGGAAGCACGCGGGAGCGTCGCACTCCTCTTCCTCACCCGCGGAGGGCGGGCGCGCGCTGCGCATGAGAGACCATCGTTCGTTCCCCGCGGGGAACGCGAGCGGGCTGGAGAGCGGGAGGACGGGCAGTTGGAAGAGCAGCAGGGCGGGGAGGAGCATGGCCGTGATCCCGCGCGCCCGAGGAGCTCTCGAACGAGTTGCGGGACGCCGCGTTGGCAACCGGCATGCCGCGAGCAAGGCCTGCGTACACGACGGGGTTTGCGGTGGTCGTGCCGGGGCGCAACGGGAAGTCCCGTTCGTCGGCGCGCGCCGGCGAGGAGCGCCTCACGCCAAGCATGTTCCCGCGGCGTGACGGGAGCTCGATCACGCGCTCCGCCGCCGGATCGTCGCGCGGGGAGCTGCTTCCGCCGTGCGGGTGGTCGCTCGACGGCGCCGCGCGCGGTCAGACGCGTGTCAGCCAGCCGCGCTGATCCTCGACCTCGCCGCGCGCGATCGCATAGAAGCGCTGCTGGAGTCGGGCCGTGATCGGTCCGCGCAGTCCGGCGCTCACGGGCTTCCCGTCGACGCTCTTGATCGGCGTGATCTCGGCTGCGGTGCCCGTGAAGAAGAGTTCGTCACACGTGTAGAGCATCTCGCGCGGCAACCGCTGCTCGCGCACATCGAGGTTCATGTCCTCCGCGAGCGCGATCACTGCCTTGCGCGTGATGCCCGCGAGGATCGAGTCCCCGACCGGCGGCGTGTGGACGCGGCCTTCCTGCACGAGGAACAGGTTCTGGCCGCTGCCCTCCGACAGGTAGCCGTCGACGTCGAGCACGATGCCTTCCGCGTATCCGTGTCGCTTCGCCTCGGAGATCACGAGCTGGCTGTTCACGTAGTTGCCCGCGACCTTCGCCATCGCGGGGTGCGTGTCGGGCGCCATGCGCCGCCAGCTCGACACTCCGACGTCGATGCCTTTCTCGAGGAGCTCCTTCTCGTTCGCCTTGACCCACGGAAAGGTCGCGATCGCGAGCTCCACCGGGCATTCGTCCGGCCACACGCCGAGCGCACCGTAGCCGCGGTACACGAGCGGACGGATGTAGCACGCGTCGTGCTTGTTCGCGCGCACGGTGTCGCGGATCGCGGTCGCCACCTGGTCGTGCGTCCAGCGCATCGGCATGCCCACGATCTTGCACGAGTGGAAGAGACGCTCGACGTGCTCGCGCAGCCCGAAGACGGCCGTCCCGTTGCGCGCGGCGTAGGCGCGGATGCCCTCGAACACCGCGGAGCCGTAGTGCATGGCGTGCGTGAGCACGTGCACCTGCGCCTTGTCCCAGGGAACGAGTTCGCCGTTGAACCACACGTAGGTCGACGGAATGAGCTTCATCGTCCGGCCATGTTAGAGTCTGCCGCTCGTCGCCGCCGCTCCGGCGCCCGACGAAACCAGCCCGGAACGCCGCACGACGCATGAACGCCGATCTCCGCACCGCTCCGCACGGCCTGAACCTCGTGATCGAGACGAAGACGGGGCGCGTGATCATCGGCCGCTTCGACAGCGTCAGCGGCTTCCAAGCGCTCATGCACGACGTCGACCTCTACGATCCGCCGGTTGGGGTCGATCCCGAGGCCTACATCCGCGAGACGGCGACGTACGGCGTCGACGTGAAGCAGCGCGACTTCGCCTTCGACGCGACGAGCGTGCTGCGCTGGCGCAAGCTCGGCGAGGTGCCGAAGCTCGCTTGACGTCCCGGTCTTCCTCTCGGGGAGGTCGGCGAGGCAGCCCGCGGAGGTCGCGTTCAGGGCCTGCTCCCGCGGACGCGCGTCCACGGATCACGACGCGGGGCGCCTCGCCGATGTCGTCGCGACGACACGAACAGGGTAGCGAGAGACGGCGCCGGCGTTGCCGTCGGCGGCGCTTCCGCGCGGAATCCCGGGACCGTCCGTGCCGGAAGTGGGCCGAATCCGCACCATGAGCGCACACCATGACCACGCATGCGCGCTTCGCCAGCTCCCTCTCCACCGCTCCCGAGTTCGAGGTCGCCTTCGAGTCCTGCGTCCGCGAACTGGGCCACGGCCTCGACGGCGTCGCGCCTGACCTCGTCCTCGCCTTCGTCTCGCACCACTACGGCACGGCGATCGAGACGCTCGGCCCGCGACTCGCGGCGAAAACGAAGGCGCGCGTCGTCCTCGGTTGCACGGGCCAGGGGGTGCTCGGCGCGGAGCACGAGGTCGAGCGCGGCGCCGCGTTGTCGGTGTGGGGAGCCGTGCTCCCGGGCACTCGTCTCGCTCCGTTCGAGGCGCAGGCGCGGCGTCAAGGCGACGAGACCTTCGCATTCTCGCACCTGCCGGTCGTCGAGGACCGCTCGCGTGCGAGCCTGCTGCTCCTCGCCGACGCGTACACGTTCCCGATGAGCGACTACCTGCGCGTGCTCGACGCGGAACTCCCGGGCGTGCCCGCGATCGGCGGCATGGCGAGCGGCGGGACGGGCCCGGGACAAAACCTGCTCTTCGATGCCAACGGCGTGATCGACGGAGGCGCGCTCGGCCTCGTCGTCGAGGGCGACGTCGAGGTGGTCACCGTCGTGAGCCAAGGCTGCCGTCCCGTGGGAAAGCCGTTCGTGATCACGGCGTGCAAGGAGAACCTGATCCAACGCCTCGGCGGAAAGCCCGCGATCCGAGCGCTGATCGAGCTCTTCGAGACGCTCACCCCCGAGGACCGAGCGCTCCTGCAGCGCCAGCCGTTCCTCGGCCTCGCGCTCGACGCCACGAAGAGCCGCTACGAGCGCGGCGACTTCCTCGTGCGCGGCATCGTGGGCGCGGACAACGCGGCCGGCGCGCTCGCGGTCGGCGACGATGCGCTGCGCGTCGGCCAGACCGTGCAGTTCCTCGTGCGCGACGCGCGCGCGGCCGGAGACGACCTCCGTCAGCTCCTGCGCGAGCGG
>JACRIO010000070.1 GCA_016220035.1 Planctomycetota bacterium | reverse complement strand
CGCGACGCGCGTCCCCGGGACGAGCGCGCGCGCGCGGCGTTGGACCTGGACGCGCGCGACCGCGTCGTCGAGATCCGCCGCGGGCTTGACGCCGTCACGGACGAGGAGCCCGCGGTAGTGCACGAGGAACTCGCCGCGATCGACGCGGCCGTCATGGTCGTCGTCGAGCTCCGCGAGTCCGCCCGCGATCCGCTTCGCCTCCTCCGCGGAGAGCCGCCCGTCGCGGTCGACGTCGCACGCGGCGTAGATCGCGAGCGCGCGTCCGAGCGAGTTCGCCGGCGGAATCGAAGCCTGGCGGGGCCCGCCTGCGGCCGCGGAGAGGAGGATCACGAACGCGAAGGACGACAAACGCTGCCTCGATGCGCGCGCTCGACGGCGAAGCCCATGCCAGGGACGTAGCGCGCGGCGATGGCGCTTTGCGCGGCGAGTTCGCGGGCCGACGCCCCCGAACGAGCGCTTCCGAGCGCTCGACGTCCTACGCCGGAGACAATCGCGGAGGTTGGCCGTGCCCCGAATGCCGGGTAGGTTCTTCCGGCCATGCCGCGCGCCTTCGTCTTCCTCCTGGGTCTGCTCGCGGGCGCGACGGCGACGCTGCTTGCGCTGCACGGCCTCCAGGACGATCGCGAGGAGCTCGCGCGCTACCGGGGCGTGCGCGGGTTCGCGGAGCAGCGCTTCGTGCGCGCGCCCGACAGGAAGAAGCTCGCCGACGACGCGCTGCGGGGCATGCTCGCGGGCCTCGATCGGTACTCGAAGTACTACGACGCCGCGGAGACGGCCGCGATGGAGCGCGAGACCGGCGGCCGCTACCGCGGGATCGGCATCGTGCTCCGCCGTCCGATCGCGGAGGGCCGCGTGCTCTTCCCCTTGCGGGGCTCGCCGGCCGAGGCGCACGGCCTGCGCGTCGGCGACCGGATCCTCGAGCTCGACGGGCGCGCCTACGGAGAGTTCGACGAAGCGGGCGTGCGCGCGGTCCTCTCGCGCGACGACGCCGACGCCGTGCGGATGACCGTCGCGAGCCTCGACGGCGGACGACGCGAGCTCGTGATCCCGCGCGAATCGGTGGTCGAGCCCACTGTCCGCGCCGAGCGCATCGTCGACGACGCGCGCAAGATCGGCTACCTCGCGCTCCACTCGTTCAGCCGGGAGACCGCGACGGAGTTCGACGCGGCCTTCGAGCGCCTCGCCGCGCAGGGGATGCGCGCGCTCGTGATCGACCTGCGCGGCAACGGCGGCGGCACGCTCGCCAGCGCTATCGCGATCGCGCGCCGGTTCATCGCGCACGGCGTGATCGTCACGACCGAGAACCGCAAAGAAGTGCTCCCCTACTCGGCCGTGCCGGAGGAAGCCTCGCACGCGGGTTTCCCGCTCGTCGTGCTCGTCGACGAGGAGTCCGCGAGCGCCAGCGAGGTGCTCGCCGCCGCGCTGCAGGACCACCGCGCCGCGGTCGTCGTCGGCGCGCCGACGTGGGGCAAGGGGACCGTGCAGACGATCCTCTCGTTCCCCGAGTGGAGCACCTCCGCGAAGGTCACCACGTCGTTCTACTTCACGCCGGCGCACCGCAACCTCGAACACGGCGAGGACGCGCCCTTCGGCATCGCCCCCGACGTGCTGGTCGAGCTCACCGCCGCCGAAGCGCAGGAACTCCATGCCTTCCTCGGTCGCCAACCGCCGCCGCCGGAAGCGCTGCCGGCGCTGCGCGCGTGGGAGGAGCGCGAGAAGGTCCGCGTGCTCGACGAGGCGCCGGAGGACCGTCAGCTCGCGAGCGCGATCGAGCTCCTGCAAGGCCGGCGTCCCGGTCCGGGAGCGGAACGGCCGTGAGCGGCGAGCTCGTCCTCGGAATCGAATCGTCGTGCGACGAGACCGCCGCCGCGGTCGTCGCGGACGGACGGCGCATCCTGTCGTCGTGCGTGCACAGCCAGGCCGCGATGCACGCGGTCTACGGCGGCGTCGTGCCGGAGATCGCGGGACGCTCGCACCTGCAGAAGATCCTGCCCGTGATCGACGCGGCGCTCGCGGAGGCGCGCGTCGAGCTCGACGACCTGTCCGCGATCGCCGTGACGACGCGGCCGGGGCTGATCGGCTCGCTGCTCGTCGGACTGTCGGCCGCGAAGGGCCTCGCGTTCGCGCGCGGGCTCCCGCTCGTCGGCGTGCACCACATCGAGGCGCACGTCCACGCGGCCACGATGGAGGCGGAACGCTTCGAGTACCCGTGCCTCGCGCTCGTCGTCTCGGGCGGGCACACGGCGGTGTACCGCGTGGAGAACCCGCTCGCGCTCGAGCTGCTCGGCACGACGCTCGACGACGCGGCGGGCGAGGCCTTCGACAAGGTCGCGCACCTCCTCGGCCTCGGCTACCCGGGCGGTCCCGCGGTCTCGAAGCTCGCGCGCGAGGGCGACCCGCGCGCGATCGAGCTCCCCCGCTATCGATCGAAACGCGCGACGGGCCCCGAGTTCTCGTTCAGCGG
This sequence comes from Planctomycetota bacterium, assembly GCA_016220035.1. Taxonomy (GTDB): domain Bacteria; phylum Planctomycetota; class UBA1135; order UBA1135; genus JADJNY01. The sequence continues at coordinate 1,660 of JACRIO010000070.1, read as the reverse complement.
CATCAAGACCGCGGTGCTCTACCAGGTGCGCGGCCAGGATGCGCGCGCGACGCTGCCGCCGCCGGAAGCGATCCCGCGGCGCGCCGACATCGCGGCGTCGTTCGAGCAGGCGGTCTGCGACGTGCTCGTCGGCGAGTGCCTGCGCGCGGCGGAGCGCGAAGGCCTGCGGACGATCCTCGTGGCCGGCGGCGTGGCGTGCAACCAGCGCTTGCGCGCCGAGATGACCATGCGCGCGGCGGAGCGCGGCCTCGTCGCTGTTTTTCCGTCGCCCGCGTACTGCACCGACAACGCGGTGATGATCGCGGGCCTCGGCTGGCACGTGTGGAAGGCGGGCGGGAGCGCCGGCCTCGCGCTCGAGGCGTCGCCGCGCTGAGGACCGACGCTCACCGCGGTTTTCCACGGGGAAACCGCCCGTTCGGGAAGCAGGAGCTGCACTCCTCTCGACTGCCCGATAGACTCTCCGCCCGCCTTGGAACGCACCGAGCTCCGCGTGATCCTCGAGTCCATCCGGGACGGCCGTTTGGGCGTCGACCAGGGGCTCTCCCGCCTGCGTTCGTGGCCCGTGCACGACCTCGGCCACTCGCAGCTCGACACGCACCGGCGCATGCGTTGCGGCCAGGCGGAGGTCGTTTTCGGGCAGGGCAAGACGCCGCAGCAGGTCCTCGAGATCGCGCGCGCGCTGCTCGAGCACCACGATCGCCTGCTCGTCACGCGCGCGGCACCCGAGGCGGCGCTCCTGCTCGCGAGCGAGCTCCCCCACGCCGTGCACCACGCGAACGCGCGCTGCGTGACGGTGGAGCCCGAGTCGGGCCTCGAGCAGGAAGGTCTCGTGCTCGTGATCAGCGCCGGCACGTCCGACGAGCCCGTCGCCGAGGAGGCCGAGATCACGGCGCGCCTCTCCGGTGCGCGCGTCGAGCGCATCCGCGACGCCGGTGTCGCCGGGATCCACCGCTTGCTCGCGCACACCGAGCGCCTGCAGTCGGCGCGCGCGCTCGTCGTCGTCGCGGGCATGGAGGGGGCGCTCCCGAGCGTCGTCGCCGGCCTCGTCGACCGTCCGGTGATCGCGGTGCCGACTTCCGTCGGCTACGGCGCGTCGTTCGGCGGTGTCGCGGCGCTGCTCGCGATGCTGAACAGTTGCGCGGCCGGCGTGGCGGTCGTGAACATCGACAACGGATTTGGGGCTGGAACGATGGCGGCGATGATCAACCGCCAGACCGAGGTGACGAAGCAATGACCCGCAAGGAAGCGTACTTGGCGCTCGAGAACGGAACCGTGCTGAAGGGCTGGTCGGCGGGCGCCGACGGCGAGCGCGGAGGCGACCTCGTGTTCAACACGGCGATGACGGGCTACCACGAGATCCTCACCGATCCGTCGTACGCCGGTCAGGTCGTGATCATGACCTACCCGCTCATGGGCAACTACGGAATCGCCGAGGAGGACGCCGAGAGCGGGCGCGCGTGGGCCGAGGCCTTCGTGATGCGCGAGATGTCCGCGATCCCGAGCAATTTCCGCGCGACGATGTCGCTGTCCGAGTGGTTGAGGAAGCAGAAGGTGGTCGCGATCGAGGGCGTCGACACCCGCCAGCTCACCAAGCTCGTGCGCACCGAGGGTTCCCTGCGCTGCATCGTTTCGACGACGGACTCGAACCGGGACTCGCTCG
>JACRIO010000068.1 GCA_016220035.1 Planctomycetota bacterium | reverse complement strand
GGACCTGGTCCAGCGGCGCCGCGCGCTCGACTTCGGCCGCATCGAGGCGGCGCGCGCGCTCGTTCCCCCCGCGGAACGCGCGGGCGACGAGGCGGGCGAGCTCCGCGCGCGCTTCGCGGCGCTCGACGGCCGGCTCTTCGACGCGCTGCGCCTGCTCGAGGCCGAACGCACCGCGCGGCCCGCCGATCCCGCGGTCTACGCGGCGCTCGCCGAGCTCTACGCGGCGGAGCAGAAGTTCGAGACGGCGTGGAGCGAGCTCAAGCGCGGCGACGACGCCTGCGGCCCCTCCGCCGAGCTCCTACGCGCGCGCGGCGTGCTCTGGATCTTCAAGGAAGGCGGCGCGAAGAAGGGCCTCGAGTTCCTGGAGCGCGCGGGCGCCGCGGACCCGGAGCTCGCGTTCGCGGACCGCGCGCTGGCCGAGGCGCACCTGCTCGTCGCGAAACAGTGCGCGAAGGCCGAGAACGCGGTCGAGGCGCGCGCGCACGTCGACCGCGCGCTCGCCTTCGATCCGGACGACGTCGACGCGCGGCGCCTGCAGGCCGATCTCCAGGCCGCGATGGGCGACTTCACGCACGCGCTCGCGACGCTCGAGGACCTGTGCGCGAAGCAGGAGCCGCTCCAGGGCGAGCTCGCGCTCCTGTGCAAGAAGGCGGCGTTCGGCGCGTTGCTCGCGAAGAACCGCGAGCTCGCGCTCACGCGGTTCGCGCGCGCGCGGGAGCTCGGCCTCACGGACGCGGAGCTCGCGAGCGGCGTCGAGATCCTCGCGGACGGCGCGCGCGCACGGCGCGAGCTCGGCGTGGCCGCCTACTCGAAGCACGACCTCGAGCGCGCGGAGCGCGAGTTCCGCGCGGCGCTCGCCTACGCGCCGGGCGACGTCGCGGCGCAGAACCACCTCGCGGTCGTGCTGTACGAGACGCGGCGCTTCGCCGAGGCGGCCGAGCTCTGGCGGACGGTGCTCGCGACCGCCGAGCGCGAAGGGCTCGAGCTCCCCGAGCCGGTGCACGTGAACCGTGCGAAGGCGCTGTTCCAGGCCGGCGATCCCGCGGGCGCGGCGGCCGAGCTCGAACGCTACCTCGCCGCGGAGCCGGAGGGCCGCTGGGCCGCGGCGACGCGCGCGGCGATGGCCAACGTGCCGCCGTCCGGGGTGGACAGCCCGCGCGAAAAGCAGTGAAGTGATGCGCACGGGGCGGAACCGCCCCTCGGCCGCATTCGGGAGCGCGCGCTCGCTCCCGCGGGCTCGCTCACCGCGCTCAGGAGGAATCCGATGTCTCGTTGGCTCCGCTTCGTGTTCGCCGTCGTCCTCGCCGCCGCGCCGGTGTTCGCGCAGACTCCGGACCCCGCCAAGATCCAGGAGATCACTCAGAAGGTGAACGAGGCCATCCAGGCGAAGCGCTGGGGCGACGGCGTGAAGCTCCTGGAAGAGCTGCTCGTGGTCCAGCCCGAGGTGCCGGGCACCGCGTACAACCTCGCGTGCCTCGAGTCGCTCCAGGGGCACGTCGACCAGGGCCTCGATTGGCTCGGGAAGGGCGCGGACTGGGGCTGGGGCGCGGGCTACGGCACGATCATGGGTAACTCCGCGCGCATGAGCCATGCGGACATGTGCAAGAACGACGCGGACCTCGAGAACCTGCGCAAGGATCCGCGCTTCGAGGCCGTGCTCGCGCGCATCACTGCGAACTTCACGAAGTACGAGACGCGGATGAAGGCCGGCGAGGCCTACGCCGCCGAGCCCGCGATCTACGTCCCCGAGGCGATCAAGGGGCTCGCGGAGAAGCCGCTGCTCGTCGTCGTGCACGACAACGGCTCGACGAAGGAGGACGTGGTCTCCGGCTTCTGGAAGCAGGTCGCGGACGAGCTCGGGTTCGCGCTCGTCGCACCCTCGGCGAAGATCCCGGTCGGCGCGACGCCGAAGGAGCAAGGCATGCTCTGGTACGAGCAGCTCGGCGAGTACGTCGGCAGCAAGGACGCGTGGAAGATCGAGAAGCCGATCCACGACGCGGTCAAGGCCTTCAAGAAGAACGACAAGCTCGATCCCAAGCGCGTCGTGCTCGTCGGCGACGGCGCAGCGGGGACCCTGCTCGCGTTCGGCGCGGGGCTCTCCTCCGCGGGGTTGTACAAGGCCGTGCTCGGCCTCGACGGCGCGTTCGAGGCGAAGCTCGTGAAGGAGAAGGGCCCCGCCGCCGCGAAGATGGGCCAGCACGCCGCGCTCATCGTCGACCCCACGTTGCTCCACGACGACAAGGCGATGGCGGAGCGCGTCCAGGGCGCGCTCACGAAGACGCTCGCGGACGCGAAGCTCGGCGCGCTCAAGACCTGGGCCGGCGAGAAGGAGGACGTGAAGGTGCGCGTGAAGCTCGTCGCCGACACGGTCAAGGAGCTGCTCGCCGCGCCGCCGCCCGCGCCGGCGGACCCGGGCGCCGCGCCCGCGCCGACGTAGTCGTCGCCTCCACCCACCGCGCGCCGCCCTCGATCCGTTCGCGCGCGGCGCGCGCTTCATTTCGGCGGCTCGAGCGGCTCTCGGCCGCCGAGCTCGCGGTAGCGCGCGTGGCGTGCTTCGGCCGCCGCGCGATCCCCGGCGGCGGAGAGGAGACGCGCGAGCTCGAGGTGCGCGGGGAGGAAGCGCGCCTCGGCGTTCGAGGGGCGCGCGACGAGTCCCTCGAGGTCCGCGCGCGCGCTCCCGCGATCGCCCGCGGCGAGGGCGAGCCGCGCGCGCGTGAAACGCGCGTCGGCGAGGTCCGGTTCGAGCGCGAGCGCCCTCTCGACGGACGCGCGCGCGTCGACGAGCGCCCCGCGCACGCGCTCGAGCTCCGCGCGCGTGCTCCAGCCGCGCGCGCAGCGCGGGAACAGCGCCGTGAGC
>JACRIO010000004.1 GCA_016220035.1 Planctomycetota bacterium | reverse complement strand
GAACGATCCGCCGCGCTGGATCGACGCTGGCGGCGTTGCGCCTCCTCCGAGTATTGCAGCGAATACGCGTCGTCAGCGCGCCTTGCCAGCCTCGACCCATCACGGCGCCTCGTCCAAGATACTCGTGGGACGGGACACTAGCATGTTCGGCGGATGGCGGACGTCGTCACGATCGACCTCGGCAACACGCGACTCAAACTGCGCCGTTGGAGCACGCGCTCCGCCGCGCGGCCCGCGCTCGTCTCCGCAGCGGAGCTGCGCGTGGAGGATCCGGTCCTCGAAAACGCGCTCGCGTCGCTCGCCGCGGACCGCGCCGTCGAGCGCGTCGTGCTGTGCTGCGTCGCGTCGCCCGCGGTCGAGGCCGCGCTCGCGGAGCGGCTCGAGCAGCACTTCGGTCCGCGCTTCGCGCCGCGCCTCGATCCGCGGCTCGCCGTCGAGGTGCGCGCAAAGGACCGCGTCGGCCAGGACCGCCTGTTCGCGGCGCGCGGCGCGTGGAGCCTCCGCCGCTCCGCGGCGATCGTGATCGACGCCGGCACGTGCGTGACCGTCGACGCGCTCGCTCCGCCGGCCGACGCCGCGCTGCCGCCGCGCTTCCTGGGCGGCGCGATCGCGCCTGGCCCCGCACTGCTCGCGGACGCGCTCGCGCGCGGCGGAGCGCGGCTCGTCCGCGTCGAGCCGAAGCCGGGCGGGCCCGCGCTCGGTCGCGACACGGAAGAAGCCTTGCGCGCGGGCGTCGTCGTCGGTCTGCGCGGGGCGGTGCGCGAGCTCGTGCTCACGATCGAGCGCGAAGCCGTCCTCGAGCGCGCTCCGCTCTTCTGGACCGGCGGCGCGCGCGCGCTCGTGTGCGAACCGCTGCTCTTTCCCGAGCGCGCGAACGTGGTCGAGCCCGAGCTCGTGCATCTCGGGATGCTCTCGGCGCTCGGGCACGAAGGGCCGAGCGGCGCATGAACGTCGTCGTGCGCGAGCTGACGCCGCGCGGCGCGGGCGCCATCTCCGTCGTCGAGCTCGCGGGTTCCGGCGCGCTCGCGCTCGCGCGCGAGCTCGCGGGACGGCCGATCACGATCGGCGCGCCGGTCCTCGCGCGTCTCCGGCTCGACCGCGAGGAGCTCGACGAGGTCCTCGTCTGCGCGCAGGCGGACGACGCGGTCGAACTGCACATGCACGGCAGCGCGCCGCTGGTGCGCGAGCTCCTCGCGCGCCTCTCCGGGCTCGCGGGCGTGCGTGTCGCGCACACGGCGCTCGCGGGGAGCCTGGAGGAGCGCGCTCTGGAGCTCCTCCCGCCCGCCGCGAGCGCGGCGGGCGCGCGCATCCTGCTCGATCAGGCGCGCGGCGCCCTGCGCGCGGAGCTCGAGCGGCTCCCCGAACTCGAGCCCGACGCACGCCGGGCGCGGATCGAGCTCCTGCTCCGTCGCGCGCGCTCCGCCCGCTTCGCGATCGAGCCGGCGCGCGTGGTGCTGGCCGGCCCCGCGAACGCGGGCAAATCGACGCTCTTCAACGCGCTCCTCGGCCACGAGCGCGCGATCACCAGCGCGAGCGCGGGGACGACGCGCGACGTGCTCGTCGAACCGGCCCGTTTCGGGCCCTGGCCGGTGATCCTGTGCGACACGGCGGGGTTGCGCACGCTGGAGGAGAAGGAGGATCCGCACGGCGTCGAGGCGGCGGGGCAGTCCCGCGCGCGGACGAGCACGCGCGCGGCGGACCTCGTGTTCTGGCTCGCGGCGCCGGGGCGCGCGATGGACCCGCCGGACGAGCTCGCGGCGCGCTCCGTACGCCTTGGGACGCACGCCGATCTCGGCGGCGCAGCCGAACCCGCGGTCTCGGCGCTCCACGACCCGGCAGGGGCGCGCGCCGTCGTCGAACGGTGCTTCCGGGAAGCGCTCGACCTCCCCGCCGATCCGTGGTCGCCCGAAGCGGGCGTGCCGTGCTTCGAGGCGCTTGCGGCGGAGCTCGAGGCGCTCCGTGCGGTCGAGGCGGGGTCGCAGGTGCGCGCACGGCTCGCGCCCTGGCTTTCGGTGTGCGCGGGCTGACGCGCGCGCTCGCGCGGTTGCGGTGCCGCGTGCGCTCGCGTACTTTGGCGTGTGGGTCCTCCATGCCCGGCCTGCGCCACCTCGTCTCGATCGACGACCTGTCCCTCGACGAGATCAAGAAGCTCTTCGTCCACGCGCGTACGTTCGCCGCGGACCTGCGCGCGTCCTCCGAGCTCTGCCGCGGGATGATCGCCGCGAGCCTCTTCTACGAGCCGTCGACGCGCACCCGGCTCTCGTTCGAGTCGGCCATGCTGCGCCTGGGCGGCGGCGTGATCACCGCGGCGGACATGCGCAACCTGAGCGCGTCGAAGGGCGAGTCGCTCGCCGACACCGCGCGCGTGGTCAGCGGCGCCTACGCCGACATCGTCGTCCTGCGCCACTCGAGCGAGGGCGCCGCGCGCCTCGCGGCGCAGTATTCGACCGTCCCCGTGATCAACGCGGGCGACGGCGCGCACGAGCATCCCACGCAGACCCTGTGCGATCTCTACAACCTGTGGATCGAGCGTGGGCACATCGAGGGCCTCGACGTCGTGCTCGCCGGCGACCTGCGCTACAGCCGCACGATCCATTCGTTCGCGTACGCGTTGGCGCGGTTCGGCGCGAACGTCGTGTGCGTGCCCGCGCCGGGCTTCGAGATGCCCGACTACGTGCTGCAGCGGCTGCGCGAGGAGTTCGGCGTCGAACCGCAGCGCGCGGACGCGAAGAGCCTCGGCGACCTCGCGACGCAGAGCGACGCCGTCTACCTCACGCCGCAGAAGCCGCACCAGCTATCGCTCTTCACCGACGCGCGCGGCTTCGCGATCGACCGCGTCGACGCGCTCTACATGACGCGGCCGCAGACCGAACGCCATCCGTCGGGCGCGCAGCTCGAGAACTACCTCCAGCTCGGCCGGCGCGAGCTCTCGGCGGAGTCCCTGCGCGACGCGGTCGTGATGCACCCTCTGCCGCGCAAGGACGAGCTCAGCGAGGACCTCGACAGCGATCCGCGCGCGATCTACTTCAAGCAGGCCGCGCGCGGCGTGCCGATCCGCATGGCGATCCTCGCGAGCCTGCTCGGCCGCCTCCCCGCGCTCGAGCGCGAACCAGCCTCGACGACGAAGCACCACCCCGTGACCGAAGGGGCGAACCCGTGCGTCAACCCGACGTGCATCTCGCGCACCGAGGCGCGGCACGTCCCGCCGCAGTACCGGGTGAGCTCGCGCCATCCGTTGCGCGTGCACTGCGGCTACTGCTCGCACGCGATCCCCCTGCGCCTCGTCGGCTGTTCGACGACGCGCCACTGGCACGATCCGGAATCCGTCGAGCTGCGCAAGGTCCGTCCGGACCACCTCGTCTTCCTCGCCGACCTCGCGGAGGCCGAGCGGCTCGGTTTCGCGCCGGCCACGCGCGCGAACGCTCCGGCCTGACCGCGGCCGCCCGCCGTGGGGGAGCGGAGCCTCGGCTGCGCTGCCGCGCCGAGGTCCTCCCCCGTGAGCCTTCCACCCCCCGGGGGGCGGCCACCTCGGCCGTGCGAGAGCGCTCAGCCGGCCCTGCGCACGGGCTGTGCTCCGCACGCTCCGCACCCCTTCGATGCCCGCCGTGGGGGGGCTGCACCTCGGCCTAACCTCCGCCATCGCGCTGATTTGGGGTGCGGGAGCAGCCCCTCCACCGCATCGGCACAGCGTTTGACCTTCTTCAGAGGATGATCCCGCGCTCCGCCGACTCCCGCATCGTCCCTGGTGCAAACTTGACCCGGACGGGGGAGCACGAAATCATGAACCTTCTCCGCAGCCCGGCACCCCTCCGGGCGGTAGTGCCTCCCCGCGACGAGCGTTCCCCCGCGTCCCCGATCTCCGCGCAAGCCTGCGCGGGTCCGGGGCTGGTGTGCGTTTCGCGCGACGCCATCCCAGCCCACGGCCATGAATCAACTCCACGCTGATCACTTCGGCTCCGCGCGCCTCTTCCGTCTTGCCGTCGGCGCGCTGACCCCTTCGCTTCTGCTCGCGCTCCACGGCTGCGGCGGTGGCGGCGGCGCCGGCGCGATCGCGGGCAGCGGCACTCCGGGTGCGGTCGTCGCGCATCCCCAACCCGAGCTCGGATCGCGCACGCTCGTGATCGACGCGAACAGGAGCGGCCAGGCCAACCCGCTGCGCCTGCAGACGCTCGCCTGGGGCCGCATCGCGAAGGTGCGCGACGCGCTCGGCGTCCTGCAGCAGACCGACATGGTGATCGGCGAGGACATCCGCAGCGACCAGACCGATTTCCGGCTCGAGGTGAACCCGATCACGGAAGAGACGACCGTCACGATCCTCCACGCGTACTCGGACTCGGCGATCGTCGGCGGCATCGAGACCTCGCCCTACCAGCGCGCGTTCCGTCGGCTCGACCAGAACCTCACGCCGATCCAGGACAAGAGCCTCGAGACGACGGAGCTGCCGCCGTACACGCTCGTCCCGCGCAACGCCGCGATCGTGCTGCGCTTCAACGACCTGATCGACGTCACGCGGCTCACCGCGACGAAAATCAAGCTTTCCACGGGCGCGCCTCCCACGGCGCCGTTCGAGGCGCGCATCCTGCCCGACCTGAACCACGGCGCGATCCTCGATCGCGACCACGACGGACACGGCGAGTTCTACACGACGCGCGTGATCATCGACACGACGGTCTCGCCGCTCGAAGCTGCGTTGTCGAGCTCCTCGCTCGCCGTGAACGCGCTCGGACTTCCCGCGAGCACGACCTCGAACCAAGCCAACATCGGCATCCGCATTCCGACCCACATCGACCCATCGCAAAGCCAGTACGACCTGCTCAGGAACCTCGCAGGCAATCCGCTCTCTTTCAACGGCAACGGCAGCAACGACGCGACGAGCCCGACCGAGGACGTCGTGCGCGCCGTGCGCTCCGGCGGCGCGACCGCGATCACCGGCGACGTGAACAACGGCTTCTTGCGCGACGACATCGCGCCGAAGGTCGTCGGCACGCTCCCGATCGCGCTCGGTAGCTCGATCTCCGATGGATTGGGCGGCTACAACTCGACCCTGAGCTTCCAGTACGTACCCTGCCGCATGGCGCTCAAGGGCGGCGACGTCATCGAGCAGCCGGGGGTCTTCGCCGAGGTGATCCAGGCCTCGAACGACCAGTCCGACGGCCAGCTCGACGGCATCTTCCCGGTCCACTACCGAGTGATCTTCCCCCTGGGCGAGACGCTCAACGCCGGTAGCTGTCAGATCACGACGCTCTACGACCCGACCGCCAACGTGGGGCAGGAGGCGTGCTTCGTGCGCTTCCCATCCATCGGCCAGCCGCCCGCGACGCAGGTCGCCACCGACTCGCCGATCATCGTGCGCTTCAGCGAGCCGATGGACCCGACGCGCATGACGCCGTTCGACAATTTCACCATCACGCGCGTCGCCGTCAACCCGACGGGCACGGACTACGTGATCGGCTCCGTCACTGCGTCGGGCGACCTCAAGGAGTACCGCTTCTCTCCCGCGCTGCCCTTCCGCCACATCAGCGGCTCGGCGGAGGCCTACTTCATCAACCTCGCGAGCGGCGGCAACGGGCCGATCGACCTCGCGGGCAACGCCCTGGGCGTGGCGTTGCCGCCGATCCAGTTCACGATCAACCCGACGCTCGCCTCGCAGAACAACGCGGGCGTCGCGGTGCGTTTCGCGAGCGACGACGAGTTCACGACGAACAACGGCGCCGGCAAGCCCGAGTGGCGCGGCCAGTTCCTCTACGACGGCGTGCGTCAGGTGATCAAGCCGCGCACGGTCGTGCACTTCAACGGCAACGCGGATCGCAGCCAGCCGGTGCCGAGCATCATGCCGATCTTCGCACCGGGCGTGCAGACGCCGCTCTCGGCGCTCGGCAGCAAGCTCCAAACGCTCTGGCGCTACTGCGACGTCGGCTTCGGCCTGCTCGACGAGACCTTCTTCAACGTCGACGTCGAAGGGGTGGCGTGGGCGCCGGTCGGCGGCGCCGCCGTGGCCGACCAGTACGACAGCTTCGAGATGTACCTCGGCCACTCGAAGCACCTGCCCGACGAGTCGGTCGATGCATTCCTGCTGCCCAACTTCCCGCAGTCCGGGCTCGAGCTCACGTACCTGAACAACTGGAACGACCTCGTCAACGATCCGCCGTTCAAGGTCCACGATCGGTCCCGCGGCTACACCGTCAACCCCGCGGACCGTTATCAGGCCGACTCGGGCACGCGCCTGATGCCCTACCCGTTCAACCGCGGCCTCGCCGTCGCGGACAAGAAGTACTACACGTGGCGCGACACGTCGCTGCAGCAGAAGGGCGCCCCCTTCGACAGCCCCGGCGCGGAGCTCCTGATCGTGATCCGCACCCTCGGTCTGCCGGTCGCCCAGGGCACGCCTTTCGGCACGGGTCAGGTGCCGACCATCGGCCTGCCGCTGCTCATGGAGTTCCGCTGCTTCCCCGACTCGGGCGCGCTCGGCCTCAACGCATTCGACATCTCCCTGGGCAACCTGAACTCGGCGCAGCCGAACTTCCGTGCGTTCTCGACGGGCGGCACCGGAACGGGCGGCACGGTCGTCCCGAAGAACCCCGACCTCCAGCCGACGGCCACCGGCGGGTTCAACCCGACCTCGGCGCCGCCGGGTCTACCCACGCTCGGTGGGGACAACTCCTTCTACATCGGACAAATGAACCTCGTGACGCGCATCAGCCGCGCGCACTCGATCTGGTTCGACACCGGCGCTGGCGCGCTGCCGCAGTTCGGCACGCCGGTCATCGAGCCGCGCGGCGAGGACCAGCCGCCGGGCACGCAAGTCGTGCTCGCCTTCCGTGGATCCTCTTCGATCACGGCCGGCTCGGCCGTCCTCAACGACGCCCGCACCGTCGATCCCTACGGCGAGCCGCGCACCGCCGCCTGGCCGCCGGCGGGCGGCACGGTGAACTATCCGGGCGCGGACAACAAGTGGAAGTCCTCGATCTCGCAGATCAACGGTCAGCGCTATTTCCAGGTGCGCGCGACCTTCATCTCCAACATGGAAACGAGCCAGAGCCCGGAACTCTCCGCGCTGGGCTTTGCCTACCGTCTCTGATCCCCGCACCCTCCCCCCAGAGGGACTCTCACCCATGCTGACGGCTACTCATCGCACTGCGCTCGGAACCTCGACTCTCGCTCTGGCGCTCGGCCTCCTCGCGGGCTGCGGCGGACATGGATCGAGCGTCTCGGGTGCCGGTTCCTCCTTCCGCATCCTGACCTTGTCGGTGCCGAACAACGGCATCTGGCAGATCAACCGGCCCATCGAGCTGACTTTCGATCAAGACGTCGACTTCAGCTCGGTCAACCTGAACACGATCAACATCACGCAGTTGAACGGCGCGCCGGCGGCGGGCGAGTTCCGGCTCAAGAGCTCGAAGGTGGTCGTCTTCCAGCCCGCCTGTCCGACCCAGGCGGACTTCTCGGACGCGGGCTTCCGCCCCAACGGCGTCCAGTACCGCATCAACGTCCTCGGCTCCTCGCAAGGTGGGCCCACGGTACGCTCCACCGCGGGCCGTCCGCTGACGTCGAGCCAGGTGGTCGACTTCAGGACGCCCGTCTCTGCGCTGCTCGATCCCACCATCCTCTTCATCGACCCGCAGCTCGGTCCGCCCGGCGCGGTCGTGCGCACCGACTCGAACAACCTGGCTGCGAGCTACATCGAACTCGGCGGCGACTCCAGCGTGGCCGGCCGCCGCTACTTCGAGCCGCGGGTCGTGCCGGCGCCCGATCTCGGAGCCGATGTCCCCGCCGGCTTCGAGGCACCGCTCAACCTCTACAGCGACGGCTCGACGCGCGTCGTGGTCGTCCTGGCGCTCAACCAGCCGGTCGATCCCTCCGCCAACAACGTCAACCCCGACAACGTCCGCCTCGAGTACGAAAAGCAGGACGGCACCTGGGAAGCGCTCGCCCACACGGTCGCGCTCACCGTCAACTGCAACGGGACCGGTTCGGAGATCCGCGTGACGCCGACCGGCATCCTCCCGCAGGGGCGCCGCGTCCGCACGGTGTTGAGCTCCAACTTCAAGGACCTGGTCGGCGATTTCAATATCGTCCCGATCGTGGTGGGCACGTTCGTGGTCGACGTCGCGACCGACCCGGGCACGAGCACGGCGGGAGACGGTGGCGACGCCAAGAGCGAGACCTTCAGCCTGTCGGGAACGCAGGTCGGCTCGTTCGAGGACGTGAACAGCGTGCTCGCGACACCGCGGGCCGTCTGGGGCCAGGACGGCAAGCTCGAAGCCTCCTTCGCCTTCGACGGCACGGGCGGAGCGCCGGACGGCCAGTTCGACTGGGTCGTCGACGGGACCTTCGTGCTCGACACCAGCTTCGCTCTGATCACGGACGCCACGCAGACGCGCCAACAGACCGTGGTCAACGGTCGCGTGGACATCCGCAGCCTCTGGGTCAAGCCCACGGGCATCCTGATCATCCAAGGCGTCAACCCATGCACGATCCTGTGCTCGGGCAAGCTGCCGCCGAACCTCCTGCCGGCGGGCACGGCCGATTCGGGCGTGCTCATCCAGGGTCTCGTCAAGTGCAGCGGCACGAACAACCGCGGGGTGGTTTCCTTCGCCACGGCCAACATCCCCGAGCAGGGGGCCGCGGGTCAGGTCGGCGGGGGTGACGGCGGGACGGGCAACTACCTCACGACGCAATCGACCCCACAGGGCGGCCCGGGCTTCGGTCCGTTCGGCGCGGCCTCGGGCGGCGGTCAGGGCGGCGAGTCGGGTTTCAACCCGAACGGCGACACGCTCCGTCGGCCGGGCGGCGGTGGCGGAGGCCGACTCAATGCAGCACAGATGGAGCGCAGCCGTCCGACCTGTCCGGACCAGCGCATGATCGGTCTGGACGCTGAAGCCGGGTTCAACGGAGCTCCGACCTCGACGGGTGCCCTGCACCCCGGCGTGCCGATCGGTGGCGCCGTGGGTCCGCGGCCGTTCGTCGATACGGATCCGAACAACGATTTTTGGGGCACGATGGTCACGGCGGCTGGCGCGGTGATCCGAGGGGAGCTCCCCAACCCATCGGCCGGCGCCGGCGGCGGAGGTGGCGGCAGCGCGTGCCCGACGGCCAGCTTTCCGACGACGCCCTTCACCGTCACCGGTGACGAGAAGGGCGCCGGCGGCGGGGGTGGCGGTGGATCGCTGCGCATCCTCGCGCTGGGTGACATCCGCTTCGGCGGCTTGGGCGCGGCCTCGCGCGGGCGCATCGAGTGCAACGGCGGCACGGGCGGCGGGGGCGAGAACACGAACGGGATCAACCGCATCGGCGGCGGCTCGGGCGGCGGCTCGGGCGGCCACTTGATCCTCCAGTCGGCCTCGCAGATCGACCTTTCGCGCTGTACGAGCGTCTCGACGACGATCAACGGCGCGACCGCCTGGGGCGGCTTGTTCGCCCGCGGCGGACAGGGCGGCGAAGGCGACACGGGCTCGGGGGGAGCGCGCGCGAACGGCGTCGAGACGATCCCCGCCGTCGACGCGCTGCCGCCGAACTCCTACCCGACGACCGCACCCGCGGGGCCCTGCGCGATCGTCGACCTGGCGAACGACGCGGCCAACACGGTCGGCGGCTTCGCGGTCCCGGTGCAGTTCCACTTCACCAACGTCGTCGGCAACGCGAACCCCACGAACCCGAAGATCTGCTGCG
>JACRIO010000067.1 GCA_016220035.1 Planctomycetota bacterium | reverse complement strand
GGGAACAGCAGGGTGCGCGTCTCGGCGCTCTGCACGGCCTTGTCGCGATGCTGGAGCACGAACGCCGTGACGCCGATCGCGCCGACGAGCGCCGCGCCCAGGATGCCGATCGTTTTCGTCTTGATCATCGGTGGGCCCTCTCAGCGTTGGTTTTTCTTGCGCCCGAGGAACGCGATCGAGAACAGGAGCACGATGCCGGGCACGGCGAGCAGGTTGAGGAGCGTGACGCTCGTGCCGAGCCCCTTGACGTCCTTGAGGAGGTCGAACTTCACCTTGCGCAGGTCCTGGCGCGTCTTGACCTGCTCCTCGCGGAACTTCTTGATCTCGTTCAGCACGTCCTCGGAGACCACCAGTTCCTGGCTGCCCTCCTTGCCGCGCTGGAGCTCGTTGATCTTCTTCTCCGCGTCGCTGAGCTTCGCCTCGAGTTCCTGCTCGCGCTGGCGCAAGCGCGTCTCTGCTTCCTTGCGGATCTCGGCCACGCGGTCGAACGGACGCTGGTACTTCCCGCGGCTGCGCAGGCTGATCAGGTCGTTCGAGCCCGACAGGTTGTCGAGCGCGTTGAGCAGGAAGTCGCCGTTGTCGGCGGACTTGATCATGATCTTCTGGCCGAGGAAGTTCTGGACGTTCACCCAGAACCGGTTCTCGAGCATGTCCGCGTCGGCGACGACGATGACGTTGATCGGGCCCTTCGACTCCTTGAGCGACGCGGCGGAACTCTCGGGCGCGGCGCCGTCGTTCGGCTTGGGGCTGCCGTTCGGGAACGCGCTTTTCGCGCCGCCCGTGATGCGTGCGGCGAGCATCAGCTTCTCGTCGCCCGACTTGAACGATTGGAGCAAGCCGGTCGGGTTGGGACCGAATTGCACCTGCGACTTCGCGATGCGTTGCGAGTTCTTGCTGGTCTCGATCAGCGGCGTGACCTCCGTCGAGGCACCGTCCTTCTTCGAGAGGATGCCGGCCGTGCCCAAGCGCAGGAGGCCGAGTTGGCTCGTCGTGAAGTCCGTCGTCGAGAGCGAACCCTTGTCCTTCCCGAAGCCGAGGTACTGCAGGTAGTCGACCTGGCCGCCGCCGTTGGGGTCCTGCAGGCGGAGCGCGTTGTCGCGGTCGGCGGCGATGTCGTCGGCCTTGAGCTCGAGGCCCCAAGCGTCGAAGACCGCGCCGAGCGACGAGCTCTTGTCCGCCATCATCGCCTGGAGCTGGTTGTTCGGGTCCGACGGCACCTGCTGCGCCTCGCAGTGGGGGTCGACGAACACGAGCGCCTTGCCGCCGCCGAGGACGTACTGATCGACCGCGTACAGCGTCTCCTGCGCGAGCTGCTGGGGATGCACGAGCAGGAGCACGTCGATCTCCGGCTCGATCGTCTCGACGCCGTCGTTGAGCGTGCGCAGCTCGAACTGCGAGCGGATCTGCTCGAGGATCGCCCACTCCTCGGGCGCCGCGCGCGGGTTACGCATGCGCGCCATCATGTCGCCCTCGAGCGGGAGCTTCGTGATCAGCCCGACCACCTTCTTCTTCGGGTTCGACAGGTTGTAGACGAGCTTCGTGACGTCGTACTCGAGCGATTCTTCCTTGCGCTGGTCGAAGAAGGGGATCGTCTCTTCCTTGTCCGTCGTGCCGGTCGCCGCGAGGCCGAAGTAGATCTTCTCGCCGCTCGCGGAGATCGGCGCGCCCTGCAGGCCGAAGCCCACCGCGCGGTCCTCCTCCTCCGAGAACGGCTCGGGGTCGAACACTTCGAGCGAGAGCTTGCCGGAGGAGCTCGCGACGAACTCCTCGAGCAGTTCGCGCACGCGGTCGCCGTAACCGATGAGCGGCGCGGCGTCCGACTCGGACAGGAGCTTGCGCGAGAAGTAGAACTTGAGCTTGACCGGATCGTTCAGCTTCTGGAGCACGCCCTTCGCGCCCGGCGAGAGCGTGTAGAGCTTGTTTTCGGTCAGGTCGAAGCGCGTCGACGTGAACAGCGCGTTGAACAGGATGTTGGCGACCAGGAACAGGACCAGGACGAGCGCGAGGCCGCCGAGCGAGAGCAGTTTCTTCATGGGGGACTCCTCAGCTCGCCTTCTTCATGTCGAGGACGATCGCGTTCACGACGAGGCACGTCGCGATCAGGCTCAGGAAGTACGTGATGTCGCGGAGGTCGATCACGCCCGTCTGGATCGACTCGAAGTGGGTCAGGAAGCTGAACGAGCGCATCGTCTGCAGGACGACGTCGGGGAGCGCGCTCAGGACGTCCATGACGCCCGGCAGGCCCGCCAGGACGAAGATCAGGCACAGCACGGCGCTGACCACGAACGCGATGACCTGGTTCTTGGTGCAGGCCGAGACGAACGAGCCGATCGCGAGGTACGCGCCGGCCATGAGGAAGCTGCCGACGTAGCTCGACAGGATCACGCCGTTGTCGGGCTTCCCGAGGTAGTTCACGGTGATCCAGATCGGGAAGGTCAGCGCGAGCGCGATGCCGGTGAAGGCCCACGACGCGAGGAACTTGCCCACGACGCTCTCCGCGAGCGTCACCGGCAGCGTGAAGAGCAGCTCGATCGTGCCCTGGCGGCGTTCTTCCGCCCACAGGCGCATCGTGACCGCCGGGACGAGGAACAAGTACACCCACGGGTGCCACGTGAAGAACGCGAGCAAGTCGGCCTGTTCGCGTTCGTAGAAGCGCGTGATGAAGAGCGTGAGCCCCATCGCGAGCAAGAGGTAGACGACGATGAAGACGTAGGCGACCGGCGTGGAGAAGTACCCGCCGAGCTCGCGCTTCGCGATCGTGACGATGTTGCGCATGGGGAGCTCCTCAGGCCGCTGCGATGCGGTCGCCCGTGGTGATGCGGCGGAAGACTTCGTCGATGCGGCCCTGCGCGGTGAGCTCCGCGGGCGCGCCGTCGAACAGCACCTTGCCGCGCGCGATGATGATGGCGCGCGTGCACACCGCCTCGACCTCCTCGAGGATGTGCGTGGAGAGCACGATGGCCTTGTCCTGCGCCATCGACTTGATCAGCAGGCGCACCTCGTGCTTCTGGTTGGGATCGAGGCCGTCCGTCGGCTCGTCCATGATCAGGACGGGCGGGTCGTGGAGGATCGCCTGCGCGAGACCCACGCGGCGCTTGAAGCCCTTGGACAGGGTCTCGATGCGCTGGTGCATGACGCCCTCGATGTGCACCTTGCGGATGACGTCTTGGATGCGCTGCGCGCGCGTGCTCCCGGTCAACCCGCGGATGTCCGCGATGAACTCGAGGAACGACTCCGGCGTCATGTCGGGGTAGGCCGGCGCGCCCTCGGGCAGGTACCCGAGGCACTTCTTCGCGGCGAGCGGGTCGGTCTGGATGTCGTGGCCGCACACGCTCGCCGTGCCGGAAGTCGGCGCGAGGAAGCCGGTGGCCATCTTCATCGTGGTCGACTTGCCGGCGCCGTTGGGGCCGAGGAAGCCGAGCACCTCGCCCTTGTCGACGGAGAACGAAACGCCGTCGACCGCGCGGAGCGAGCCGAAGTCCTTGGTCAGGTTCTGGATCTGGAGCATCATGAGGAGGTCCGCGTAGGAGCCGCGGGGGTAGGGGGGGAGTCGAGCCTCCGGGGGATGACACAGAAGCGTCCCCGCGCCGACGCCGAGTCCGGCATCGAGCGGTGGAAAAGGGGGTAGGTGTTACCCGCGATCCGCGGAACTGGCAAGCCCGGGGGTCGGACCCGCGGGGGTGCGATGGGGGGCGGACCGGCTCGTCCGGGAACGCATGAGCCGCCGCCTACGGAAGCGATGGCCGGGGCGTTGGCACGAGGACCCGCGCGGATCGGTCGAATCGAAGGAACTCGACGGCACCGGTGGCGGAGCCTAGAACGGTGCCCCGCTCCGCTCCCCCGCGGACGCACGTCGCGTGGATCCGAGCGCCCTCCAAACCGCCCTCCTGCTCTTCGTCGCGAGCCTGGTCGGCGCGCTCCTGCCCCTCTACCGGCGCTGGTCGGACCGCGGCCTGCACGTGTTCGTGGCGCTCGCGGCGGGGATCTTCCTCGGGACGATCTTCCTGCACCTCCTCCCGCACCTCGCCGGGGTCGAGCTCGACGGGCACGGCCACGGCGCGGGGGAGGCCGGTGGGCACGGGCTCCTGCCCTGGATCGCAGCACTCGTCGGGCTCCTCGTGCTCTTCGCGATCGAGCGCGTCTGGCTCCCGTCCTGGACCCGCGGCTCCAACGCGGATCCGCACACGGGCCTGTGGGCCGCGACCTTCCTCGGCCTCTCCGTGCACGCGCTCACGGCCGGGGTCGCCCTGTCGGCGATCCTCGCCGACCCCGATGCGCGCATGCAGTTCCTCGCGTCGATCCTGATCCACAAGGCGACGGAGACGTTCTCGCTCGCGACCGTGATGCGCCTCGCCAACCTCGGGCGCGGACGCACGCTTGCGCTCTTGCTCCTGTTCGCGGCGATCGAGCCCGCGGGCCTGCTCTTCGGGAGCGGGCTCATGGGCCTCGGGCACGGGCTCGACGCGGTACTCACGGGCCTCGCGTGCGGGACGTTCCTCTACGTGGCCGTGTGCGACCTCCTGCCCGAGGTTTTTCACGGCATCGAGCGGCCGGTGGTCAAGCTCCTCGCGGTGATCGGGGGCGTGCTGATCACGGCGCTCTCGCTCCCCGGGATCTCCGAGGCCTTCGATTTCGCCGTGCGCGTCCTCCGCGCCAGCGCCGACGTGTTCGTCGACTTCGCGCCGTTCCTGATGCTCGGCTTCCTGATCGCGGGGATCCTCGCGCAGGTGCTGAAGACCGAGCGTCTCGTCCGGCACGTGAAGGGCGACGATCTGAAATCGGTCGGCGTCGCGGCCCTGATCGGCGCACCGCTCCCTTTGTGCTCCTGCGCCGTGGTGCCCGTGGCCGTCGAACTGCGGCGCGGCGGCGCGAGCAAGGGCGCGACCTCGGCCTTCTTGATCGCGACGCCCGAGACGGGCGTCGATTCGGTGACCGTGACCTGGGCGCTGCTCGATCCCGTGATGACGATCGCGCGGCCGATCGGCGCGGTGCTCTCGGCCGTCTTCACCGGCGCGTGCGTGAACTTCTTCGTGCGCCGCGGTTGGGACCGAACGCCGGCGAAGCCGGTGCAGGCGCAGGAGCACGCTGCGCCGCGGGAGGACGGCACCGACGCGGCCGCGTGCTGCGCGCACGTCCCACCCGCGGAAGCGGCCGTCACGCGGCCCGTCGCGCGAATCCAGGCTGTCGCTGCGAAGCCCGGGCTCGGGGCTCACGTCCACGAGCACGCCCACGCTCACGACGGCGGCCACGACCACGGCCACGGACACGACCACGGACACGACCACGGACACGACCACGGACACGACGGCGGACACGGCGGCGGACACGGCGGCGGACACGACCACACCGTCGGCATCCATCCTGCCAATCCCGCCGAACCGGCCTCGGCCGAGTGCTGCGCCCACGCGCCGGGCGAAGCAAACACGGTCGTCCGCCCCCGCCCGCTCCTCACGCGCGTCCTCCGCCACGCCTTCGTCGACATGCTCGACGACCTCTCGATCTCGCTGCTCGTCGGCACGCTGCTCTCGGGCGCCATCGCGGTGCTCGTGCCCGCGGAGCTCTTCGCGCACCCCGCGACACGCGGGTTCGGCGGCATGCTGCTCATGCTCGCGATCGGCATCCCGATGTACGTGTGCGCGGCGGCGTCGACCCCGATCGCGGCGACGTTGATCCTGAAGGGCATGAGCCCCGGCGCGGCCTTCGTGTTCCTGCTCGCGAGCCCCGCGACGAACCTCGGTTCGCTCCTCGCGCTGCGCAAGCACCTCGGCGGTCGCGTCGTGCTCGTGCACGTCGCGGCGCTCGCGGTGGTGACGCTTCTGCTCGGCGCGGCGGTCGACTTCGTCTACTCGGCGCTCGCGCGGGCCCCGAGCGCGTCCGTCGGTGCGGCGCACGATCACGGCAATGCCCTCGGCGTCGCGTGCGCGCTGCTCCTCGCCGCGCTGATGCTCGCATCGCTCGTGCGCACACACGGCGGCCGCAACCTGCTCGCGAAGCTCGCCGTGGAGCCCGCGCCGTCGGCGACGTGATCGCCTCGATTCCAGCCTTCCTCGTTTCGAGCGCAATGCGGAGTTGGAGAACCTCGAGGCGCTGCTCGCCGTCACGGACGGAATCATGGTGGCGCGCGACGACCTCGGCGGGGAAGAAGTGAAGATGCACTGAGCGGGTTACGCGCGCCTGACGAGTAGGCCTTTGCGCCGCGAGTTCACGGTATCCGTTCACAGGCTGAGCAGCCCAATGTGTGAAGCGTGATCCCCGAACTACCCGAAGAGAGCTGGCGCCGGCCCGCCACGGAGAGCGGCCGACACCGCCTCGGTCAGGAAATCAAAGAGGCTTCGTCCGTGGTTCCTCAGATTCGCGCCGCGGGTGAGCATGCGTTCGACGAAGCGGCTGCCACGCTCGCTTTGCGTGCCGTAGCTCGGCTTGCGCCAGATCACGGCCGTCCTGAGGGCGCGCTCGGCGGCGTTGTTCGTCGGCTCGACACCGTTGGTGGTTACGAAGGTCCACAGCGTCTCCCTCGCGTCGAGGATGCCTCGGCACAGGCTCGCCGCGCGTCTCGAATCGCAGAGAGTTCCCGCTTCGAGCAAGCGGTGAATCGACGGGCGGATTCGGCGCACCTGCCGCTGGAATCCGGCGCGAGTCAAGGTTCCATCGCGCACGCGATGCCCGTAGGTGAAGAGCCGATGCGCATGAGACTCCAGGCACTCACCGATCGTTTGCGCGGCACCTCCCGACTCCGCGATCTTGCGGAAGTCGCGGATCAGATGCGCCCAGCACGACTGGCGCTGACGGTCGTCGATCCACGCGTAGCCCGAGTAGCGATCGGAGACGTTCGTGCCGCGGAAGTTCTCTCCGAGGATCTCCTTGGCGACCTCGCTCGCGCGACTCGGTCGGATCACGAAGACCGTCGCCTTGGCCGTGACGCTGGTCCACATCCACGCCGACTTGTCGTTCTCCGTCCAGCCCGTCTCGTCCGGATGCGCGACCTTCGACTTGCGCACGAAGGCCAACGCTTGGGCGTGGTACGGCTCCACGATCGTGGACACCGAGCGCTCGATGTTCGAGGTCGCACCCAACGACATCGGCGTGCCGAAGACGCTCTCCATCATGTCCCTGACGTTGCGCCTCGAGATGCGGTAGCAGCCGGTGAGCGTCGCGACCAAGCTTTGCAGCCGAGGGCCGAACGCACCCCGGGGAACGTCTCCGTCCAGTTCTGCGCGCGTCGTATGCCCGCAGCGCCGGCAACGAAGAGCGTGAAGCTCGTACTCGACGACGCGCGCCTTGATCGGTGGGATCTCGGTGACTTGGTGGCGATTGGGATCGGGGTCGGCACCGCGCAGCGCACTGCCGCACTTGGCGCAGGTTTGCGGCACGCAGCTCTTCACTTCGTCCGGGGGCTGCAGTGGGCGCGACGACTTCGCGTGCCCAGGCTGACCGCCGCGCTTGCGCTGGCTCTCCGCGGCGCGCCGTGCCGCTCGATTCATGCCCGGAGGATCGCTCGAGGGCGGACGGTTCGAGTTCGAGGAATTCTGGTTGAGCCGAGCCCTGAGTTCGCGGACCTCAGCTCGCAGGACGGCGAGTTCCTTCGCGAGCGCCTCGCAGCGAGGGCAGGTGGGAGAAGGTGTTGCGTCGTCCACTCCATAGATCCTTCGGTAGGCACCTGGCGATCGCGTACCGAATCCTCGCTTTTTACTCCACCGCTGTCCCATTTCGAAGAATCGCACGGCGCGCTGCGCAGCACTCACCCCATCCGGTGAGCGCGTGCTACCCGCGGCTGACTACGTGGCTCGGGCCGTGAACGGTTACGGAGGATCGTCCTGACCTGACCTGAAACCATGACCGCGACCCGGCGGGCATCCAGTCGCGCCCGCGAAGGGAGTGGCGTCCCGGCGGAAGCGAGTCTTGCGAGGAGTGCGGGCAACCGCACTTCTCGAAGTGCGGACAGCAAGCGCGCGAGCCGTGCGATCGAGCCTCGAAAGACCAGGGACCCGTGGGTGCAAAGCGAGTCGAGGGAAGCAGGTCGTGCGCGTCTTGGTTGCTGTTGCTCCGCGGGGAACAGCCTTCGGCCCTCGACACTGAACCGGTAGGGGGAAACTGTCTCACTCACGTTGGCAAGGAGGGGGACGCCCAAACCTGGCATGACTACGAGCGGGATCTCCAGTCCAACCTGGAGAGCCTCTTGTCGCGCTTCAACTCAAGCGGCTACCGCGACCGTCCGTCCGGCGGGTGCACATCCTCGGGGGCGACGGCACGGAGGCCCGCCCGATCGGGATCCCGACGCTGGAGGACAGAGTGCCCAGCGCGCGGGCGGCGCCTACTCGATCGTCCTCAGCACGACGTTCCTGAACTCGATCGGCGCCCCCTCGCTCTGCAGGCCGATCTTGCCCGGCACGACGTCGCACCAACGCGCGCGGTTCTGCACTTCGCCGTTGACCTCGAGCTCGAGATCACCGCCGTCGATCCGGATCCGGTAGCGGTTCCACTCGCCCTGCGGCTTCTCGTTGCACGGGAGCGCCTTCCCCGTGTGGCGTCCGCTCGTGCGCATCCGCTCCGTGTCCATCGGGAACTCGTCGATGTTCCAGATATCACCCGCGCTCCGGTGCTGGAGCTGCGCTTCGATGCTCTTCGGCCACACCTTGTCCGGCGCCTGCATGCGCAGCAGCACGCCCGAGTTGCCGGGCTCGCCGCCGGCGGGGAAGCGCCACTCCAGCGTCAGCTCGAAGTTCGTGAAGTCGCGCTCCGTGCGCAGGTAGCCGATCGGCCGACCCTTGCAGTGGAGCACGCCGTCCGAAACGGACCACACGTCCTCCATGCGCGCGTTCGCGTCGTCGAGGTGGAAGGTCCAACCCGCGAGGCTCTTCCCGTCGAAGAGCTGGATCGGCGCGCCGAGCGCGTGGTTCGTCGCGAGCCCCTTCTCGAGGTACGCGGCGACGTCGGCGAGCTCCCGCGGTTCGAGACCGAGCGCGACGTTGTCGGGCATCGCGGAGAGGCGCTGCTTCTCCTTCGATTCGACTTCGTCCTTCTCGAGCACCTCGCGCGTGCCCTTCGTGTCCTTGATCACGAGCTTGTCGCCGTCCGCGAGCAGGAAGCCCGAGAAGAGCCGCCCGTCCTTCGACTCGACGACCCACGTGTCGTAGCCGAACGCGATCGCGGCGCTCGGGTTCAAGATCGCGTCGAGCAGCGCCTCGCGGCCGTACTTCTTCCCGATCTCCGTGAGGTCGGGGCCCACGTCACCGCCGCGCCCCTGGAAGACGTGGCACTGCGCGCAGTTCGCTTTCGCGCCGCGGAAGAGGTCGCGCCCGCGCAGCGCGTCGCCCGTGAGTTGCGCGAGCTCCTTCGCCGACGGCAGCGGCTTCCCTCCGACCGCCGCGCGCGGAAAGGCGCTCGCCGCGAGCGCGCGCACCGCGAGGTCGGGGTTCGCGCGGATCGCCTCGCCCGCGGCGTCCTTCACGCTCCCCGCGAGGCGGCCCTCGTTCGCGAGGCGGATCAAGAGGAGCCCGCCCTCCTTGTCCGCGGCGAGCTCACGCGCGGCCTTCGCGCGCTCGGTCTCGCTCGCGGCCGCGTCGACGACGCGTTTCGAGAGCTCCATGAAGCGCGTGCGGTCGGCCGGCACGTCGATCCACACCTGGAACTCGACGTCGGGCGCGGCGCCCGGCTGCTTCGCGCCGCCGTCGTCGAGCGCGCAGAGCGCCTGGAAGCGCGTGAACTTGCCCTCGGGCAGGCGGTAGACGATCTCCGACGCCGCGTGCGTGCCGATGCCGTGCTCGTGACGCTTCCCATCGAGCTCGAGCGGGCCGCCGTTCGCGTTCTGGTTCGCGTGCACGGAACCCCATTCCGCCGAAGCACTCGCCCACGTCATCGCGTCGAGGCGCTGCTCGCCCTGGGCACCGACGAGCTGCGCGTCGAGCCAATCGCTCCAGTCGTGCCCGTTGCCGCGCTTCCCGCTCGTGACGACGAGCCAAAGGGAGCGCGCGCCCGCGACGTCGACGTCGCACGCCTTCGACCCGCTCTCCAGGATCCCGCTAGCCCACGCGAGCTTCGCCCCGTCGCGCGTGACGGGCGCGAGCTCCTTCGCGAGCCGGTACTCCGACCAGAGGCTTTCGTCGTTGTGCCGCACCCACCACGCGGCGAACTCGCGCACGTCGTCGGGTCCCGCGAGCGCCAGGTTGACCATCGCGTCCGCGGCTTCACGGTCCTTGCAGAACGCGAGCGCGTCGACCATGCGCCGACGCTCCTCGGGCGCGAGCTTCGGCGAACCTGCGCGCAGCGCGAGTGCCGGGATCGACTTCTTCGGGTGCAATCGCCAGGCGATGCCGGCCTGCGCGGGCGTCCACTCGAGCGGTGGGCGCACGTCGGTCTGGAAGTAGAGATCGTAGAGCTGCTCCTCCTTGCCCTCCGCGCCGAGGCCGAGCGCTTCGAGCATCCACGGATCCTGGCCGTCCCACTTCTTCGCGATCTTCGGCCACGGGCCCGCCGCGACGCCGATGTTCTCCGTGCGCAGCGAGAGCGCGACCTCGCGCAGGAGCACCGGTGACGTGATCTCGGTCGCGAACTGCACCGCGTAGCGCGTCATGAAGGGCGGCTTCTGGCACTGGAAGCGCCACGCGGCGACGCGAAGGTTCTCGTCGACGTCGAGCAATGCGCGGTCGATCGCTCGCTGGCCCTCGCTCGGGATCTGCGCCAGGGCCCACAGCGCGCGCGCGCGGTAGCGCGGGTTCGTCGAGGCATACAGCTCCGTGAGCGGCTTCACGGCGAGCGCGCGCTCCGCGACGAGCGCACGCATGCCGAGCACGCGCACGTTCACCGCGGGCGAGCAGAGCGCGGCGATCGCGCCGGGGAGCGTGCGGGCGTCGATGACGGGCTTCACCGGCTTCGCGCCCTTGGGCTGCACGCGCAGGATGCGTCCGTACGCGGGTGCGTCGCCCGCGGCGTGGCCGCCGACGCCCGGATCCCACCAGTCGGAGACGTAGAGCGCGCCGTCCGTCGACACGCAGACGTCGCTCGGGCGGAACCAGGTCGACGAGCGATCGTCCCGGCGTTCCGTGCGCGATGCGAGGAGCTCCGTCTTCTCGAGCTCGAACCCCGCGCCCTTCGGCTTCGGGAAATGCGCGTACACGACGTTCGCGCCCGCGTCGCAGTCGAGCACGGCGCCCTGGTACTTCGCGGGCAGGAGCTCGCCCTCGTACACGCACACGCCCGTCGGCCCGCCCGCTCCGTTGATGCAGCCGTTCGGCACGACGCCGGGATCGTCCTGGTGCCAGTGCGCGCGCTGCACCTCCTGGCCCGGACGTCGATCCGCGTTCCAGAAGCGCGCGCCGTCCGCGGAGAAGTAGCCGTGGTTGCCGCCCTGCATGCACCAGAGCGTGCGGCAGCTCTTGTTGCCGTCGTCGTCGTTGTCGCTTTGCCAGAGCGTGCCGAACGAGTCGACCGCGACCTCGTAGTTGTTGCGGAAGTTGTGCGCGAGCACCGCGAGGCCCTCGCCGGTGGCGCCGATGCGCAGGATCAACCCGCCCGTCCAAACGCGGCCGTCGTCGCTGACGAGACCGGGCTTGTTGTCCGCCGCGAATTCGCCGCCGTCGTTGTAGAGCGAGCCCGAGCGCAGCGTCCAGCCGAGCCGGTCCTTCACGACGTGCGGGCCCGCGTTGCCGACGTTGAAGTAGAGCTTGCCCTCGGGCCCCGCGACGACCGAGTGCAGCCCGTGGTCGTGGTTGGGTCCGCCGAAGCCGGTGAGGAACGTCGCGCGCTCGTCGGGGACGTCGTCGCCGTTCGCGTCGGTGTAGACGAAGAGGTTCGGCGAGCACGACACGTAGACCTTGTCGCCGATCACGGCGATGCCGAGCGGGGAGACGAGCTCCTTGTCCTGCACGAAGACCTTCGAGGAGTCGCACCGGCCGTCGCCGTCCGTGTCCTCGAGGATCACGACGCGGTCGCCTTCGTCGTGATGGCGACCCGCGTTTCGTCCGCGCCATTGGCGGTAGTTCACGCCCTCCGTGACCCACACGCGCCCCTTCGCGTCGACGTCGATCGCGGTCGGGTTGTAGAGCTGTGGCGACTCGGCCCACTGGCTCACTTCGAGCTCGGGAGCGATGCGGAAACTGGAAGCGACGTCTTCGAACTTGGGAGCGACGTCCTGCGCGATGGGGGGGAGCAGCATGGCGTGAAATGTACCGGCCACGCGCGCGGCGCGGGAGCGCGCGCTACGCTCGCGCATCGATGAGCACGCCTCCGACGCCCGCGTCCGATCCCGAACGGTTCAAGTCCGGCCAGCGCGAGACCTGGAGCGACGTCGCCGACGGTTGGCGCAAGTGGTGGCGCATCTTCGAGGCCGGCGCGCAGCCGCTCTCCGATCGCATGGTGATGCTCGCGGGCGTCGGCCCCGGCGCGCGCGTGCTCGACGTCGCCACCGGCATCGGCGAGCCCGCGCTCACCGCGGCGCGCGCCGCGGGAGCGCGCGGGAGCGTGCTCGGGACCGACCTCGCGCCGCGCATGATCGCGCTCGCGGACGAGCGTGCGCGCGAGCTAGGCCTCGCGAACGCGAAGTTCCGCGAGCTCGACGCGGAGCGGCTCGACGTCCCCGCGGCGAGCTTCGACGCGGCGCTGTCGCGGTGGGGCGTGATGCTGATGATGGACCCGCTCGCCGCGCTGCGCGGCATGCACCGCGCGCTCGTCCCCGGCGGGCGCGCCGTCGCCGCGGTGTGGGGCGCCAAGGGCACGGTGCCGTTCATGACCCTCCCCGGCGACGTCGCGCAGCGCGAGATCGACCTCCCGCCGATGCCGCCGGACCTGCCCGGTCCGCTGAAGCTCGGACGTCCGGGTCAGCTCGCGGAGCTCCTCCGCGAAGCGGGCTTCGAGCGCGTGGAGGAGGAACGCTTCGAAACCGTGCTCGCGTTCGCGAGTCCGAGCGAGTACTCCGCGTTCCTCCAGGACCTGTCCGCTACGCTCCGTCGCGCGCTCGCGGAGCACTCCGTCGAGGCGCGCGAGCGCGTCTGGCGCGGCGTCGAGCGCGAGGCGGAAGCGTGGCGTGACACGAGCGGCCGGATCGTGTTCCGGAACGAAGTGCGCATCGCGCGCGGCGTTCGCGGAGCCTGAACCCGGCCGCTCGAAGTCGGAACCGCGCGAAAAGAGCTCCGTTCGAGCCCGTTTCGCCCCTCGAGAACCTCACGACGTCGGCGCGCGACGACTTCACGAGCGCGGACGCGCCGTTCGAGCCCGGGTTGCCCCGCGCGAAGCTCACGGGCCCGCTGCCTCACCGTAACCCGCCGCGCGTGGCATCATGCCGCGCCCCGCGAACGGCCGATGAACGGCCTCCGAGGTCCACGCCCATGAAACTCCTCCACCTGCTCCCGATCGTCTCCATCGCCGCCCTCGCTCCCGCCGCGTTCGTGCAGAACGCCTTCGAGCTGAAGCTCGACAAGGAAAACGTCGTCGCGAGCCGCCTCGAGGGCGTGTGGGTGCTCGAGGAGGAGGAGACGCACCGCATCGGCGGCGAGAAGCAACCGCGGGGCTTCGCGTTCGTACGTGACGAGAAGGCCGCGGCGCGCATCCCGGCGAAGCACAAGGAGCTGCTCGCGAACGACATCGCTCTCTGCGGCGAGGTGCAGATCGAACGCGAGACGCTGCCTTTCGTGCTCACCACCGCGCACGGCAACCCGCGCGTCGTCCTGTTCCAACCCGCGGCGGGCGATCCGTGGGCGACGCCGAGGGGCTTCAACGTGATGCTGTGCCCGGCGATGGAGAAGCAGAAAGACAAGCTCTTCGT
>JACRIO010000066.1 GCA_016220035.1 Planctomycetota bacterium | reverse complement strand
GTCGCGCGTCGTGCCCGCCGCGGGGCTCTCGAGCGCCGCCGCGCGGCCCGTGAGCGCGTTGTACAGCGCGCTCTTCCCCGCGTTCGGCGGCCCGGCGAGCACGACGCGCGGGAGCCCCGCCTCGCCCG
The DNA here is from genome assembly GCA_016220035.1 of Planctomycetota bacterium. Taxonomy (GTDB): domain Bacteria; phylum Planctomycetota; class UBA1135; order UBA1135; genus JADJNY01. The sequence continues at coordinate 8,496 of JACRIO010000066.1, read as the reverse complement.
GCCGCGCGCGCTCGTCCTGCTCCGCCGCCGTGAGGCGGGAGCGCGCGCGCTCGAAGCCGGCGCGGAGGAGCTCCACCGGGACGTGGCCGGTCTCCGCCGGGTCGAAGTCGCGGCGCGCCTCGCAGAGCGCGCGCAGGTCGAGCAGCTCGTCGCGCACAGCCTGAACGCCGCGCGCGAGGCCGCCAAAGAGGAGCGCCGTCGCCGCGCGGCGTTCGGCCTCGTCCTCCGCGCTCACGAGCAGGAGGACGCCCTCCGCGCGCGACAGATCGAGCTTCCCAGCGAGGAACGCACGGCGCGTGAACTCGACCGGAGTCGCGGGGCGCGCGCCGAGCGCCACGAGCCTCGCGAGCGCCGCGGCGCTGAGCTCAGGGTGACCGGGGAGGTGGAACTCGGCGACGTCCTCGCCCGTGAGCGAGCGCGGCCCGCGCATCCACGCGAGGTAGCCCGGTTGGATGCCGACGCCGTCGTCGAACTCGACCGCGCGCCACGCGCGGAGGCCGAGCGCGCGCGCGGGATCGAGGAGCGTCGTCGCGCGCACGAGCTCCGCGACGAGCGGGCCGCTCGCGCGCACGATCCCGCGCTCGGCGGCGCCGGGCGGCGAGGCGATCGCGACGATCGTGCCCTCCTCCCCGCTCACGTTCGTGTCACCGCGCGCGGCTCTTCGCGCGCTTCTGCGCCTCCGCCTGTTCCTGGAGCGCCATCATCTTCGTCCAGAAGCCGTTCCGCTTCTTCGGCTGCTCCTTGTCGTCGATCGGCCAGTACTTGCGGATGATCTTCATCTCGAAGATCGCGAGGCCCGACTGCGTGATCATGTAGAGCGAGAGCCCCGCCGCGTAGTTGTAGAGGAACACGCCCATCATCACGGGCATGAACATCATCATCTTCTGCATCTTCGCGGCCTGCTCGTCGGCGGGCGCGGGCATCATGCGCTGCTGCCAGACCCAGAGCACGACCATCAAGGGCGGCAGGAGGTTCAGGTACTGCACCGTGCCGAAGAACGGCAGGTGGAGGTTGATCTCGAACGTGCGATCGGGCAGCGCGAGGTCGGTGATCCAGCCGACGAACGGCTGTTGGCGCAAGTCGAAGCTGATGCCGAGCGCCTTGTAGAGCCCGAAGAACACGGGCATCTGCAGGAACATCGGGAGGCAGCCGCCGAGCGGCGGGAAGGCGCCCTCCTGCTGCATGAGCCGCGCCTGCTCCGTGCGCAGCTTCGAGGCGTCGTGCTCGTAGCGCTTCTTGAGCTCTTCGATCCTCGGCTGCAGGCGCTTCATCTTCGCGGTGTAGCGCGCCATCGCCGTCTGCGAGCGGCGGTTGAGCGGGAAGAGCACGACGCGCACGAGCAGCGTGAGCAGGACGATCGCGACGCCCCAGCTCGAGCACAGCCAGTGCAGGCCCTGGAGGAGCAAGAGGAGCGGCGCCGCGATGAAGCGCAGCCAGCTCAGGTCGTAACGGTGCAGCGCCGCGAAGTCCGGGTTCACGGCCGCGAGCGCGTCGGGGTCCTTCGGCCCCGCGTAGACGTCGAACGCGGCCTGGGTGCGCGCGCCCTTCTCGGGCAGCGCGAGCTCGACCTGCGCGTCGGCGACGATCTGCGTCCAGGGGTGCTGGGGATCCTTCGCGAGCGGATCCTGCACCTTGCGCCACTGCGCGCCGGCGAAACACTTCGCGGCGCCGGGCGTCGGGGCGAGCAGCACCGCGAAGTACTTGCCGTGCACGCCCGCGAACGCAGTGCCGCCGGCGGTCGCGGGCGCGAGCGTGCCCGTGAGCTCGCCGCCCGACGGATCGCGTGGGATCGATTCGACCTCGACCTCCGCGGCGACGTTCTTCCGGAAGCCCGCGGCCGCCTGCGGCTCGGCGTAGTAGCCGTCGCCCGAGTTCGGGTCCATCCACGCGGCCGGCGTGAGGTCGAACGTGCGCGGACCGCTCTGCGCGGCGAGCGCGTCGTTTTGGAGCTCGACCTCGAACCTGAGTTGGTTCTTGCCGGGCACGAAGCGGAAGCGCTTCGTGAACGTGACGCCGGTGCCCGGGGCGAGCGTGAACTCGACGCCTTCCTTCACGCCGTCTTGCTCGAGCACCTTCATCCGCCACAGCTCGTTCTCGAGCGGCGCGCGGCGCAGCGGCTCGCTGTTGGGCAGCGTGCGCAGCGCGAACGAGAGCGGCGGCGCTTGCGCTTCCTTGCGCGGGTCGCCGAGCAGCGTCACCCAGTGCTCGGGGTCGGCCTGGTCCGCCGGCGAGAGTCCCGCGCGGTCGAAGTAGGCGCCCGTGCGCAGCTCGCGCAGGCCACCGCCCTGGTTGGTGAACACGGCGCGGTAGCTGCCGGGCTGGCCGGGCGTGCCGACGAGGAGCACCTCTTCGCGCGGCTCGGTGTCGGCGAGGCGCGGCAGGCTCGGCTCGGCGAGCGGCTCGGGCTCGGTGGGCGCCGCCTTGGACTCGGCAGCACCGGTCGCGGCCGCCGTTTGACCGGTGTTCGACGCGCTCACCTGCGCGGGCGGGTTCGCGTTCGGAGTGTGCGGCACCGGCTTGGGCGCGAAGAAGAACCGCCACCCGATCAGGATCAGGAAGCACGCCGGCAGGACGATCAGGAGGCGCTTGTCCAAGTCGTTTCTCGTGGTTCAGCGGCCCGCGGAGAGGCGTTCCGCGAGGAATTCAGGCAGGTCGGGCTCGGCGCGGATCGCGGCCGCGGCGGCGGCGTGGTCGTAGTCGAGGCGTAGGAACTCGATGCAGCGCCCGTCGAAGATCACGTAGGAGAGGCGCGGGTCGCCGTCGCGCGGCTGGCCGACCGAGCCTACGTTCACGATCGAGCGCTTCTTCGCCGCGAAGCCGAGATCATACGGACCCTCGGAGCCGCGCGGGCGGAACAGGGTCCCGTCCTCGTAGTAGACGGCGGGCACGTGGCTGTGGCCGACGAAGCAGACCGAGCGCTCCATGCGCGCGAAGTTCGCGGTGAGCTTGCCCGGGTTCTGCGCGTCGCGCGGGAGCATGTACTCCTTCACGGGATCGCGCGGGCTGCCGTGCGCGAACATCGCGACCTCGTCGCAGGCCATGGGCGCGAGCCCGCCGAGGAAGTCGAAGTAGTCGGGGAGTCCCTTCGTCGCCGGCGCGCGCACGAGCTCCTCGCGCGTCCAGTCGAGCGCCGCGCGCGCCTTCGGATTGAAGTCCTCCGACGAATGGAAGAGCGCGTACTCGTGGTTGCCGAGCAGACAGAGTCCGTCCAGGAGCGCAGCACCCGTCCCGGGATCGCGGGCACCGGGGACGCAGAGCTGCATCACGAGCTCGAGCGCCTGCCGCGGCCGCGCGCCGTAGCCGATGACGTCGCCGAGGCAGACGTAGCGCTCGACGCCCCGCTCGCGCGCGTGGGCGATCGCGGTGAGCAGAGCGGGCTCGTTGCCGTGCAGGTCGGAGATCAGGGCTGTGCGGGGATAGCTCACGCGGCGGCGGACCCTCGGGTTCCATGCAGCTTCTCGGAACCGGTCCGGAGCCGGCCGCGGGGCGACCGATGGATCCGCGCGCGGGATCCGATGCCTTGGATTTGGGGCGCGGGATTATCCGGCCGTGCGGGCCGCGCGACAAGGGCCGGCGCGCGCTCTCCCGCGTTCAGGGCACGTCCGGAGTGACGCGCAAGGCACCGAGGAAGAGCAATAAGGTCGCGCCGAGCCCCGCCGGGAGCACCCAGGCCGCGCGGTCGGCGAAGGCGCCGCCGAGGACGCTGGGTGCAGCCACGGCGAGGAGCGCGAGCACCACGGTCGTCGGTCGGAGCCCGGCCGCCTGCAGGCGGTGCGCGAGGTGGCGGCGATCGCCGATCCACGGACGGCTCCCGCGCCTCCATCGGACGACGGAGAGGCGCGCGAGATCGAGCAGCGGGAGCGCGAGTACGGGCCACGCGCCGGGGACGAGCGCCACGAGGACGCCGAGGAGGTGGCTCCCCGCGTCGCCGAGGTACGCGAGCGGCGTCGTCGAGCCGTCGGGCGCCTTGCGGCGTAACCACAGGTTGAACGGGAGGAACCCGAGCAGCGGCGCCGCGAGCATCGGCGCCACCGCGCCGAGCCCGAGCGCCGCGAGTGACGTCGCGCAGCCGTCCGCGTTGTCGAACGTGTTGAACGCGTTCATCGCGAGCAGCACGAGCGCGAACGTCGTCCCACCGTCGACCAAGGCGTCCGATCCGCGCGCTTCGACGGCGTGCCGCGCGCAGAGGAGCGCGAGCACCAGTTGCGCCGCGAACTTCACCCCCGGACGCAGTCCCGACTTCGCGACGTCGTCCGTGAGCCCCACGAGGACGGAGCCGAGCAGCGCATAGGCGCTCCAGACGGAAACGCGGTGTGCGCCGCCGAGCCAGAGCACGTCCGCGTCGATCTCCTGAACCGCGGTCATGACGAGCGCGATGAAGAGGGCGAGCCCACCCACGAGCGGAACCGGGACGCGCTGCGTCTTCCGCTCGGGCGCATCGCTCCCATCGTCGACGATGGGCGTGCTTCGCAGCCCCCAGACGAGGAGCGCGGTGACGAGCGCCGTGAGGACGAGGACGCCGAGGAACGGCGCGAGCTCGCCGGTGCTCACGCCCGCGCCCCGTACAACCGATGCGCGCGGATGTAGTCGAGCACGCTCGACGGAACTCCGGCCACCTCGCGCTCGCCGCGCGCGAGCGCCGCGCGCACCTCCGTCGACGACACCGCGACCGGCGGCAACCGCAGATAACCCGCCTCGACCTTCTTCGCGAGCGCGTCCCCGAGCATCGCGCGCAGCGGCTCGAGCTGCGCCGAAGCATCGCCGTCCCTGAAGATCACGATCGGCTGCACGCGTTCGAGCAACGCCCGCGACTCCTTCCACTGCGGGAGCGCGGGCAGGTTGTCGCTTCCCAGGACGAGGTAGAGCGCGCAGTCTTCCCGCTCGCCGATCGCCTTCGGCAGCGCGCGCACCGTGTCGATCGTCCACGAAGGCCCGCCGCGGTCGAGCTCGATCGCGGAGGCGCTCCACTCAGGCTCCCCCGCGAGCGCGAGCCGCAGCATCGCGAGCCGGTGCTCCCCCGCCGCGGGCCGTTGGTCGGGCTTGAACGGCGACTGCGCCGCCGGCACGAACACGATCCGGTCGAGCCCAAAGCGCTCGCCCGCCGCCCGCGCGACGTGGAGGTGGCCCGCGTGGACCGGGTCGAACGACCCACCGAAGAGGCCGATGCGGCGCGGGCTCCCCGGGCGCGGCTCCGCTTCCATCGTTACCTCGCTCCCCGCCGGGATAGAGCGCCCGTGCGCGCCGCCGTCGCCGCGGGACGGCCCCCGTGCGCCACCGCCCTCCGGCCGGGGCTGGACTTCGCGCCCTCGGGCGGAGAAACTCCCGGCCCCCCCAAACCGGAGCACCCCGGCGCGCGCCGGTCCTCCCACGTCAGGTTCCCCGTCCCCATCCCATGAAGCTCCTCGCCCCCCTCGTCGGCTTGGTCCTGGCCGCCGGCTGCGCCTCCCAAGGTCCGTTCGTAAACCAGCACTGGAGCGAGCGCTCCATCGGACCGCGCATGAGCCGCGCGTTCCTGAGCTACGACGCCGACACGGACGGCAAGTACATCGACTTCCAGTGGAAGAAGAAGCAGGACATCAACCTGACGATCTCGCGCCACCTCTTCAACCACAACCCGGACAACCCGTTCCAGGAACCCAACGCCGAGTTCTACGCGCCGCGTCCGAAGCACAGCCTGCTTCCGAACCCGCTCCGCTACATCCACCTCGAAGGCTGGGCGCTGGGCGCGATCTCCTACGCGGCGGGCGCGCCGGCGATCCTCCCGCTGCCGCTCGACTCGATCATCGCGAGCTTCGAGGAAGGCGGCCCCGAGGAATTCGTCGACGGCGTGGGCCAGTTCACGCGCCCGCTCGGCGTGCTGACGGTCAGCTTCCTGCACGACGGCCTCGGCTTCCCCGAGCAGAAGGACTCGCACTGGCGCGGCGACTGAGCCCACCACGCGGTCAATCCCAACCCAGGGCGCGGAGCGCGGCTCGAACTCGAGCGGCCTCCGCGCTCGAGTTTTCGGCGGGCTCGGCGGCCGCGAGCCACGTCGTCTCGGGGAACTTGCGGTACCAAGTGCGCTGGCGGCGCGCGAACTGCCGCGTCGCGAGCGCGATCCGCGCGCGCGCGAGCTCGCGCGACGTCTCGCCGCGGACGAGGGCGCGCACCTCGGCGTAGCCCAGCGCCTGGATGGCCGTCTTCGAGAAGCCGCCGGAAACCTCGATCGCGCGCACTTCGTCCTCCCAACCGAGGTCGAGCATGCGATCGACGCGCGCGGCGATGCGGCGGTCGAGCTCGGGGACGTCGAGCGCGAGCCCGACCAACCGGCGCGGCCGACCGCGGGCTGCGGCGCCGCCCGTGAACGAGCTCCATTCGCGCTGCCACTCCGAGAGCGCCTTCCCGGTCTGCGCGTGGACCTCGAGCGCGCGCACGAGCCGCTTCGTGTCGTTCGCGTGGATGCGCGCGGCGCTCGGCGCGTCGACGCGCGCGAGCTCGGCGTGCAGCGCGGCGTTGCCCTCCGCGGCGCAGCGCGCCTCGAGCCGCGCGCGCAACGCGCGGTCGACGGGCGGGCCCTCGAACAGGCGCTCGAGCAGCACCTTCAGGTAGAAGCCCGTGCCGCCGACGAACAGCGCGCGCACGCGCCGCCGCGCGAGGTCGTCGAGGACGTCGGCGAGGTCCGTCTGGAACCGCGCGACGTCGTAGTCCGCGCTCGGCGCGCAGAGATCGAGCAGGTGGTGGCGCACGCGCGCGCGCTCCGACGGCGTCGACTTGGCCGTGCCGACGTCCATGCCGCGGTAGACCTGCATGGAGTCGAGTGCCACGAGCTCCGCGCCCGCCGCCTCGGCGACGCGCAGAGCGAGGGCGCTTTTCCCGCTCGCCGTCGGCCCGATCAGGGCGTGCACGCCCTCCGCGAGCAGGGTATCGAGTCGGTTCGAGACGCTCTCCACGAACGGACGAGTCTAGCGGCGCGCGCGGGCGCTCCGTACCGTGACCATGGAGGCCTCGATGCCGATCCGCGCCCTCTCCTTCCTTCTCGTCGCTTCGACCGTCGCGCTCGCGCAGGAGCCCGCGCCCAAACCGGCCGACAAACCGACGCCGCCCAAGCTCGGCGGGACGGAGGCCGTGCAACCCGCGCCGCCCTTGGCGGAGCTCCTCGCGAGCGACGGAAAGCCGCTCGCCGCCGGCCGGATCCCCGAGGACACCGCGCCCGAAGCGCGCGCGGCGTGGGAGCGCCTCTTCGCCGCGACGCTCGGCCAGGGCGGCGCGCGCAAGGCGGTGAACGCGTTCGCGCTCGAGATCGACGTCGTCGGCTCCATGAAGAAGGACGTCAAGGGCCCGAACCAGATCGCGGGCCTCTACGAGTACGCGGCACCCGGCTTCGTGCGCGTGCGCTTCAAGGAGTCGAAGCGCGAGCTCCTGCGCGGCCCCGTGGGCGACTGGCTCGTCGATCCCGCGCGCAACGAGGTGCTGCCCGTCGAGCGCAAGCCCGACGACGACGCCGACGTGCGTCAGCTCGACGACATGGTGGCGATCGCGCGCAACTTCATCGCGCTCACGGATCCCAAGAGCCTGCGCATCGCGCGCCTCGCGCTGCGCGCGGCGCCGCCACCGGTCGTGGGCCGCGAGTTCACGAAGCGCGCGAAGGAGCTCGTGTGGATCGGCGTCGAGAGCCCGGACTTCCGGCTGACGCGAGCGCCGAAGGCCGGCGCGCGGCCGACGCTCTACGAGGTCGAGCTCGGGCTCGACCCCAAGACTTCGCTCCCCGAGCAGGCGCTCGTCACGGAAGGCGCGACCACGGCTCCGTTGGCACCGACGACGCAGTTCCTCGTGCTCACCGAGTGGTTCGAGGCCGACGGGACGAAGGTGCCCAAACAGGTGCGGACCTTCGAGATCGACCCGCGCACGAGCGCGGCCGGGGCGACGGATCCGCTGAAGCTCGCGTTCCAGCGCGACCCGACCTCCGACGTTTGGATCGTGAGCGCGCGCATGAACCCGCCGCTCACCGCGGAGTCGTTCCGGCCGCCGAAGCAGTGATCGCGCGCGGAACGGCGGCGTTCACGCGCGCCGCAGGAACGCGCGCTCGAGGTCGGCCAGCGTGAAACGCACGCGCGTCGGCCGCCCGTGCACGCAGGTCTGGTCCGACAGGAGCGCCGCGCCGCGCTCGAAGAGCGCCGTGATCTCCGCCTCGGAGAGCGCGTCCCCCGCCATCACCGACGAGCGGCACGCGGCGCGGTGCAGGACCTCCTCCAGGAGCCGTTCGCGCGAGGGCGTGCGCCCCTCCTCGAGCACGGCGACGATCTCGCGCACGATCGCGGCCGGTTTGGGCCGCGGGAGGCGCGCGGGCAGTCCGTGCACGGCGATCGTCGTGTTGCCGAAGGCCGCGAGCTCGATCCCGATCCCCGCGAGCTCGTCCGCGCGCGCCGCGACGAGCGCCACCTCGTGCGGCGCGAGCTCGACGAGCTCGGGCACGAGCAGACGCTGCACCTCGAACGCGCCGCGCCGCTGCTCGACGGC
>JACRIO010000057.1 GCA_016220035.1 Planctomycetota bacterium | reverse complement strand
GCCTCTTGGCCGTCGGCCTCGCCGTGCGACGGATCGCGGCGGAGGTCCGCGCCTGTGGTGAGGCGATCGAACGGAACCCCGCCCCCGCCGCCGAACTGGCGCAACTGGGTAGCGAGCTCGCGCAGGTGCGCGGCGCGCTGCAGGAGCTCCGCGTCGACTCCGTCTACCTGAAGGACGCGATCGCGACGCTTCAGCAGTCGCACGGCGAGGAGTCCACCGCCGAGCACCAGCGCGGGATGCAGGAGTCGATCTTCCAGCTCGCCACGAGCATGGACCAGATGGGTGCGCGCCTCGACGAGCGCCTCTCGATGCAGAACGACGTGTTCACGCAGGCGCTCCAGCGCTTCCACGATTCGCTCCTGACGACCAGCGTGCGCATCGACGAGCTGCACGGCCGCATGGCCGCGGCCTCGAACGCGGCTCCCGCTGCGAGCTTCACGCACCGTCCGGATTCGCTCGGCGTCCTCGACCTGATCGAGGACGAGCCCGTCCCGCGTGCACCGATCTCCGCGTCGATCCCGCTCTCGGCGGCGCCCTTCCCGTTGCCGCGCGGCCCGCTGCCCGCCCCCGTCGTCGCCGATGCGGCGATGGCGAACACGATCGCGCACTTGCGCTCCTTGTTCGCGGACGAACGCGTGCAGCAGGCGCTCGAACACATGCAGCGCGTCGGCGCGCTCTGATCCGCCTGGACGGGCTCCCGCGGGGGAGCCGCGCCCGGGACCGTGCTTGGGTGGGGTCGCTTCAGCTCGCGGGGAGCTCGCCCTCGCCCTCGCCCTCGCCCTTGTCCTTCTTGAAGAAGCTCGCGAAGGGACTGAACGCGGGCTTCTTGCCCATGTCCAGCGAATCCAGGCGCACGCGTTCCTCGGGTTCACCGCGTCCGTCACCGCGCTCGCCGGGCCGTCCGCGCCGCGGACCGCCGCCGCCGCCGCCTCCGAAGCCCCCGCCACCGCCACCGCCGCCACCGAAGCCGCCCCCACCGCCGCCTCCGCCGCCTCCGCCGAAGCCGCGCTTCTTGTCGCCGCGCCCCGACTTGCCGCCCAACATCCCGTCGCGCCGCGACTGCGCCGCGCGGACGTGGGGGTTGGGACGCGGAGCCTCCTCGAAGTCGCGCCGCCCGCGTCCGCCGCGCCGCGGGCCGCGATCGCCGGAGTCCACACGTTCGCCGCGCGGGGGCCGCTCGCCCTCGATGCGCCGCGGGCCGCGCTCCTCGCGCGGGATGTTCTTGAGCGAGAGGGAGAGGCGCGGAGCGCTCGCGTCGAGGATGCGCGCGCGCACGACCTGGCCGATGGACAGCACCTCGCGCGCGTCGCGCACGTAGCGGTCCGAGACCTCGCTGATGTGCACCATCGCGTCGGCCGCGAGGCCGATGTCGACGAACGCGCCGAAGCTCGCCACGTTCGTGATGACGCCCTCGATGACCCGGTCCTTGACGAGGCGCACCGGATCGGTCGCGGGGTCGAGGAGCTCGGGCACGTGCTGCCGCGGGCGCGGATCGCGGCCGGGGAAGTTCATCTCGCGCAGGACGTCGCGCCACGTGTTCTCGTCGACGCCATCGGGCCGCTTGAGCCCGCGCGTCGAGCCCATGCGCCCGAGGCCCTGCTCGACGCTGGAGCCCGCGCTGTCGAACAGGTTGCGCACGAGCGGATAGAGCTCCGGGTGCAGCGACGTCTTGTCGAGCGGCTCGGTCGACCCGTGCACGCGCAGGAACGCGATCGTGCTCGTCCACTGCGCTTCCGTGAGCACGCCGTCGAGACGCAGCTCCTCGCGGCTCGTGAAGGGCTTCTCGGCGCGGCGCGCGACGATCTTCTCCGCCGCGGCTCGGTCGAGGCCGGGCATGTGCAGGAGCACCGAGAGCGGCGCGTGGTTCACGTCGCAGCCGACGTGCCCGACGCACGATTCGATCGTCTCCTGGAACATCCGGCGCGCGTTGGCCTTGCTGACGAGGCCCTGCTCGGAACCGAGACCCAAGTGACGCGGATCGACCTTGAGGATCTCCGCCATCGGATCCTGGAGCCGACGACCGAGGCTGATCGCCATGCGCGCGGGCACGCTCTTGTCGGCGAGCTCGCGGCGCGCGAGCTCCGAGTTCGCGTAGCTCGACAGGCCCGACTCGTTGACCACGAAGACGGTCACGGGCGCGTTCGTCGCCGCGATCGCCGCGCGGAGCTTGTTCACCGCCGAGCGGGGGCCCTTGCCGTGGCCGACCGCGAGGCAGCGTGCGTCGCTCGGCTCGAGGATGGCGCGCAACTCGGCGCCGAGCGTCGCGGCGTCCTTCTCACCCACCTCGATCTTGATCTCGGGGGAGCTCGGCTCGCCGCGCTCGTCGAGCGGCGCGATCGTCCAGTCGCCCTTGGCGTTGACGTCGACACCGGCGACGCGCGCGCGCGGCAGCGGCGGCGTGAAGAGGAGCTGGCGCAGGTGCTGCGACAGGAAGCGGAGCGCTTCGCCGTCGGCGCGCTCCTTCAACTCGAGGCGCACGTCCTGCTCGACCATCGGGAGCAGCCGGTGCTGGAGCGCCTGGACCGCGACCTCGCGCAGCACTTCGTCGTGCGCGGGGTGCGTGTAGCGACCGAGCGCCGCGCGCACCTTCGGCAGCGCCTTGTTCGGATCGAGCGTGATCAGCGTGTTGACCACGCGCTCCTTCTGCGCCTGACGGATGGCGAGCAGGCGATGGCCCTGGAGCTGGCGCAGCGGCTGCTTCACCTTGAGCAGCGAACGGTGGCGGCCGACACGGCCCTCGTCGCCGATCGGGCGCACGCCGAGCACGCCGTGCTTCGCGAGGATGCGCCGAACGACGCCGCGCAGGCGCGCGTTGCGACCGAGGCGGTCCGAGAGGATGCGCAAGGCGCCGGAGAGCGCTTCGGCCTCGGTGTGCACGCCCTTGTCGGGGCTGACGAACGGCTGGCAAAGGCGCGCGAGGTGCGCGTTCATCACGGTTCTCGGGTCGATCGCGATGTGCGGCACGGGCGCGGCCGGCGCTTCGAGCGTCGGCGCCGCGGCGGTTTCGCCGCTCTCGTCGGATTCGTCGTGCGAGGGCGCGCTCTCGCTCGAGGCGATCTCCATGACGGCGACGGGCGCGGATTCGGTGGGAGTGGCGGTCTCCGTCGCGGGCGCGGTCTCGCCCGCGCTCACGGCGCTCGTCTCACCGGTGCTCTCGCTGCTCGCTTCGCCGGGAGCCGTCGCGCCTTCGGCGGCGGCATGCTCGTCCTCCTCCTTCTCCTCGCGCTCCTCCTGCATGCCGAGCGCCGCGCGCTCCGACTTCGGGATCGGGGCGACGAGCAGGTCGGCGAGGTGGCCGAGGCCGCGATCGAGCGCGAGCTGCACCTCCGGTTCGGGGCGGCGGTGCGGAACGAAGAGATCCTCGAGCTCGAACCGATCCATGCAGCGCTGGATCGCCTCGGCCGCGCCCGACGCGACGTTGGGCTCCTTCTCGAGCAGGCGCAGGATCGTGCCGCGGCGGCGATCGAGCTCCTCGAGCTCGACGCGGTAGCGCTGGATGCGGCGCAAGGCGCTCTCGGGGATCCCACCGACCTCGTTGCGGCGGAAGCGGCCGATGAAGGACGCCGACAGGCCGGCGTCGATCAGCATCAACGCGTTCTGGACCGATTCGGGGGGGACGGAAAACTCGCGGGCGATGGCTTCGAGGATCGGCGTGGCGGTCACGGCACGGCTCCGGGGGGGCGCGTAGCGCGGCGCGGCGTTCGAGGGCCGCGGGCGCGGGGTGAGGTCGGGAGGAAGGGCCTACTGTTTCGGCCGAAAATGGGCGCGGATTGTAGCGATGCGGCCTTCCGGCGCGAAATCGGGGCGCTCGGAAGCCGATCTCCGAAGGCGGGACGGCCGGCGTTCGAGCCCGTCGACGCGCCCTCGGCGCCCAGTACGGGGCTCAGGCCGGGAGCTCGAAGACCGACGCGCGCGATTCCTCGGCGACGAGGCACGCGCCCGAGCACACCTGCCACGCGACCGACTCGTCGAGCCCCGGGACGGCCCACTCGTCGAGCTTGCGCCCGGTCAGCGTGTCGCGGACCTCGATCAAGGCGCCGTTCGCGACGTAGAGCTTGCCGCTGTCGGAGGCGATGGAGACGTCCGGGAGCTCGTCGCGCCCCGCGGTCGACAGGATGTCGAACCACAGCGGCGCCTCGCCCGGCGTCGACGTCAGCGTGAGCGCGAGGAGCGAGAGCGAGTCGCCGCGCCCCTCGCTCTTCTTCGAGAGCGCGATCATGAACTGCGGCATGACCTCGCGCGGCAACACCGAAGCGAGGTCGCGCGTGAGCACGACCAACCCGTCGGCGTTCACCACGAGGCCGTGGATCACCGGGAGCTTGGGCGTGAGCACGTCGCCCTGGTACTCGCCGTTCTGCACGTCGAGCCAGAGCACGCCCTGCTTCTTGTTCGTCTCGTGCGTGTACGCGACATAGATGCGGTTGCCCGCGCGCGCGAGGTGGTGGTAGCGCTCGCCGGAGCGCGAGTACTGCCAATTCTCCTTCGCCGTGCGCGCGTCATAGGCGATGACCTGGCGCGGCGTGACCGTGATGGCGACGTCCTTGAAGACGTGCGCTTCGTCGAAGGCCTCGATCTCGCCCGCGCCGAGCAGCTTCCCGTCCGCGAGCGCCATGCGCGCGATCAAGTGCCCGCGCGACCCCGGTCCGAGCACGACGACGTCCTGCTCCGCGCCGAGTCCGGCGCCGAAGCCGCGGCCGTAACCCACCTCGCACGGCGACGTCCACACGACCTCGCCCGTGTTGCGATCGAGCGCCGCGAGCTTCCCCGGGATGACGTCGTCCATCCACACGTCCCCGGCGGGCGGGTCGTACATGTGCACGAAAACCGGCCCGTTGGGCCCGAGGGCGATGCCGTCGACGATGCTGGACAGTTCGCGAGAAAAGCGGCGCTTGGCGGTGCGCGTCATGCGCAGAACGTTAGCGGTGCACACGGATGAAGGGAAGGTGGCGGGGGCGTGGAACGGATCCGCCGACCTCCGGCCGAGCCTCTGCCTACGTGGAGCTCGATAGGCTTCAGAGGGTCGCGCACGCACCCCGCATCGGGCGCGCCCGCGGTGCCCATCACGCTCCGTTCGCGTCCTCGAGCAGCCACTCGTAGGTCGCTTGCACCTTCACGTCTCGAGCGCGCACACGGGCGACCTGATCGTGGTCCATCACGAGGAGCCGCCGCTCGGCGCGCGGATGGTCCACACCGGCCTGTTCGAGGGCGCGGAGCTCGCGCGCGAGCGTCTCCGCGCTCGAAGTGTCCACGCAGACTTGCACGAGTTCCTCCGGCCCCTCGCGCGGCCGCGAGAGGAAATCGACCTCGAGCCCCGCTTCCGTCCTCACGTACCCCACGTCTGCCCGACGACGATCGAGTTCGTTCCACACGACCGTTTCGAGCGCGTGACCGACGTTCGCGCGCCCGCTCGTGTCGAAGGCCCGAATCAACCCCACGTCGACGGGATAGAGCTTGCGTGGGTTCGAGTTGCGCTGGCGCTCGGACTCGGTCGCGAGCGGAACGGAGCCGAACAGGAACGCGTCGAGCAGGTGCCCGAGGAAGGCGTGCACCGCGTCCTTGGCGACGCCGTGCCCCTGCGCTTTCAGGTCCTGGTGGATGCGGTGCACGCTGAAGCTCCGCGCGGGATTGCGCAGGCAGTGGCGCACCAGCCACCGCAGCGAAGCGACCTGGGTCACCCCGTGACGCTCGACGACGTCGCGGAACAGCACGGTGTCGACGTACCCCTGCAGGAGATCGATGCGGAGCGGCGCCGCGAGCCCCTGCGTTTCGGGGAACCCGCCCTCGACGAGGAACTCGCGGAAGCACTTCTCGACGCGCGAGCGCTCCGCTGACTTCCAGCGTCGCGGCTCGGTGCCGGGCTCCTCGCCGCGATGGCGGAGGAACTCGCGGAAGGAGAACGGTCGGATCACCGTCTCCATCGCTCGGCCGCGCAGCGACGTGTGGATCTCGCGCGAGAGCATCTTCGCGGAGGAGCCCGAGACGACGATCTCCATGCGCTCCGTGTCGAGTACACGCCGAACGAAGCGCTCCCAGCCGTCGACGAGCTGGATCTCGTCCAGGAACCAGTGCACCGTCGCGCGGCCGCGGAGTTCGGGATGGCGCCGGAAGTACTCCTCGAGGAGCAGCGCGAGCTGATCCGCCGAGAGGTCCGCCAAGCGATCGTCGTCGAAGCCGAGGTAGAGCGCGCGCTCGGGCGGGAGCTCGGCTCGACGCTCCTGAAGGAGCTGCTGGAGGAAGGTGCTCTTCCCCGCGCGCCGCATCCCGACGACCGCGTGCGCCTTGCGCGGCACGGCGGGGAGGCGAGCTTCGCGCGGCGTGAACTCGACCACCGGCGCGGGAGCGAGGGCGGTGCTCAGCTTCTCGAGCAGCACGGGATGAAGGGCCATGCGGGGAGGGTCCGGGGAAGGTGTCCTTCTGTCAAGGACACCTTCGGCAGAATCCGGACCTGGCAGAAGGACACCTTTGCCGGGGATCGGCCGCGGCCCGGCCCTGGAGCCCACGGACAGCGCCCCGCGCGCCGACGTACTTCCGCCGCCCCCTACTTGGGTCGCGTCGAGCCGGCGCCGGGCTCGAGGATTGGATGATCGACTCCGTGTCGGCGATGCCATCGAAAGAGCGTGCACCCCGTCCTGCCAGAAACCGCCCACACGATCCCCCGCTGCGGCCCGCAGTAGCGAGTGCACGCGACGAGCAAGTCGTCGACGTGGTCGTCGTCCAGGTCGCCTGCGCTCGCGAGCGCGCCGCCAATATGGAGCCACGACTCGAGCGCGAGGATCTCCTCGGGGACGTCCAGACATCTCAGTGCTTGAGCAACGCCCTCGAAGCTCCCGCGGTCCGACTTCGGCGTGAAGAGGTAGGTCGCCCCGAACACTGGCTCCTCATGGGCCCCGACGACGAGGGCGACGGCCGGCTCGGAGCCCGGCGCTCGCAGGCAGGTCGAGGTCGCACCGAAGTGGGTCAGGGAAATCAGGTCCTGCCCAGGAAGACGTTCATCGAAGATCGCGAGTTCGGAACGACTGCGACCCGAGAACACGTGGAGTTCCTCGCCGTGTCCCGAGCTGCGTCGACAGCCCTTGCATCCGACGAACAGATCGCTCACGCCGTCCGCATCCCAGTCGAATCCGGTCTGCACACCGTTCGGCCGCAATCCACTCGATTCGATCCAACCGAGCCGGGTTCCGTCCGTGCCACGAAAGACCCCCGCCGCCATCTGTTCGCCGCCGGAACGATCGCCCCAAACGACGAACTCGCGCTTCCCATCCGCATCGAGGTCGTCGAGTGCGCGTACACGCCCGAATCGAGCCTCCGCGACGCGGCCTTCGATCGTGAACAGCGCCGCGCGCGATCGCATCGAGATGCCGACGCAGCGACCGAGGTGCTGCCCGTCCGTCCCGTGGTCGGGGAGCCCGAACACGAAGTCCACGGCTCCGTCGCCATCGACGTCACCGAGTGGCGCCACGCTCATCCACCCCGAGCCGTCCTGCCAACGCTCAGGCCAGCTCCAGAGCCGTGCGCCCGTCTTGCCGTACCGGAAGGCGACGATCCCGCCCGACGTCCATTCGCCGAGACCGTAGGCGTAGTCCGTCACACCGTCGCCATCGATGTCCCCGACCCAGGTGAGTTCGCGCGCGGACGACGGGGAAACCGAGTCCCTCGGGGGTTCGCCGACGTCCTTCCGGAGCATGTCCCCCGTCCGTCCCGAGAAGACCCAGACGCACTCAGGTTCACCCCATCGATTCTCGAGCGCGAGGACGTCGGGGACTCCGTCACGGTCGACGTCGACGCCGCCGAGCAGGCCGCGTCCGAAGTCGTCGCCGCCGGGCAGGGACTGTGGATGGACCGACCCGGTCAACAAGACGGAAGCGAACGCCACGAGGAGGCAGCTGCGTCCAAGGTCATCGCCGCACATGACCAGCAAAACCCGCGGACGCCCGAGACGTTGCGGTCGAAATCGAGAAGCCCCAGGTCCTCGCCCTCGACGTCACGCTCCGCGTTTGCGCTTCGCCTTGCGCGTGGTCTTGGCGCCCCGTCGCGGCAGAAGCGTCGCACGGAGCGCCGCGTTCACCTGCCGGGAACTCCGGTACACGCGCGCCACGTCGGGGTCGAGCACGACGACCACCGCGTCGTCGGGCATCGCACCCGCGAAGCGGTTGGGCTTCGCCTTCGAGTAGTCGAACCGGTACGAGCGCGCGAGCTCGTCGTTCTCCGAACGCTCACTCCTGCGTGCCTTCTTCATCGTCGATGCGTTCGCGCCACGTGACTCTGCGGGCGCTGATGATGCGGATGAAACCGCCGCGTTCCACGAAGGCTACCAGGAGCAGGCGGTCATGGACCGGCGGAGCGACGAGGACGGTTCCTTCGTCACCGAGGTGCCTGAACTCGAAGGCTGCAGGACGCATGGTTCGACGCCGCAGGAGGCGCTCGAGAACTGCCAGCAGGCGATCCAACTCTGGATCGACATCGCGAAGGAGATCGGCAAGCCCATCCCCGCGCCCAAAGGTCGGCGGTGAAACCTCGCCTGACCGGACGGGGCCCGGCCCATCGCGAGGAGATTCCCGCCTTCCTCCGTGTGGTCGCATCCTCCACGCTCCTGCTCGAAAGCGATAACCTCCACGCGTCATGCCCCCCGAGTCGCCTTCCCAACCGGATCGGCCGTCGAAGGCCGAAGAACTGTTCACGCAGTGGCTCGCACGCAGCGGAGCGGACGAGAACGCCGCGCTCGACGAGCTGTGCCGGACCCATCCAGCGCACGCGGCGGAGCTGCGGGAGCTGGAGCGCGGCTGGAAACGACTCCAATCGCTGCTGAAGCGCGCGGGACTGTCGGCGCAGCGCTCGCCGCTCGCGGACGAACTGCGCTCGCGCTTCGGCGACGTCGATCCAGGCGTGTCGCTCGGCGGCGAGCGCCCCGCGCCCGACACGAACGCGTCGAGCGAGCTCCTGAAACGTCTGCGCGCGCACGCGCCGTCGAGCTCGCGCTACCAACTGCTCGGCGAGGTCGGCCGCGGCGGGATGGGCGCCGTCCTGAAGATCTGGGACGAAGACCTGCGCCGCACGCTGGCGATGAAAGTGGTGCTGGGCAAGGACGAGAGCTCCACCTCGGGCAACACGCCGCCGGTGGACGCGAAGACCCTCGGTCGTTTCCTGGAGGAAGCGCAGGTGACGGGCTAGCTCGACCACCCAGGCATCGTGCCGGTGCACGAACTCGGGCTCGACAGCAGCGGCCGCGTCTACTTCACGATGCGCCTCGTGAAGGG
>JACRIO010000063.1 GCA_016220035.1 Planctomycetota bacterium | reverse complement strand
CGCCATGAACGAGTTCATCGCGACGCGGTAGCTCTTCGCCGCGTCCACCGGCGCGCCGACGACGAGGAGCCCTGCGAGCGTGCGCTTCTTCTCCGCGTCGACCCGCACCTGAACGACGAGGCCGCTGAACTCGAGGCCCGAGTGCGCCGTCCCTTCGACCGAGCGGCGCACGAGCTCGCTCAATTGCGCCCCCGTCATCGTCACGGTCACGAGCGAGTTGTCGAACGGCATGATCTCGAACACCTCGCGGCGCGTGACCGGTCCCGCGTCGATGTCCGCGCGGATCCCGCCGCGGTTCATCAGGCCGACGTCGGCCTCCGCACGCTCGCGCAGCACGTCCGCGAGCAGGTTCCCGGCCGAGCCCGACGTGAGCGGCTCCTTCGTGCGCGTGGCGGGCTGCGTGAGCGCGCCGACCGTTTCGTCCATCGTCTTCTGCGTGTGCTCGACGAGCGCGGCGCAGCGCTCCTCGACCTCGCGGTTGCGATACGGATCCTTGGGCTCCTCGAGCAAGTCCACGAGCCGCGCCTTCGACTCCAGCACGCGCACGCGCCGGTCGGCGGCGTCGCTCGCGGGCACGTGTACGACGAGCTCGACGCGCCCGACGACGGAGAGCTTCGTCCCCGTCTGCACGATGAGCGTGCTCCCTTCGCGCACGCCCTCCTTCAACAAGGTGTGCGAGTGCCCGCCGACGATGAGCGGGAGCGCGGGGAACGCACGCGCGAGCTCCTTGTCGGTTTCCACGCCGAGGTGCGTCACGGGCAGGATCCACTCGGCCTTGCCCGCGAGCTCCTTCGCGACGAGCGCGAGCTCCGCGCGCGGCTCGGCGAAGTCGAGCTGGAGCGCGTCTTTGTGCGTGATCTCGGGCGTCACCTGCGTCAGGAGGCCGACGAGCGCGATCTTGATCCCCGCGCGCTCGACGATGCGCCACGGCGGCACCCAGTCGACGCGCTCCGAGGCACCCTTCGGACGCAGGTTCGCGCACACCGCCGGCACGCCCGCTTGCCGGAGCAACCGCAACACGTTCGGCACGCCGCGGTCGAACTCGTGGTTGCCGACGCACAGCGCGTCGAAGCCGAGCTTCGAGAAGGCGGTCACGAACTCGAGCCCGTTCGCGACGATGCCCTCGGGCGTGCCCTGGTACCAGTCGCCCGCGTCGAGCACGAGCAGCTCGAAGCCCTCGCGCCGCGCTTCGTCGCGCACCTGGTTCACGTACGCGGCGGCGCGCGCGAGCCCGCCGACCTGCGGCGGGTTCTGCTTGTCGATCCAGGTCGCCTTGCGCGTCAGGACCTGCCCGTGCACGTCGTTCACGTGGAGCACGACGAAGCGCACGTCGTGCTCGGGGACGATCGGCGCGGAATGAGCAGTTGGAGCGGACGGAGCGACCGGCGCCGACGGCGCGGCGGACGCCGATGGAGCGGTCGGCGCGGGCGGAGCCGACGAACCGGTGGGCGCCGACGGCGCGGAGGTGCACGCGGCGAGTCCGACGAACAAGGCGGCGAGGAAGCGACGGTGTTGGAGGAGCATGCGGCGGTGTCCGTGAGGGAGCGGGTCGCGCACAGCCTAGCCGGGCGCTCGGCCCGTCCTCGCTTCTTCCGTCGCACGAACCCCAAGAGCCCGCAGGTTCGAGGCGTTCGGGCGGCGCACGCCCCGGCTGCTCACCGTTCGTTTGATCCGCGCTGCGAACGGTGCGACGCTCACCGGCACGCAACCCCTCCACCGAGACGCTCCCATGCTGCTTCCCTACCTGCTCCTCGCCGGCGCCGACACCGCGCGTCCGCTTCCCACGCGCATCGAAGACGTGACCGTCTACGGTGCGACCGCGCTCGTCCACCGCTCCGCGCGCGTCGACGGCGGCGGGGCGTACGTGATCCAAGGCCTCCCCGCCGCGATCGACGCGTCGAACGTGCGCGTGAAGAGCTCCGCGGGCGACGTCGGGCGCGTCGAGGTGCGTGCGCGGCGCGAGTCGCGGGTGCCGAGCGAGCGTCTGCAGGGTCTGCGCGACCGGCTCGTGCGCATGCAGCGCGAGCTCGCGGGGATGCAGGACGACGATGGCGCGTCGAAGCTGCTCTCAGACGGCCTCGAGCGCATCGCGCGGCTCGACGCGGAGAACCACACGCGCGACGTGCGCGAGGGCCGCGGCGACGCGTCGGGGTGGAAGGCGTCGCTCGATTTCCTGAGCCAACGCCGCGCGGAGCTCACGCGCAACCTGCGCGAGCTCGGCTGGCGCATCGCGGACCAGCGCGCGGCGATCGATGCCCTGCAGAAGGAGATCGGCACCGTGCAGGCGACGCCCGACGTGCAACTCTACGACGTCGCCGTCGAGCTCGTCGCGAGCGCCGCGGGCACGCTCGACGTCGAGTACTTCGTGTCGAACACGGGCTGGACGCCGACGTACGACGTGCGCGCGTCGAAGGACCTCGCCAGCGTCGCGCTGACCTACCGCGCGCGCGTCTGGCAGAACACGGGCGAGGAATGGAACGACGTCGAGCTCGCGCTCTCCACCGCACAGCCGCAGAAGGGCGCGCAGGGACCCGATCCGGTCGTCGCGTGGGTCGACGCGTGGAAGCCGCCGCCGCCGGCCTCCGCGGCGCCGGCCGAGGGCGCCGTGAGAGATGCGGCGCCTGCCCGCTCGGGCCGCGCGCGATACGCGGAGAAGCGCAAGGCCGACGCCGACACGCTCGGCGAGGTCGGCTTCGACGCCGAGGACGACGCGAGCGCGCGCCCCTTCGCCGCCGTCGAGAGCCAGGGCCTCTCCGCGCGCTTCCAGCTCGCGAAGCCGGAGACCATCCCCTCGCGCACCGACCCCACGACCGTGCTCGTCGGCGAGCATGCGTTCGCGGTGCAGCCCGAGCGCTGGTGCACGCCCGCGCTCGACGCCACGGTGTGGCTGCGCGCGAAGACGAAGAACACGAGCGACTGGATCCTGCTCCCAGGGCACGCGTCCGTGTTCCTCGGCACGGACTACGTCGGCAAGGCATTCCTCGACACGGTGCAGACCGGGCAGGAGTTCACGCTGCACCTCGGCGCCGATCCTGCGATCGCGGTGACGCGCACGCAGGTGCAGGACCTCTCGAAGGGCCCGGCGTTCCTGTCGAACCGCTCGACGAAGCAGGACACGTGGCGGAATCGCTTCGAGAACCACGGCGCGACGACGACCGCCCCCGACGGATCGGTCGAGGTGATCGTGCGCGAAGTGCTGCCGAAGACGAAGGACGAGCGCATCGAGATCGCCTTCTCGAAGGCCGAGCCGAGGTGGTCCGAGGCGCAGCGCTGGAAGCAGGACCGCGAGGAGAAGGGCCTCCACACCTGGGTCGTGCGCGTGCCGAAGAGCGGCGCCACCGACGTCGTCGTGCAGACGACGATCACCTTCCCCAAGGACGCCGAGCTCGTCCGCAACTGAACCGGAGCACGCACCATGATCACGATCCTCCTCACGACGCTCGCGCTCGACGCCGTCCCCGTTCCGAGCAAGATCGCCGACGTCACGCTCTACCCCGACACGGCGCTCGTGCACCGCACGGCGACGATCTCCGGCGCGGGCACGTTCGTCGTCCAAGGACTGCCCGCGGGCATCGACGCCGACAACGTGCGCGTGCGCTGCGACGGCGGCGACGTGCTCGACGTGCAGGTGAAGCGCCGTCAGGAGAAGAAGGCTCCCGACGCGCGTGTGCAGGGCCTGCGGGAGAAGGTGGAGACGCTCACGCGCGAGAAGCAGGTGCTCGACGACGAGCTCGCCCTCGCGAGCGGCGTCGTGACGCACCTGCAGAAGCTGCTCGCGCTCGACGCGCCCGCGCGCGACTCGGCACAGGCGCCGAACGGGCCCGGCACGCTCGCGAGCTACGGCGCACATTGGACTTTCGCCACGACGGAGCTCGCGAGCGCGACGAAGGCCGCGCGCGCGGTCGCGTGGAGAGTCGAGGACAAGGCGCGCGAGCTCGCGGCGGCGCAGCAGGAGCTCGGCGCCCTCTCGGGCGGCGGCAACGTGACCGTGCACGACGTCGAGGTCGAGGTCGCAGGCCGCGCGCCGCGCGCGCTCGACGTCGAGTACTTCGTCGGCGGCACCGGCTGGCAACCGCTCTACGACCTGCGCACGGCGAGCGACCTCTCGAAGGTGGCGCTCGGTTACCGCGCGCGCATCACGCAGACGACGGGCGAGGATTGGAACGACGTCGGCGTGGCACTCTCGACCGCGCAGCCGCAGAAAGGCGCGCAGGGTCCCGACGCGCAGCCGATCTGGCTCACGCTCGAGCAGGAACGGTACGGGGGCGGCTTCGCCACGCTGGAGCGTGGCTCGTCCGAGGACCGCCGCGCGCTGCGCTACGAGGTGAAGGACAAGTCGAACGAGCCCGCCGCGACGGCCGCGCCGCGCCCGTTCGCCACCGTCGAGAGCCAGGGCCTCTCCGTGCGCTTCCAGCTCGCGCAGAAGGAGACGATCCCCTCGCGCGGCGAGCCGACCACCGTGCTCGTCGGCGCGGCGGACCTCGCGATCACGCCCGAGCGCATGTGCGTGCCCGCGCTCGACCCGACCGTGTGGCTGCGCGCGAAGGCGAAGAACACGAGCGCGTGGACGCTGCTCCCCGGCGCCGCGGCCGTGTTCTTCGGCAACGACTACTTCGGTGAGGCGCAGATCGAGACGATCCAACCGGGGCAGGAGCTCACGCTGCACCTCGGCGCGGATCCGTCGGTGACGGTGAAGCGCGAGCAGATCGAGGACCTCGTCAAGGAGCCGGGCTTCCTGTCGAGCCGCAAGTCGAAGATCGACACCTGGCGCGTCGCGTTCGAGAACCACGGCGCGGTCGGAGCACGTCTCGACGGCAGCATCGACGTCGTCGTGCGCGAATCGCTGCCGAAGTCGCGCGACGACCGCGTCGAAGTCGAGCTCTCGAAGTCCGAGCCGGCGCGCTCGACGGACGAGCGCTGGAAGCTGGACGAGAAGGACAAGGGCTTCTTGACGTGGGTGCTGCGCGTGCCGAAGAACGGCAAGGCGGACCTCGTGTGGCAGACGACGATCACGTTCCCGAAGGACGTGACGCTCGTGCGGGAGTGAAGTGCACGCCATGAAGAATGCACTCCTCTGGCTCGCGCTCGCGCCGCTCGTCTCCTCGCCCGGCGCGCCCGACACGAAGGACGTCGTGCAGGACTTCTCGAAGCCGCTCACCGCCCCGTGGTCGGTGACGAACAAGACGTGGAAGGTCGAGGACGGCGAGCTGCGCGGCGCGGGCGACGGTGCGCTCGAGTACGCGGCGCCGGTGCCCGCCGACTTCACGCTGACGCTCCGCGCGCGCACCGGGGAGAAGGCCAACGTCGAGGTGAAGCTCTACGACGAGAAGGGCGAGAAGGAGCTCTACACCTTCGCGTTCCTCGGCAAGTACCACTCGGTGCTCGACGGCGTGAAGAGCTGCATCTTGAAGGAGCAGCGCTTCGTGAAGGTCGACCCGAAGACGTGGATCTACCCCGGCCGCACGTTCGACCTCGAGCTCCGGCGCGCGAAGCACCAGCACCAAATGTTCGTGAACGGCGTGCTCGGCCCGTTCTTCGTCGACGAGGCGCCGCCGGACGAGACGAAGTTCCGAGTGCGCATCCTCGTGTCGTGCGAGGGCAAGGACGACAAGCTCGTGCTCGACGACGTGAAGATCCGATACGGAGTCAGGTGACTTTTTTCCCGATTCGCCTCGGCGCGCTGCTCGCCCTCGGATGCGCCGCACCGCGATCGCTTCCGTCCGCACCTCCGGCCGATCCGCCCGCGCGCACCGAGTGGCACGCCGAGCCCGTCTTCGAGAAGGCGTGGAGCGCGAACATCGTCGTCTACAACCACGCGGACGCCTCGTTCGCGCTCGACTTCGCGCTCGACGCGCTGCAGAAGCAGTACGACTGGCTCGCGCGCTACACGTCGAGCGCGCCCGGCCGCGTGATCGTGCACGTCGGGAACCACTACCCGTGCGGGTTCTCCATCGAGGGCACGGAGTGCTCGCCGCCGGAGATGTTCCTGCAGGCTGGGAGCTTCTTCGACAGCCAGGCCAACTACGCGCACGAGATGACGCACTGCTTCGCGTTCCACTGGGGCGCGCTCCCCCACTGGTTCGGCGAGTCGATCGCCGACGCCGCCTACGCGGACGCCGAGATCGAGCTGTGGAAGCGGCGCAAGGACCCGGCGTTCCTCACGTCGTTCGACCGCATCGATCACCGCAGTTACGAGCTGCTGCAGCTCCGCATCCGGTACGGCGCGAGCTACTTCCCGCGCGTGTTCCGCCTGCTCGAGTCGCGCGCGGACGAGCGCGCGCACGCGCTCGCCCGCGACGCGTCGCTCGAGACGAAGAACCGCTTCCTGCTGTCGGTGCTCTCCGAAGCCGCCGGCGAAGACCTCACGCCGCTCTTCACGCGCGAATTCGGCTTCGACCCGCGCACGCGTGAGCGCCAGCGCGGCTACTGAAGCGCTCGCTATCCTGGGCGCGCATGAAGCTCAGCGCGTTGTTCCTCCCGCTCCTCGCCCTCCTCCTCGCCGCCTGCGCGAGCACGCCGCACGCCTCGCGCGGCTCCGCGGGCACGCTGCTCATCGTCGGCGGCGGGCTCGACGACGACGCGCGCCCCGTCTACGAGCGCTTCCTCGAGCTCGCGTCCGCGCGCGGGCCGGCTAACCTCCTGATCGCGACCGCTGCGACGGGCGCGCAGGAGGACGAGGTCGTCGACAAGACCGAAGCGCTGCGCGTGTGGGCGCCCGGCGTGCCCGTGCGCGCGATCCTGCGCGAGACGTCCACCGACGAGACCGTCGCCGCGATCGACGCCGCGACCGCGATCCTCTTCACCGGCGGCGACCAGAAGCGCATCACGGATCGCTACCGTCCGAACGACGCGGACACGCCCGAGTGGCGCGCGATGCAGCGGCTCCTCGCGCGCGGCGGCGTGATCGCGGGCTGCAGCGCGGGCGACGCGATGATGGGTGAAGTCATGCTGCTCGGCGGGGGGAGCGCCGCGGCGCTCGGCATCGCGCCGACGGTCGAGAAGCCGGGCGAGCCCGTCGAGCTCGGCCCGCGCGTCGGTCCGGGGATGAAGTTCCTCCCGTGGGCGCTCACCGACTCGCACTTCTTCGAGCGCGACCGCGTCGGCCGGCTCGTCGCGGCGCTGGAGGCGACGAAGACGCGCCTCGGGATCGGCGTCGGCGAGGACGGCTGCGTCGAGGTCGACCTCGCGACGGCCACGCTGCGCGGCGTCGGCGTGAGCGAGGCGCTGCTCGTCGACGTGATCCACCTGCAGCGCGACGGCCTGCGCCGCACGAACGTGCTCGCGCGCCCGATCCAGCAGGGCGACACGGTCTCCTTGCGCACGCGCCTCGCGGCACCGCCGCCACTCCTCCCCGCCGGGATCGGCGGCTCCGTCCGCGACGTCCCCGTCGTCGAACCGGGCCAGAATCGCCAGCTCGCGTCGTGGCGCATCTTCCGCTGCGCCGCCGCACCCGGCGGCAGCGGTCAGCGGCTCCAGCTCGACGGCTGGCAAGTCCTCGCCTGGCCCGCGAACGACGACGGCGAGGTCGTGTTCGAGGTCGGCCCGCGCTGACTCACCACGTGATGCGCCACCCGTTCGTCGCGTTGAACGTCGCGGGCGGACAGAAGCCCGCCGACGCGTTGCGGTAGTACACGAGGTAGTGCCGCTCGATCCCGCTGCCCACCGGTGCGGCACTCCTGGCGGAGAGCGTGACGGTCGCGACGGATCCGTCGGGGAAGCTCGACGATCCCGACGTGATCGGCTGTGTGCGCAGCCGCGTGAGCGTCCCCGCGGCGCAGCGCACGCCGTCACCGAAGACGACGCCTGGATCTACTGCCGAGCCCATCAGGAAGATGCAGCTCCCCGAGGCGTTCATGCCCGACGCGTCGAGCACGACGTCATCGCTGGTCACGATCCCGTGCGCGCCCAGCAGTGCGCCACCAGGGCTGAAGGAGCTCGCACACCCTCGTCCCGGCGCTCCGAAATTCGCACACGGGCACGGCGTCGTGACGCTCGGATCCTCACCGTCGCCGAAGCACGTCGGAACGCTGTCCGATGGCACTGCGAGCGCGCCGTTCGAGAGCAGGCACTGCGCGTAGATGTCGCCCTCGTCGACCCGTAGATCCCACCACGCGGCGCGGAACACACCGGTCGCGTCGATGCACACGTCCACCTCCCACTTTTCGCTCGGGAGCGAGCACACCGCGACGCCGCCGCTCGCCCAGAGCACGTTGCCGGCCGCGTCGACGCGCTGCGCGCGCACCTTCTTCTGCCAGATTCCCACCGGGTACTCGAGCCACGCCACGATCGTCCCACCGACGCCATCGGGAACGGCGCGGACGTCGTCCTCGTACAGCCCGCCCGCCGGCGCGACCACGACGCCGTTGGGGCCGAACATCAATGCGCCGGCCGGCCCAACGCGCTGCACTCGAACGCTCGATGTGAGCGTCCCCGCTACGTGGTCTTGGTAGGCCACGAGCACGTCGCCCGATGACTGGACGATCTGCGCGGGCAAGAACTCAGACGCGCCCGGGTCGCCCGAGATCGGGACGCCACCGTGCGGGAAGAGCTCTCCGCCGTTCGCATCGAGGCGTTGCAAGAACCCCCGGCTGACGCCGGACACGGGCGCGGAGAACGCGAGCCACGCTCCGCCGTTCCCATCGGAAGCGAGTTCGGGGCTGCTCGACTCTGGCGTCATCTGCCCGGCGTCGTACACGGACACGACCGC
Organism: Planctomycetota bacterium; assembly: GCA_016220035.1. GTDB lineage: Bacteria > Planctomycetota > UBA1135 > UBA1135 > JADJNY01. Next base: position 2,049 of record JACRIO010000063.1, on the reverse strand, counting down.
GGGCCAGATCGGTGCTCCGTTCGCAGCGAACTTGCGCGCGTGCAGATGGCGCGGGTTCGCGAGGAGGAAGCGCGCGTCGCGATTCCACGCGAGCACGAATGCGCCCGACTCCGCGGCGACGATCTGTGGATAGCCGGGGTCCTCGCCCGGCGCGCCGGTGATCGCGACGCCATTCGCAGGGAACTGCGGCGCGCCGTTCGCATCGAGCCTCTGGAAGCGCACCGTGTTGTCGCCCGCGGACGGACTGCGCGTCCACGCGACTACGAAGGCTGCGTCACTCGTTCGACAGAGGCGGGGGCTCACGTCGTCCTGTGCATCGCTCGTGAGCGTGACCCCGTTGGCACCCCACACGGCGTTGCCCGCGCGATCGATGCGGTAGACGTGGATGTCGCGATCCGGACCCGCGCGCTCATCCCCGAACGCGATCACGCAGTCCCCGTTCGGCGCGGACTGGAGGCTCGAGCCGGAGACCCAAGGCATCGAATTCGGATGCGGGCTCACGAGCATCCCGTTGTGCGCGAACGTCTCGTGCCCCTGCGCGTCGAAGTGCTGCACGTAGAGGTCGTAGTTGCCCGAGTCGTGATCGAACCAGGCGAGCCACGTCCCGCCCGCGCCGTCGGCCGCGATTTGCACTTGGATCTGGTCGGAGAGCGAGAGCGGCAGCCGAGTCTGATCCGAGACCACCGTGGTGACATTGGGGTCGGTCGACCACTGCGCGGCCCCGGTGGAAGCCGCGAGAACGACGCAGAGGACCTTGAAAGCGAGGCGAGACGGCATGGGTTCGGCTCCGTGGGCGCCATGACTCCGGCTATGGCGCCGGAACCGAGATTACCACCGCTCCGACGATTGCGGTAAGGCCGGGATCCAGCGCAGTCCTGCAACGGTCGAGCACGGTGATGCGTCGCGTCGTTGACCTCGTCCGGTTGCACGGAACAATGCCCGCGCTCCCATGCTGCTGACGATCACGACGACGCGCGCGCCCGCGACCGACCTCGGCTACCTGTTCGCGAAGCACCCCGCGCGCGTGCAGAGCTTCGAGCTCCCGTTCGGCGTCGCGCGCGCGTTCTATCCCGAGGCCTCGGACGAACGCTGCACGTTCGCGCTCGTGCTCGACGTCGATCCGATCGGGCTCGTGCGCGGCCGCGGCCCGCAGGAGACGTTCACGCTGCGGCCCTACGTCAACGACCGGCCGTACGCCGCGTCGTCGTTCCTGAGCGTCGCCATCGCGCGCGTGCTCGGTTCCGCCCTCAACGGGAACTGCACGACGCGGCCGGAGCTCGTCGACGTCGCCTGGCCGCTCGAGGCGCGCATCCCGGTCCTACCCTGCCGCGGCGGCGAGCGCGTCCTGCGCGCGCTCTTCGAGCCGCTCGGGTACGCCGTCGAGGCGCGCCGGCGCGCGCTCGACGAGGAGTTCCCCGAATGGGGCGAGAGCGCGTACTTCGACGTCGTGCTGCGCGCGACGAAGACCGTGAGCGAGCTCCTCACGCAGCTCTACGTGCTCATCCCGGTGCTGGACGACGACAAGCACTACTGGGTCGGCCCCGTCGAGGTCGAGAAGTTGCTCGCGAAGGGCTCAGGCTGGCTCGCGGCGCATCCCGAGCGCGAGCTCGTCACCCAGCGCTACCTGAAGCACCAGCGCGGTCTCGCGCGCGAGGCGCTCGGGCGGCTCGCCGAGGAGGGCGATGCGGCGCACGCCGGCGACGAAGAGGACGAAGGCGGTAGCGAGGAGCCGCTCGAGCGCCCGCTCTCGCTCGACGAACACCGTCGCGCGGCCGTGATCGAGGCTCTGCGCGCCGCGAACGCGACGACGGTCGTCGATCTCGGCTGCGGCGAGGGCAAGCTCGTGCGCGAACTGCTCCACGCGCGGCCCGCGTTCGAACGCATCCTCGGCGTCGACGTGTCGATGCGCGCGCTCGGCATCGCGCACGCGCGGCTCGAACGCGACCGTCTGGCCGAAGCGCAACGCAAGCGCGCGGAGCTCGTCCAAGGCGCGCTCACGTACCGCGACGCGCGCTTCGCGGGCTTCGACGCCGCTTGTCTCGTGGAGGT
>JACRIO010000009.1 GCA_016220035.1 Planctomycetota bacterium | reverse complement strand
CTCGACGCCGAGCGCGACGCCTTCGTCGTGCATGCGTGCGGCCTCGCGTGCGGCGAAGGGGCTCGAGCGGTGAACGTCGATGCAGGTGTGCGCTCGGTACACGTCGACGACCTGCTGCTCCCGCGCGGCGGTGTGATCCGCGGACGCGTGCTCGACGTGCGCGGCAAGGGCATCGAGTACCTCCGCGTGGAGTCCTGGGCGCGCCAGGGCCCCGTCTGGGAGACCGCGATCCAGGGTCACGTGATCTCCGCGGGCTTCCGCCGCGTCATGACGGACGCCGACGGCCGCTTCGAGCTCGCGGGTCTGCGCACGTGCATGCACCGCATTGTGCTCCAACTGGAAGGAAGGACCGCGCGCTGGGACGCGACGGAGCGGGACGGTGTCCTACCCGACGGCGAGGAGCTCGTCTTCCGCCAACTCCCCGACGGCGTGCTGCGCGGTCGCGTGGTCGACGCGGAGACGAACGCCCCGCTCACCGTCTTCACGGTCGACGACGAGCGCCACGAGGACGCCGGAGGCAGCTTCGAGGTCCCGTTCGCGCTGTTCGAGCCGGTGTTCGTCGAGGCCGAAGGTCACGGCGGGAACCTTTGGTGGCGCGCACCCGACGAATTGCACATGGAGACCGTGGAGCACGTCTTCGCCCTCGAGCGCCAGCGCCCGGTCGCGGAGCCGCCGAGCGCGCGCCTCACCGTGCGCGCGATCGACGAGCGCGGCGTGCCCGTGAAGGGTGTGCGCCTGCGTCGCATCTGGGGCAAACGTCCGGACCTCGGGCTCATCGAGGAAGCCTTGGGCGAGCTCGTTCCCGATTCGCGCGGCGACGGGGAAGCGCTCCTCGTGCCGCGCGTCGCGCTCGGACGCGAGGTCGGCATCGACGCGCCGGGCCATGCGTTCACGCGCGAGGCGCTCGACCGTCGGCGCGACGAGGACCAGACGCTCGAACTCGTGCTCGAGCGCGGCGCGTCCGTCGCCGTTCGCCTGCGCGACGAGCTCGGTCTCGTCGCGCGCGACGTGCAGTTCGAGCTCGACAGCGCTAAGCGCAAGGAGCGCGAGTTCCTCTCCTGGTCGGACGGGAACACCGTCCGGCTTGGTCGCACCGACAGCGCGGAACCGTTCTCCGTCACCGCTGGCGAGCTGCGCATCGAAGGTCTCCCCGCCGGCCGCTACACCTTGATCGCACGCTTCGGCGAGGACCGCAACGCGAGCTTCGAGTTCGAAGTGCACGCAGAAGAGCCGCGTTCCTACGACTTCCAATTCACGCCGCGTTGAAGCGCGATCCTCGCGCGAGCTGCCGAGCGCCGCGCGCGCGATCGACGCGCTCCACCACACGCGGGCGAATCCGTCAAGACGCATTCTCGTCACGCGGTAGACGCACTCGACGGCGGTGCATCGGGCCACCTTGCCGATTTTCGGGACCCGTGCTCGACTGCGCCTGTGAGTCCCGAAGCCTACATGCAGCGCAAACACGCCGCGCGCGCGAACCGCGCCTTCTACCGCGCGCTCGAGATGCTCGACCTCGACGCGATGCGCGGGCTCTGGCTCGACGATCCAACCGTGAAGTGCGTGCATCCCGGCGGCGAGTTGATCATCGGCACGGAGCGCGTGCTCGAGTCGTGGCGCCGGATCTTCGAGCACACGCGCGACCTGCGCCTCGAACTGCTCGACGTCGAGCTCGAGGTCGTCGGCGAGTGCGCATGGGCCAACCACATCGAGCGCATCCATTTCGGCGTCGAGAGCGGCATCGTCGTCTCCGAAGCCGCAGCGACGAACGTGTTCGTGCGCCGCGCGGAGCAATGGAAGCTCGTGCTGCACCACTCCTCCCCGATCGCGCGGCGGTTCTTCGAGGAGTGACGGAAATACCGGAGGGGTACCCCTCCGGTATTTCCGGGATTGGCGTGCCCGCCGCGCCCTCAGGCAGACTCGGGCGCCGCGCGATGGACGTCTCGACCCCGAACAAGGAGCTCGTCGAGGAGCTCGTGCGCCGTCACCAGGACGGCGTGCGCGGCTTCCTCCTCTACCAGGGTGCGCCCCCGCACCTCGTCGACGACCTCGTGCAGGAGACGTTCCTCGCCTTCCTTGCCGCGCGTTTCGACGAGCGCTCCGAGACCGCGACGTCCGCGTTCCTGCGCACGATCGCCCGCCACCTCTTCCTGAAGACGATGGAGCGCGAGCGACGCGCGCCCGTGCTCATGGACGAGGACGCGGCCGAAGCAGCGTGGGTCGAGTTCGAGCGCGACGACGGCGGCACGAGCTACCTCGCCGCGATGCGCGACTGCCTGGCGCGCCTGCGCGGCCGCGCCTTGGAGGTCGTCCTCCTGCGCTACAAGGACGGCCTGCGCCGCACGGCGATCGGCGAGCGCCTCGGCCTCTCCGAGTCGGGCGTGAAGGCGCTGCTCATTCGCGCGCGCGCGGCCTTGCGAGAGTGCGTCGAGCGGGGGCTCGCATGAACCGAGGCGAAGGCAACCCTCCCGGTCCGCTCGATCCCCGCGATCGCCTCGTCGATCACGTCCTGCGCGAGTTGCACGGGCTGCACGCGCGGCGCGACCTCACGGAGCGCGTCTCGTCCGCCTGGGTGCGCGGCGAACGCGCGCGCGATGTGAGCGCGGTGCTCCCGCGCGCGCGCCGTCGCGCACGCGAAGCGGGCGTCGAACCCACGCATTCGATCGAGCTCACAGTTCCGAACACGCGGCGCAAGAAGTTCGCGCTCGCGGCGGCCGCGCTCGTCGTCGTTGCCGCCAGCGCCGCCGTCTTCGTCACGCTGCGCGGCCGGGTCGCTTCCAACGCGCTCGCGCGCTCCGAGGTCCCGCTGCGCGTTTTCCGCGCCGGTGAACCGGCCGAGCTCGCGACGCTGGAGCTCCTGCGCGGCGACACCGTGCTCACTGGCCCGGGCGAAGTCGCGTTCGTGGCGCTCGCGGACGGCGGGCGTCTCGTGCTCGGCCCGGACGCGATCCTCGGCGCACCGGCCGCCGCGGACAGCGCGGCTTCGCCCCCGTGGACGCTGGAGCGCGGCCGCGTCGAGCTCGACACCACCGCGCGCGCCTTCGAGCTCGCGACGCGCATCGCGCTCGTCGCCGCGCCGCCGTCGTCCTCGCTCGCGGCCGAGCTGCGCTACGACGACGAAAAGCTCGCCCACGCCGAGGTGCGCGGGCCTGCGGCGCTCGCGGAGCTCCGCGCGCGCCTGCCGAACGCCGCGAGCGTGCTGCGTGTCGCCGTCGAACGCGGCGGCGCGGAAGTGCGCCGCGCCGACGGGGTCGAGACGCTCGCCGCGGGCGTGCGCCGCGACTACTCGAACGCGAACGACCCCGCGCTCCTCGTAGCGGACGAACAACGCGCGAAGATCACGGCGCTCCTCGACGCGCTGCGCGCGGGCCCAAACGTGCCCTCGCCGTTCTGGACCGACTATGCGCGCCGCGACGTCGAGCAGATCCTCGCCGCCGCGAAAACGCTGAACGTCCTGCCGCGGAGCTGGGGCGACGCGCGCGAGGAGCTCGTGCTGCGCGCCGGACGCGACGAACTCGCCCCCGAATTCGCGCGGCGCTGCGTCGAACTCGCGCTCTTCGCGCCGCGGCGCGAGGGCATCGAGCTCGCGCGCGCGTTGTGGCAGGTCGATGCGCGGGACTTCCAAGACCGCCAGGTCGTCGCGTGGGCCGAGCGCGGACTGCCCGAGTTCGAGCGCGAGTCGCGCGCGCGCGTGGAGCAATGGGAGCCGGGCACGGAGCCCGTTCCACTACGCTCGGCGGTGTGGGCCGCGTCCAACGGCAGCGAGCGCGCGCGCGAGCTCCTGCGCCGCGAACTGGCGCGCGGGGTCGAGGGTTCGCCGCAGCCCGAGGTCTTCGACGGGCTCGTTCTGGCCGCGCTCGCGCTCGACCTCGGCGGGGACGCGCGCGCGTGGCCGCGCGCGATCGAGCTCCTCCTCCCCGGGATCGAGGGACTCGCCGCCGCGGGCATGTACGACGCCGCCGCGTCCTACGCGCTCGTGCTCCGCTACGTCGATGCGGCACGCGCGCGCCGCGACGCGCTGACGCAGACGCGCTTCGAGGCCGAAGCCGGGCCGTACGTCCTCGCGCATCGTGCGGAGCTCGCCGATCCGGATGCGCTCGAGCGACTGCTCCAGGGATGGAAGCGATGAAGCGTTCGCGGCCGACACGGCGAAGTCGTTCGGCGTCGCTCGCCGCGGTGGTGCTCGTCGCTGCGTTCGCGGCCGTGCGCGCCGTCGGACAGGAGCGCCCGCGGTCGACCGCGGCGCAGACGACCGCGGCGCAGACGACCGCGGCGCAGACGACCGAGTTCGAGGCCCGCGTGACGCGCGCGGGCGCGGACCGCGACGTCCTTGCGCGTCTCGCGCGCGCTTGGAGCGCCGTCGGCGCCGAGCGCGCGGCCGACGCTGCGTGGACGCGCGTGCTCGCGCTCGCGCCCGACGACGAGGAGGCGCACCGCGGCCTGCACCACCTGCGCTACGCGGACCGGTGGTTCGAGACGTGGACCGCGCTCGCGCGCTTCCAACGCGCCGAGGACGAGCTCGCCCTGCGCGAGCGCGGCCTCGTGCGCTGGCGCTCGCGCTGGGTGCGGCCCGAGGAACGCGACTGGCTCGACGCGGGCTGCTCGAAGGACGCGAGCGGGCGCTGGCTCTCCGCCGACACGCGGGGACGGCTCGCGCGCGAGGCGTTGCTCGCCGCGCAGGGTTGGACGCGCCGCGGGCTCGAGTGGATCGCGCCGAACGAGCGCGCGGATGCGGAGCAGGGTCGCGTGAAGTGCGGTGACACGTGGGTCGCGCCGGAGGCCGCGGACGAGTGCCGCGGGGAGCTCGCGCACCCCTGGCTCGTCGAGGGCGAGCACTTCGTCGTCGCGACGACGCTGCCGCGCGCGGAACACGCGTTCGTGCGCTCCGAGGCCGACGCGGCCTTCGACGACCTCGTGCGCCTCTTCGGCGTCACGCCGGGCTTCGCGCCCTGCACGATCGACCTCCTGGGACCGCGCTGCGATCGTCCGACGCTCCTCGTCGTGCGTTCGATCGCGCAGTACAACGCGTTCGCCGCGGGCGACGCCGCGACCAACACGCCCCCGCCGGAGCTCGAGGGCTTCTCGTCGCTCCACTACGCGTTCTTCGCGGAGTCCTGGTTCGACTTCACGCCCACGCCGCCCGCGCACCGCGCGGCGGGCGTCGCGTTCCACGAGCCCGAGAACCCCGTGCTCGCGCCCTACGGACGCCACGCCGTGCGCCACGCGGCCGCGCAGTCGTTCGTCGAGGCGATCGACCCGTCCTGGCACGCGCTCTCCGCGTTGCCCTCGGCCGGGATGCGGCCCGCGGCGTTCTGGAGCGAGAAGCGCGTGCCGCGCTGGCTGCGCTACGGCGCCGCGAGCTACGTCGAGCGTTTCTTCGTCGACCGCGCGAGCGCGGATCCGCTGTGGGCGCGGCGGTGGGCGCTCGCGAACCTGAAGGAGCAAGGCGGGCTGCGCCCGTTGCGCGACACGTTCGAGTTCCGCCTCGCCCTCGACGACGTCCCGAGCTCGGCGCGGAGGATCCACGAGGCAGGGCTCGTCGTGGCCTTCGTGCTCGACGGCGGGGACGAGCGCGTAGGCGCTGCGCTGCGCGCGTTCCAGGCGGCTTTGCGCGCGCACGCGCCGGCGAGCGACGCCGCGCGCGAACTGGAACGCGTGCTGATCGACCGCGAGGCCGAGTTGCGCGCCTTCGCGGGCCTGTGAACGGCGCTGGGCCGCGGCGCGGGCACGCGCCCCGCTGACGCGCCGCGCGGGGCGCGTTACCATCGCGCACGGCATGGTCGAAGTGCTGACCGAGACGGAGCGCGAGACGGACACGACCGCGAAGACGGAGCTCGCTCCGCGCTGGAAGGTGATCCTCCACAACGACGACGTGACGACGTTCCAGTTCGTCACTGAGCTCCTGCTCACGCTCTTCAACAAGCCGCGCGAGGACGCGGTCAACCTCACGTACGAGGTGCACTACTCGGGTCAGGCCGTCGTCGAGGTCACGTCGCAGGAACGCGCGGAGCTCTACGTCGGTCAGGTGAAGAGCGTCGCGCGGCCGCGCGGCTACCCTTTGACCGCCTCCACCGAACCCGCCTGATCCGTGACTTCGCGGCCGGATCGACCTCCGCGAAGCATGCCGGTGGTCGCGACGGAGCGCGTGTGACCGAACGCGAATTCCCGCGGCGCGTTCGCGCGCCAGACAACGCGACATCGGAAGGAATTGCGCGCCCTGGAAGCACTTCGAGCGCGTCCGCCTCCGCGGCTATAGCGGGGTAGTTTTCGGTGATGGGATTTCTCCCGGGACCGCCGCGCGGTCGTGGGGAGGTTCCGACGCGACTCGCAGACTCTCCGAGCTCGCCGCTCCCCGCGGACGGCATGGTTCGGAGCGTGAGCGCGTTCCAGCGCACCGCACTTGCGAAGAAGAGTTCCGTCGTCGCGATCGCGCGCACGGATCACCCAGCCGCACACCTTCTCCTTCGTTCGAGGAATCACATGTCCATTCGTTCTCGGAGCCAATCGCTCTTCGCGAAGCTCGCACCGCTCGCGCTCGTCACCGCGCCGGCCGTCGCCAGCGGCCCGGTCGACCACCACGTCGGCGTCGCGCCCAAGGCCGATCCGAGTTACGCCACATTGCCGGGTGGACGCGCATTCGTGCTGCCCGGGCTCGGCGACGACTTCGTCTTCTTGACCGGCGGGCAGTTCGTCGAACTGCCGACCGGCCAGGGACGGCTCGTCGGCGTGCTCGGCCGCATCGCCGATCCGAACAAGCGCTTCCTCGCCGACCTGACGCTCACGAACCGCGTGAACCCCGGCGATCCCGTGTATCCGCCGCCCGCGTGCCCGACGCTCGAGCTCGCGCCCGCGGCCTACTCCGGCAACGGCGGCGTGATCGACCCGAACGGCTGGCACTACTGGACCAGCCTCACGGGCACGCTCACGGGCCTGCGCGACTACCGCGGCGCGAAGCTCAACGTGAACGAACGCGGACCCGCGTTTCAATGCGGCACGGGCGCGAACGGTCGCAGCCTGCTGACGGGCGCTTCGGGGCAGTTGCGCACGACGGTCCTGAGCCAGCCGATCGCGGGCCCCGCGATCGCGGCCAACATCGACGGCGAGTCGCACCTCGACCTCGCGGCGAAGTTCGTGCTCAAGGCCGAGGAAGCCGTCTCGGATCCGGCGGTCGCGCAGTACTTCTCGAGCCACGCGTTCTACCTCTCGCAGCTCGGCGACGACTGGGTGTTCCAGGCGGGCGGCGAACTCGAGGAGACCGCCGACGGAACGGGTCGCATGACGGGCGTCATCCAGCGCGTCACGCAGCCCAATCAGAAGTTCTTCGTCGACATCGCGTTCTCGTCGCGCACGAACCCGGGCGAAGTGGGCTACGCGCCGCCGGGCAGCCCGAAGCTCGAGCTCCTGCCCTCCGCGATGGCCGCGAACGGCGGCCCGGTCGATCCGAACCACTGGTACTACTACGAGGTCTTCAGCGGGAAGCTGACGGGCCTCTCCGATCTCGCGGGCGTCGACTACGCGCTCACGCGCCGCGGTCCCGCGTTCCAGGTCGGCGTCGGCGCGAACGGCAAGAACCTCGCGTGGGGCGGCTCGGGTTGGCTCGACCTCGTCCTGCTCGCCGCGCCCGCGAACTCGAACTACCCGCAGTCCCTCGTCGGCGACGTCAACACGGACTTCACCAACGAGGAGAACGAGTGCACGACCAAGGCGGACGCGCTCGCGGGCGTCGGCCAGCTCGGCGGACACGCGATGTACGTGCTCGGCCTCGGCGACGACTTCGTGTTCCAGCCCGGCGGCCAGTTCAACGAGTTCGCCGACGGCACCGCGACGCTCCAGGGCGTGCTCGCGCGCTCCAGCGATCCGTCGCAGCGCTTCCTCGTGAGCGCGACGTTCACGGGCCGCCTCGATCCGGCCGACGCCGGCTACCCGCCGCCGATGAGCCCGAAGATGGAGCTCGTCCCGTCCGCGTACGTCAGCAACGGCGGCGGTCCCGTCGACGCCGACACGTGGCACTACTACCAGACGACGAACGGCACGCTGCTCGGTCAGGCGGCGTTCCTCGGCGCGCTCGTCACGTTCGACCGCATGGGACCCGCGTTCCAGGTCGGCCTCGGGGCGAACGGCAAGAACTTGAACTACGGCGGCTCGGGCTGGCTGAACCTCTACACGCAGGCGCAGCCTTCGAACGCTCCGCAGTTCCCGAACGGCTCGATCGGCGACTTCAACTTCGACTACGGCGACGACTGCCCGAACTGCGCGACGCGCGCACGCAACGACCCGAACGCGACCTACACCGGTGGCAGCCACGCGTTCTATCTGCCCGGCATCGGCACGAACATGGTGCTCGTCCCCGGCTCGAAGTTCGAGGAGTTCGACGACGGCACGGCGCACCTTACGGGCGCGATCTACAAGGAGCGCGTCCCGGCCAAGCGCTTCCTGGTCGACGTGTGGTTCACGAACCGCGTGAGCCCCGGCGAGCTCGGCTACGCTCCGTCGGGCAGCCCGAAGAAGGAACTGTGGGACTGGATGTACGCGGAGAACGGCGGCCCCGTCGACGCGAACAGCTGGCACTACTACCTGAACACGGACGGCCTCCTCACGGGCCAGATGAACATGGCCGGCGCGCAGGTGCGCCTGACGCGCATGGGTCCGGCGTTCCAGGTCGGCCTCGGCGCGAACGGCAAGAACATCGGGTTCGGCGCGTCGGGTTGGCTCAACGTGCAGACCCTGTCGCAGCCGACGAAGGGTCCGGGTCTCCCGAGCTCGCTCGTGGGCGACGTCAACGTGAACCTGACCGACGGGTGCCCGTGACTTCGACCGGGAGTACGGTGAATACCGTGCCAGAGCAATTTTTCACCCGATAG
>JACRIO010000062.1 GCA_016220035.1 Planctomycetota bacterium | reverse complement strand
TGGAGCGTTGGCGGAGCTCGATGCGCGCACGAAGCACTTCTCCGCGCGCGCCGTGCTCACCGACGAGAACGTCGAGAGCTTGTACGCGCGCTCGCACGCGCCGGAGGGCGTCCCCGTGCTGGCCGTGCCCGCGGGCGAGGACTCGAAGGCGTTCGTCGTGCTGGAGCACGTGCCCGATTTCTTGGCCGAGCACGCGCTCGACCGACGCGCGTGCCTGAGCGCGTTCGGCGGCGGCGTGATCGGCGACCTCGGCGGCTTCGCGGCGTCGGTCTACCTCCGCGGCATCGCGTTCGCGCAGGTGCCGACGACGCTGCTCGCGCAGGTCGACAGCTCCGTCGGCGGCAAGACCGCGGTGAACCTGGAGCGCGGCAAGAACCTCGCGGGCGCGTTCCACCAGCCGTGCGTCGTGCTCGCCGACACGCGCGTGCTCGCGACGTTGTCGGACGACGAGTACCGCTCGGGCCTGGGCGAGGTCGTGAAGACGGCGCTGCTCGAGGGCGAGGATGCGCTCCTGTTCCTCGAGCACGAAACGCAGGCGATCCTCGTGCGCGACCCCGACGTGCTCGCGGAGCTCGTCGCGCGCTGCGTGCAGCACAAAGCCGCCGTCGTCGCTCGCGATCCGCGCGAAGCGGGCGAGCGCAAGACGCTCAACCTCGGCCACACCTTCGCGCACGCCATCGAGCACGTCGCGGGCTTCGGCGCGATCCCCCACGGCCTCGCGGTCGGCGTCGGCCTCGTGCTCGCGGCGCGGCTGTCGCACGCGGCCGGAATCGCGCCCTCGAACGAACTCGAGCAGCGCATCGAGCGCCTCCTGCACGCCTTCGGCATGCCCGCGAGCCTCGCGGAGCTCACCCAAGCCCGCCTCGACCCCACCCTCCTGCTGCGCGCGATGCGCCACGACAAGAAGAGCGCATCAGGCGAGCCGCGTTTCGTCCTGATCGAACGCCCCGGCGCGATCCGCTTCGACGTCGACAATACGGTGCCAGAGCAATTTTTCACCCGATAGCGAAGCTCACGAGCGTTCCCGAGTCCCGATCATTGCGCCCGCGCCTCATGGACTCGATCCGTGGTCGACCCCCGCGCGCGTCCTGCTCCAGAACGAACGAAGCCCGCACTGGGCGGGCCTCGTCGGGTGGCGATCGCGAGGGTTGCGTCGCTATCGGGTGAAAAATTGCTCTGGCACCGTATTCACTTCTTGGCGGTGCGAGCCATCGTCTTCGCGCGGTCGCCGGCCTTCGTGCCGGTGTACTTCTTCGCGAACTCCTCGTACTTGCCCTTGCGTTTGTCGGTCGCGAGCGGTTTCAGCTGCTCCTGGAGCTTCTCGAAGGCTTTTGTCGCTTCGAGCTCGGCCATGAGCTTGCTGTCGGCGCGGATCGCGTCGGCCTTCTTCTTCGCGTCGAGGCCCGCATCGATCGAGGCGAGCTCTTTCGCGAGCGTGTCGTAGACGAGCAGTGACCGCACGACGTCCTTGGCCTTCGCCAAGTTGTCCGCCGTCGTCGCGAGCATGTCCGCGTGCCGCGTGATCGCGTCGCGCACGGCCTTGGCGTCGGTCTTCTGCGCCTCGGTCGCCTTGGCGTCGGCGTCGATCGTCGCGAGGTCGCGCAGCGCGTCGCCGAGCTTGCCCTCCGCCGCGAGCCCCTGCGCCTTCGCGACGCGCGCGTCGACCTTGAAGTCGGTCTTCACGCCGAGCATGCCGCCCGACGGCTTCTTCGCGCCTTTCAGCACGCCCTTGAGGAGGCTCTTGTTCACCTCGCTCGGGTGACCGTGCCAGGCGAGATTGCCGTCCGGCCCGATCAGGAAGCTGTGCGGGATGCCGCTCACGCCGTACGCCGAGCCCGCGGTGGAGCTGGCGGCGACGATCGCGTGGGTGTAGTCGTTCTGCTGCAGGAACGGCTCGACCGTTTCGGCCACCTCGTCGCTCAACGCGATCACCACGAGGCCTTGGTCGCCGTACTCCTGCTGCAACTCTTCTAGGTGCGGCCACGCCGCACGGCAGGGGCCTCACCAGGTGGCCCAGAACTCCAGCATCACCGCCGAGCCGCGCAGGCTCGCGAGGTTGGGTTCGGCGCCGAGCTGGTTGAACCAGACCTTGCCGTTGATCTCGGGCGCAGGCTTTCCGACTTCGGGGAACTTCTCCTCGTCGGCCCGCGCGGGCGACGAGAGGAGGCCCAGGGCGAACACGCCGAAGGCCGCGAGGTGGGTCAGGAATTTCATGAGGTGGGTGGGAGCGGTGGTTCGAGTCGAGCCCGCTCGCGCGGGGTCCAAGGTATCGGTCCGTCGGCGCGAGGACGAGGGGCGCTGGAGGTCGGGAAGCACTCGGCGCGTACCAGATGAGTAGGGTCCGGACTGCCCGAGACCTGCAGGCGGCGGGGTGAGGGCGTTCGGAGGGCGCGCGAGAGGCCCCTCGGCCGGTCCCAGAGCCTCTCGACCGGTGCGCCGCGCCCCAAGCGCAATCCGTTGGCGTCCCGACCGGAGCATTCGGGCCGGCGCGGCGAGAACGTCGGTTGACGAATGAACACTGTTCAGTAAGCTCCTCGCGTTCATCGAGCTCCCCATGGCTTCCGCCGACCGCCGCCTGCGCGAACGCGCCCACGTCCAGGAACGCATCCTCGCCGCCGCGCGCGACCTGTTCGCGCAACACGGGTACGAAGCGGTCACGCTCCGCCGCATCGCCGCGGCGATCGAGTACACGCCCGCCGCGATCTACGTCCACTTCGAGGACAAGGAAGACCTGATCCGCACGCTGTGCGTGCGCGACTTCGACGAGCTCGCGCGCACGTTCGCGGGCCTCGCGCCGATCACCGACGCGCGCGCGCGGCTCGAGCGCATCGCCGAGGAGTACGTGCGCTTCGGGCTCGAACATCCCAACCAGTACCGGCTGATGTTCATGAACCCGGCGTGCGTGAAGCCGGACGAGGAGACGCTCCAGAAGAAGGGCGACCCGATGCGCGACGGCTACTCGTTCGTGCGCCAGGCGTTCGAGCAGGCGATCGTCGCGCGCAAACTGGAACCGGAGCACACCGACGCCGATTTGCTCACGCAGACGTACTGGGCGGGGCTCCACGGGTTGATCGCGCTCGAGATCGCGCTCGCGAGCGATCCGTGGGTCGCGTGGCGCGACGTGAAGGCGCGCGTCGATCTGCTCGTGCGCTCGCAGCTCGATGCATGGTTCCTGGCGCGCGGCGCGCGGCGTCCCGCGCGATCGCGCGCGAAGAGGGGCTGAGCTGCGTCATGGTCCGCACCGCGCTCGAGATGCTGCTCGGAGACCGGCTCAAGTACGTCGGCCTCGTCGTTGGGCTCGCGTTCGCAGCACTTCTCATCACGCAGCAGGCGTCGATCTTCTCGGGCTTCATGCTGCGCACCGGCGCGTGGATCCGCGACACGGGTCAAGCGGACCTGTGGATCATGGATCGGGAGACGGAGTTCACCGACGATCGCAAGCCGATGCTCGACAGCGCGCTCCTGCGCGTCCGCGGCATCGACGGGATCGATTGGGCGGTGCCGCTATTCAAGGGCTACGTCGCGCTGCGCCTCCCCGATGGACGCCGTCGCAACGTGCGCATGCTCGGAATCGACGACGCGACGCTCGCGGGCGCGCCGCCGGAGATGGTCGAGGGCGAGCTCGCCGACCTGCGTCGCGATCGCGGGCTCTTCGTCGACGTCGCCGACGCGGCGGACGACCTCGCGCTGCGCTCCGTGGTCGACGGCGAGGGGCCGCGGCCCTTGCGCGTCGGCGACCACCTCGACGTCAACGACCACGCGATGACCGTCGTGGGGCTCTCGCGGCGCTCGCGCGAGTTCTTCTGGGATCCGCTGATCGTGACGACCTACCAGCGCGCGCTGCAGGTCGCGCCGCACGAACGCCGCTTGATGGCGATGATCATCGCGAAGGTGGCGCCCGGCGAGGACCCGAAGCTCGTCGCGCAGCGCGTCGAGCGCTCGACCGACCTGGCGGCGTACACGCCCGACGAGTTCGAGTCCGTCTCGACCGACTTCGTGATGCGGAAGACCGGCATCCTCGAGAACTTCGGCATCACGATCGCCCTCGGCTTCGTCATCGGCGTGCTCGTCGCCGGGCAGATGCTCTACAACTTCATCCTCGAGAACCAGCGCGCGTTCGCCGCGATGAAGGCGATGGGTGCAAGCAACGCACGCATCACGAAGATGGTCTCCGTGCAGGTCCTCTTCGCCGCGACGCTCGGCTTCGGGATCGGCGTCGGGCTCGCCGCGCTGTCGGGCAAGGTGCTCGAGCGCACCGGCCTCGCCTTCCATATGAACTGGCAGATCCCGGTGTACGGCGCGCTCGGACTGTTCGCGTGCGCGTGGATCGCCGCGCTGTTCAGCATCCAACGCGTGCTCCGTCTCGACCCCGCGACCGTCTTCAAAGGGTGAAGCCCGTGCCAGGCTCGTTGTTCACCCCTCTGACGCAGGCGCAATCGCCCGGGGATGCCGCCGAATCGGGGAGAAAGTCACCTGACTCCGTATCGGTTCGCTGTCGCGCCATCACGAAGAGCTTCGGCGAGGGCGAGGCGCGCGTGCAGGCGTTGCGCGGCGTCGACATCGAGATCGGGGCGGGCGAGACGACGTTGCTCGTCGGGCCGTCGGGGTGCGGGAAGACGACGCTGATCTCGGTGATCGCGGGCATCCTGCGGCGCGACGAGGGCGAGTGCAGTGTGTTCGGCACGGACCTGACGCGACTTTCCGAGCGCGAACTCACCGCCTGGCGCGGTCGCAACGTCGGGTTCGTGTTCCAGAGCTTCAACCTCGTGCCCACGTTGTCGGTCGCGCACAACGTCGCGCTACCGCTGCTCATCCTCGGCGAGGGCTTCGCGAGCGCGCTGCGCAAGGCGGACGACTTGCTCGCCCGCGTGGGCCTCGAAGGGCGCGGGGACGCGCTCCCCGCGAAGCTCTCGGGCGGGCAGCAGCAGCGCGTCGCGATCGCGCGCTCGGTCGTGCACGAGCCGCGCCTGCTCGTCTGCGACGAACCGACGAGCGCGCTCGACGCCGAGAGCGGCCAGCGCGTCATGCAGCTCCTGTCCGAAGTCGCGCGCCGACCCGATCGCGCGCTGCTCGTCGTCACGCACGACTCCCGCATCCTCGCCTTCGCCGACCTGATCGTGCACATGGACGACGGCCGTGTTCACGACGCAGTGCGTCCGAAGGCCGTCATGGAGGTCGCATGAAGCTCCGCCGACTCGTACTCCCGCTCCTCAGCCTCGCCGGAATGGCCGTCGCGGCCACGACCGTGATCTCCGCGAACACGCACAAGCCGCCCGCTCCGCTCGTGTCCGAACCCGCGCGCTCGGGTTTCGCGCGCCGCGTCGCGGGCGCGGGCATCGTCGAGAGCGCGAGCGAGAACGTCAGCGTCGGCGCGCCGGTGTCCGCGCTCGTGCGCGAGGTGCGCGCGCAACGCGGCGAGCGCGTCGCGGCGGGCGCGCCGCTCTTCGCCCTCGACGATCGCGCCCTGAAGGCCCAGCGCGGATCGCGCGAAGCCGCGTTGCGCGCCGCGCGGTCCGAGCTGGCGCGTCTCGAGGCCCTTCCGCGGCCCGAGGACCTCCCGCCCGCGCGCGCGCGCGTCGACGGTGCGTTCGCGACGCTCGAACACGCGCGCTCGGAGCTCGGCATGGTCGAAGCGCTGATCGACGCGCGCGCCGTGAGCCACGAAACCGTGCTCCAGCGCCGCAACGCAGTGCGCGAGGCCGAGGCCGCGCACGCCGTCGCGAAGGCCGAGCTCGAGCGGCTCGAAGCGGGCGCGTGGGAGGCCGACCTCGAGATCGCGCGAGCGAGCATCGACCGCGCTCAGGCCGCGGTCGCGGAGCTCGATACCGAGATCGAGCTGCGCACCGTGCGCGCGCCGATCGCCGGCACCGTGCTCCAACTCGACGTGCGCCCCGGCGAGTACGTCGAGGCCGGAAGCAGGCGCTACCTCGTGCTCGGGGACCTCGCGTGGCTCCACGTGCGGGCCGACGTCGACGAAAACGACGCGTGGCGCGTGAAGCCCGGCGCGAAGGCGCGCGCGTTCGTGCGTGGCAACGGCGAGCTCTCGACCGACCTCGAGTTCGTGCGCATCGACCCCTACGTGCTGCCGAAACGCTCGCTCACGGGCGACACGCTCGAGCGCGTCGACACGCGCGTGCTGCAGGTGGTCTTCCGCTTCCCCACCGACGCGCTGCCCGTGTACGTCGGCCAGCAGATGGACGTGTACATCGAGGTGAGCGAGGCCGCGGGCGCGAAGGCCGGCCGTTGACGAGCTCGCGCCCTTGATGTCGGGCGTCGTCGCAGCGGATGCTGATGCACCCGCATGAGCGCCGCACCGCATCATGAGCACTCGGGCGAGGCGTTTCCGCGCCACGCCGCGGTCGATGCAGTCGCCCACGCGCTCGAGCACCGTGTGCGGCGGGAGCGCGCGCAGGTCCTCCTCGTCGCGCTGGGCCTCGCGCTCGTGGCGCTCGCGTTCCCGACGCACGCGCTCTTCGGACAGAGCGTCTCGCTCGTCGAAGCGACGGCGCGCGGCGCGTTCGCCGGCGTGCACGCGCTTCCGTGCGCGCTGGCGCGCGCGATCGCCGGCGCCACGGGCCTCGACGCCGAACGCGTCTGGTTCCTCCTCGGCGCACTCGCGTTCGGCGCGACGCTCCCGCTGCTCGTGCGCGTCGCGCGCGCGCGCGGATGGGAGCACGGGCCCGCGCTCGCGACCGCGCTGCTAGCGCTGTCGGCGCCGGTCGTGTTGACGGCGGCGACGACGCCCGACGCGAGCGCGTTCCGCCTGCTCGGAGCGGCTTGGTTCGCGAGCGAGCTCGTCACCCCGGCCTCCGGCCCGAAACGACGCGCGTTCGCGTGGCTCGGCGCGTGCGCGCTCCACGTCGGGAACGCGTGGACGTGGCCGGCGCTCGTCGCGGCGGAGTGGACGCGTCCCCGGAACGGTCGCGGCGTCGCGCGCTTCGCGCCCGCGCTCGTCGCGGCGCTCGGGCTCGCGCTCGTGAGCCTCGCTCTCCACCACGATCCCACCCGCGCGCTCCACGCGACGACGCGCGCGCTGCTCGCCGGCGGTTCCGGCGGGCCCGGTCCGCTGCTCGCGTGGTGGACGTTGTGGTTGCCGGCGCTCGGCGCCGCCGGCCTCGGTCTCGCCGCGTGGATCGCGAGCGTCGCGCGCGGCGGCTGGAAGCGCGAGCCCGAGCTCGTGCTGTTCGCGTGCGTGCCGTGGATCGCGCAGTCGCTCGGCGGAGCGATCGATTGGGAGCTCCCGTGGGTCGAGCTCGTTCCCCTCGGCGTGCTCGGACTGCTCGCGCTCCTCCAATGCGCGGAAGAGCGCGGCCCTGGAGCGCGCGCGCGCCTCGCGGCGGCGGCGTGCGCGCTGTTCGGCCTCGCCGGCGCGGCTTGGATCCGCGAGCTCGACCGTCACGCGGAGTGGACGCGCGACGCGAGCGTGCGCCTCGAACCCGGCGACGTCGTCCTGACGGCCTCGCCCGAACACCGGCATCTCCTGGAGCACCGTTTCCACGTCGCGACGATCGACCTGCGGCCGATCGGCGCGCGGCCGAAGGCGGAGCGCGAGCGCTTCTGGAGCGAGCAGCGCGCCGCGGCGACGCGCCTCACGTCCGAGGGACGACGACTCGTGCTCGACGAGGACTCGCTCTTCGATTTCGGCACGCTCGCGTGGCCCGACGGGGCCGAGCTCGAACGCTTCGTCGCCGAAACGCGGCCGGCGACGCTTTCCGACGATCGGCTTCCGCCGGGGCCGAGCTCCGCGGGGGCGCGCTGAGCCGGAACCTCCGAAACCGGGCGCGGACCCCTCGCGGACGGGCAACCGCGACTCGTGAACGGCGCCATCGCGAGATTTCGGCGAGAATCCAACGTCGGATGCAGCGACCGGGGGCATTCGGAGCAGAGAGACTGCGTATGGCACGAACGAACACGGACCGACCTGGATCCAGCGGCGAACTCGGCTTGGCGCTCGTCGACGCTCCCCTCGAATGCGCGCCGCTCCCCGCTTCCCCGCACGCGTGGCACGCCGCACCGTCGAGGCGCGCGAGCTGGTCACGCTTCTGCTCGGCCTTCGCCGCGAGTGCCTTCCTCGGGCTCGCGCTCCTCGCGCAGTCGGTACTCGTCGCGCGCGCCGACGCGCAGACGGCGAGTCCGATCGGATCCACGGCCTCCGCGCTCACCATCCAGGCCGGCACGGGGTGCGAGCTCGCCTGGACTCCGACCTTCGGGTACACGCCGTACGGAACTTCGATCTCGAAGCTCGCCACCTACGACGCGGGGAACGGGCTCGAGCTGTATGCCGGCGGCGATTTCACGCGCTTCGGCGCGCTGCAGGGCAACTACATCGCGCGTTGGAACGGGACCGCGTGGTCGAGCCTGGGTTCGGGCCTCGACGCCCAGCCGACGGCGATGGCGGTGTACGACGACGGCACCGGACCCGCGCTCTACGTCTGCGGCAACTTCTCGGTCGCGGGCGGCATCGCGACGTCGGGGATCGCGCGGTGGAACGGATCGTCGTGGTCCGCGGTCGGCTCGGGCCTCGCGGCCCCCAGCGTGCTCCTCGTCTACGACGACGGCTCGGGACCCGCGCTGTTCGCGGGCGGGAACTTCACGTCGATGGGCGGCGTCCCGGCGAACCGGGTCGCGAAATGGAACGGGACGAGTTGGTCGGCGCTCGGCACGGGCGCGAACTCCACGGTGCGAACCTTGACCCGCCACGACGACGGCTCGGGGCCCGCGCTCTACGCGGGTGGAGATTTCTCGAACGTCGGCGGCGTTCCCGCGGGGCGCGTCGCGCGCTGGAACGGAACGAGCTGGAGCGCGCTCGGGCCGTCGTTCTCGAACAGCGTCTACGCGCTCACCTCCTACGACTCGGGTACGGGCGCGCGCCTCTACGCCGCGGGGACGATGGGGCTCGGCGTGCAGCGATGGAACGGAACGAGTTGGAGCTACCTCGGTCCGTCGGGCCTCGACGGAGCCGCGTACTCGCTCGCGGTCTTCGACGACGGGGCCGGCGCGAAGCTCGTCGCGACCGGAGTGTTCACGCATGCGGGGAGCCTTGCCACCAAGGCGATCGCAGCGTGGGACGGCAGTGCGTGGAGCGCGCTGGGGAGCGGCCTGAACCCCGGCTCCACCACGGGGATCGGTCTCGCGCTCGTCACGGGCGACATCGCGAGCACCGGCAACAAGGTCTACGTCGCCGGCACGTTCGACCTCGCCGGAAACGCCGCCGCGACGCGCATCGCGGCGTGGAACGGCTCGGTCTGGTCTTCACCGCATGCCGCGGGGATCTCCGGAACGGTGTGGGCGCTGACCGCGTTCGACGACGGAGCGGGATCCAAGCTCTACGCCGGCGGGAGCTTCCTGCAGGCAGGCGGGCTCGTCGCCAACCACGTCGCGGCGTGGAACGGTTCGACGTGGTCGGCCCTCGGGACGGGCACGAACGCCCAGGTCGATGTCCTCCGCGGACACGACGACGGGACGGGCCCGGCGCTCTATGCGGGCGGTTCTTTCACGGCCGCCGGCGGCGTGCCCGCGCAGGGCGTCGCGCGATGGACCGGGACGGGATGGTCCGCGCTCGGCCCGGGCGGCCCCGTGGGCAGCGTCATCGATCTCCGTTCCCACGACGACGGCTCGGGCCAGGCCCTGTTCGTCGCGGCGCAGGACGTCCTCAAATGGAACGGGACGAGCTGGAGCGCGCTCAATTTCAGCGTCAACGGAACGCTTCGAGCGCTGGAGGTGTTCGACGACGGCACGGGGCCCAAGCTGATCGCGGGCGGGATCTTCGTCGGGCCAGGCGGGTTGATTCGCGACTGGGTCGGCAGCTGGAACGGAACGAGCTGGACCTACCTCGGCAGCGGCATGGACACGAGCATCTTCTGTTTCGGCGTCTTCGACGACGGCGGCGGGTCCGCGCTCTACGCCGGCGGCGACTTCAACACGGCGGGCGGTGTGTTCGCGCCGGGCATCGCGAAGTGGAACGGGACGAGCTGGTCGCCGCTCGGGAGCGGCATCGGCTTCGTGGCCGTCAACGCGCTCACGGTGTTCGACGGTCCGAGCGGGCCCGTGCTCCACGTCGGCGGCTACTTCACGAACGCGGGCGGCGTGCCTGCGAACTACATGGCGACTTGGAACGGCACGAGCTGGGGGGCGCTCGAGAGCGGGCTCTCGTTCTGGGTCGCGGACCTCGCGGTGTACGACGACGGGAGCTGCCTGGGTCCCGCGCTCTACGCGGGCGGCGAGTTCCAGGGGAGCGCCAGCGGCGGGGACAGCTTCCTCGCGCGTTGGGGCTGCGTGACGCCGACCGCGAACTCGCCGTGCTCGGGCCCGTTCTGTGCCGGGGACGGAGCGGACCCCGCGGTCACGACGGCGTGTCCGTGCGCCAACTTCGGAGCACCGGGTCACGGCTGCGCGAACTCCGTCAACTCCGCGGGCGCGCAGCTCGCCGCCTCGGGGATCCTGAATCCGGACGCGGTGGTGCTCGTCGGATCGGGGATGCCGGCGAGTGTGTCGTGCATCTATTTGCAGGGTGTGGGCCTCGACGACGCGCCCTTCGGCGACGGGGTGCGGTGCGCGGGGTTCCCGCTCCTCCGGCTGCGGACGAAGCAGAACGCGGGTGGGACGAGCCGTTTCCCCGACTCCACCGACACGATCTCGCTTTCGCAGCGCGGCGGCGTCACGCCGGGGAGCGGCGTCGTGCGCCTGTACCAGACCTATTACCGCAACGCTTCGGCGAGCTTCTGTCCGCCCGAGACGTTCAACGTCACCAACGGCTGGCGGATCACCTGGTGACGGCGCGCGACGGGGCCGAGCGCGCGGGCGGCCCCGGCGCCTCCGACAGGGAGGACGCGCGGGCGTCCGACCGGGGAACGGACTCCTGATCCTTCGCTCGAGGGCGGACCGGAGCGATCGACGGCGCGCACCGTTTTTGTTCCAATCAGACAGTTTATCCGCCGCCGCTCGAACGCTCGGGAACCGGGTGGAGCTCCGCACGCGCGGAGTTCGCACGCGCCGAACGCTCGACAACGGAGCACCGCACGCACCCCGAGCCCCCCACGCGAGACTCGATGCCCCGCCGCGACGACCTCGAATCGATCCTCATCATCGGCAGCGGTCCGATCGTCATCGGACAAGCCTGCGAGTTCGACTACTCCGGAACGCAAGCGTGCAAGGCGCTGCGCGAGGAGGGTTACCGCGTGATCCTGGTCAACTCGAACCCGGCCACGATCATGACCGACCCCGAGACGGCCGATGCGACGTACATCGAGCCGATCACCGTCGAGGGCGTCACGAAGATCCTCGAGAAGGAGCGGCCGGACGCGTTGCTCCCCACGCTCGGCGGGCAGACGGGTTTGAACACGGCGCTCGCGCTCTACGACGAGGGTGTGCTCGACCGCCTCGGCGTCGAGATGATCGGCGCGCGCGCGGAGGTCATCCGCAAGGCCGAGGATCGGAACCTCTTCCGCACCGCGATGCAGAACTGCGGGCTCGACTGCGCGCGCTCCGGCTCCGCGCACACGATGGAGGACGCGCGCCGTGTCCTCGGTGACATCGGCCTGCCGTGCGTCATCCGGCCGGGCTTCACGCTCGGCGGCACGGGCGGCGGCATCGCGTACAACGTCGACGAGTTCGAGGAGATCGTCGCGCGCGGCCTCGCGGCCTCCATGAACAGCGAGGTGCTCATCGAGGAGTGCCTCCTGGGTTGGAAGGAATTCGAGATGGAGGTGATGCGCGACAAGGCGGACAACGCCGTCATCATCTGCTCGATCGAGAACTTCGACCCGATGGGCGTCCACACGGGCGACTCGATCACCGTCGCGCCGGCGCAGACGCTCACCGACCGCGAGTACCAGCGGATGCGCAACGCCTCGCTGCGCATCCTGCGCGAGATCGGCATCGAGTGCGGCGGCTCGAACGTCCAGTTCGCGATCGACCCGAAGAACGGGCGCATGATCGTGATCGAGATGAACCCGCGCGTGTCGCGCTCCTCCGCGCTGGCGTCGAAGGCGACGGGCTTCCCGATCGCGAAGTTCGCGGCGAAGCTCGCGGTCGGGTACACGCTCGACGAACTCCAGAACGACATCACGAAGGAGACGCCGGCCTGCTTCGAGCCGTCGATCGACTACACGGTCGTCAAGATCCCCCGCTTCGCGTTCGAGAAGTTCAAGGGCGCGGACCGCACGCTCACGACGCAGATGAAGAGCGTCGGCGAGACGATGGCGATCGGTCGCACGTTCAAGGAGGCGCTGCAGAAGGCCGTGCGCGGCCTCGAAACGGGTCGGCCGGGCCTCGGGTTCGATCCGCGCGATCCCGCCGAGATCCTCGGCGCCGACGAGAGCACGCTGACGCGCACGCTGCGCGTGCCCAACGAGCTCCGGCTGCTCGCGGTGCGCGTCGCGTACAAGCAGGGCTGGAGCACGGCGGAGATCCACGACGCGACGAAGATCGATCCGTGGTTCCTCGAGAACATCCGCGAGCTCGTCGACTTCGAGGGCGAGCTGTCGGGGGCCGTGCTCACGAAGGAGCTGCTGCTCGAGGCGAAGCAGCTCGGCTACGGCGACAAGCAGATCGCGCTCGCGACGGACTCGACGGAGAAGGACGTCACCGCGCTGCGCGAGGAGTTCGGGATCAAGCCGACCTACAAGCTCGTCGACACGTGCGCGGCCGAGTTCCACGCCGTCACGCCGTACTACTACTCGACGTGGGAGGACGAGAACGAGCTGCGCGTCTCGAAGAAGCGCAAGATCATGATCCTCGGCGGCGGACCGAACCGCATCGGCCAAGGCATCGAGTTCGACTACTGCTGCGTGCACGCCGCGTTCGCCGCGCGCGAGATCGGGCGCGAAGCGCTGATGGTCAACTCGAACCCGGAGACCGTCTCGACGGACTACGACACGTCCGACGCGCTCTTCTTCGAGCCGCTCACGCACGAGGACGTGATGAACATCGTCCGCGCGATCGAGCCCGAGGGCATCATCGTGCAGTTCGGCGGGCAGACGCCGCTCAACCTCGCGAGCGGTTTGCACAAAGCCGGCGCGCCGCTCATCGGCACGTCCGTCGAGCAGATCGATCGCGCCGAGGACCGCAAGCTCTTCTCGGAGATGCTGATCCAGCTCGGCCTGAACCAGCCCGAGAACGGCCTCGCGACCAACGTCGGCGAGGCCTTCGCGATCGCGCGGCGCATCGGCTATCCGGTGCTCGTGCGCCCGAGCTACGTCCTCGGCGGCCGCGCGATGGAGATCGTCTACGACGACGCCGCGCTCGACCACTACATGCAGCACGCCGTGCAGGCGACGCCCGACCGGCCGATCCTCGTCGACAAGTTCCTCGAGGAAGCGATCGAGGTCGACGTCGATGCGATCGCCGACGGCAGGATCGTCGTCATCGGCGGCATCATGGACCACATCGAGGAGGCCGGCATCCACTCCGGCGACTCGACCTGCGTGCTCCCGCCGCACACGCTGTCGCGCGAGATCCTCGACGAGATCCGGCGCGCGACGAAGGCGATGGCGAAGGAGCTCCACGTCATCGGCCTCATGAACGTCCAGTTCGCGGTGAAGGACGACAAGGTCTACGTCCTCGAGTTGAACCCGCGCGCGTCGCGCACCGCGCCGTTCGTCAGCAAGGCGATCGGCGTCCCGCTCGCGAAGCTCGCGACGAAGGTCATGTGCGGCATGACGCTCGAGGAGCTCGGCTTCACCGAGGAGATCACGCCGCCGTACTACTCCGTGAAGGCGCCCGTGTTCCCCTTCAACAAGTTCCCGGGCGTCGACATCACGCTGGGCCCCGAGATGCGCTCCACCGGCGAGGTCATGGGCATCGACGAGGACCTCGGGCACGCGTTCGCGAAGGCGTACCTCGCGGCGGGGATCAAGCTGCCGCGCACGGGCAAGGTGTTCGTCTCCGTGAAGAACGCCGACAAGCGCGCGATCATCGCCGAGGCGCGCCAGCTCGCCGGGCTCGGGTACGAGCTGTGCGCCACCGAGGGCACGTGGCGCGCCCTCAAGGCCGCCGGCATCCCCGTCGAGCGCGTGAACAAGGTCCACGAGGGCCGCCCGCACGTCGTCGACCGGATCAAGAACCGCGAGATCGCGCTCGTGCTGAACACGCCCTACGGCAAACAGCAGCGCATCGACGACTCGATGATCCGCGCGTCGTCGGTGACCGCCGCCGTGCCGTGCATCACGACCCGCGCGGGCATCAGCGCGATCGTGTGCGCGCTCACCGCGATCCATCGCAGCGACTGGAAGGTCCGCACCATCCAGGAGCACCAGAGTTTCCGCACGCAGGAATCGGCGGCGCGCGCGTAGGGCGATCGGGCGGGTATCGTGCGCGCCCCCAGTCGCCCATGAGCTCGGAAGACACGAACGATCCCTTCGCGGACGAGCCGCGCAAGCGCCGCACCTGGATCTGGGTCGCGTTGGCGGCGGTCGTCCTGATCGGCGGTGCCGCCGCTTGGTGGTTGTCCACGCGCGAAGTACGGCGCGAGGAGGCACGCGTCGAGGCGCGGAAGGAGCTCGAGCCGCTTGCGAGGAAGCTCGCCGAGGCGCCGGAAGCCGCTCCCGGCCCCTACGACATCGACACGACGATGCGCGTGCTCGCCGAGCTCGATCGCGCCGCGCGCGAAAGCCGCACGACGCGCGAGTGGGTCGAGCGCCTCGCGCGGCAGGATTGGCGCGGCGTGCCGAAGGAAGTGCTCGACGTGCGCGCGCGCGTGCTCGACGTCCTCGTGCGCATGGCCGGCGTGCTCGGGCGCGTCGAGGAGCACGATCGCAACTGGGAGGAGTACCGCGGCGTGCTCGAAGCGGTCGAGATGGCGAACGCGACGTCGCTCCGCCTGTCGCTCGGTCCGATCGGGCTGCGGCACGACGCCGACGAGAGCGTGCGGCAGAAGGCGCGCGCGGAGCTCGAGGCGAAGCTCGCGGAGCGCGAGGGGCTCTTGCACGCCTTCGAACCGCTGCGGACCGAGCTCTTCCAGGCGCTCGACGCGGGCGCGCCGGCGATGCGCAAGGTCGCGCAGGACTGGGAAGCGCTCTGCCTCGCGCGCGACGCGGCCTACCTCGCCGCCGTGCGCCGCGATTGGGAGGCGACGGCGCGCCGCGCGCGCGAGGCGATCGAGCGCTCGCCCTCGGAGACGGAGGCGCACCTCCTCTTCGTGCTCGCGCAGGTCGAGGGCGATCTTCCGACCTCACCCGAGCTCGGGAGCGCCGACGCACTGATCGACCGCTTCGTGGCGGAGCACCCCGATCAGGCGGCACCCGCGCTGCTCCTCCGCGGCGTGTGGAACGCGAAGCACGGCCGTGCGACCGATGCGCGCGCCGACTTCGAGCTCGCGGCGACGCGCTATCCGCAGCAGTCCGCGCGGCTCGCCGACGCCGTCGATCCCTACGCGATGCGCGGCTACCTGCGCGACACGACGCAGGGCCGCAACGTCACCGGCATGTACCAGGCGCTTTCCCTCGGCGCGGGCTGGTTCAGCCCGGAGCTGCAGCTCGCGCGCCTCGCGTTCGACGCGGGCGACCGCGCGGCTGGCCGCAGACAGGTGCTCGAGCACTTCCAGCGCCGGCGCAAGGGCTCGCAGTGGAGCCTCGTGCTCTACGACGTCGACTTCTGCGAGGGCTTGCTCGGTGACGACTTCACGGCGCTCTTCCCCGAAGTGTCCTACCTCGACCTCGTGATCGAGCCGACGACGCTCTCGTCGCTCGTCTCCGGCGCCGCGCGGCTCGTCGGGCAGGACGCGGAACGCGTGCTCGAAGCGAAGGTCACCAACCGCAGCGACCGCTCGCTCGCGAATGCGGCGCTCGTGCTCTGCCTGCGCGTCACGGACATGCACCCCGACGATTACTCGACCCTCGCGCTGCCGACGCAACCCGCCGTGCCCGCGCGGACGCAGACGGTGTTCGGGGCGGTGGAGCTCGACCCCGCGCTGCGCGCGCGCGGCAAGACGATCGACGACCTCGTCGAGCCCGTGCGCGCGATCCTGCTGACCGACGAAGCGGTCTTCCGCATCGATTCGGTGCGCTTCAAGAACGACCGCATCGAGCGCTACCTCGCCGAGAACGGCACGGGCGTGCCCGTGTCGCTCTCCGCGCGGCTCGAGCAAGCGGTCGAACGCGTGCGCGCGGGGCGTGACGCGATGAAGCTCGAGCTCTCGGCCACCGAATGGCGCGTCGAACTCCCGCGCGAGGTCGCGTTGCTCGGCCCGCTGTTTCGCCTCGAGCACGACGGGAAACGCCTCGACGAAGCGCTGGATCCGGGCGACGTCGAGAACGTCTTGGAGGGCGAGCGCGTCGTGCTCACCTTCGACCGCGCGATCTGGAGCGTCGGCCAGAAGAAGCCGAGCGAGGTCCGCGTCACCGCGCGCAACCTCGCTCGTCCCTTGTCGATCGTGTTCCGTCTCGACGGCGAACGCTACGTCGTCGATCGCATCGAGTGAACCGGCGATCAATCGCGCCGCTGGCGCGACGTGATCTGGCACGAGAACGTCCAGATGTCCTCGGGGACCTCGTGGTGCCCGATCTTCGGCCCGGCGGGCAGCATCTCGACGTCGGTCACCTTCACGCGCCGGCTCTGCTCCTCGAGGCGGTAGAGGAAGTTCGCGATGCGCAGGCGCGAGAAGCCCTTCTTGGGGTCCTGCGGCTTGATGTCGAGCTTCTGGTCCTCGACCTTCGGCGGGCCCGTGTTCTTGTCCGTCGTCAACGACGGGTCGATCTGGCCGATCTCGACGCGATCGTCGTCGGCGCAACGCAGCGCGTAGGACTGCAAGTCGTCCTGCCCCTTCAGCGCTTCCTTGTCGAAGTTCTTCGCGAGCTGCGTGTGCTTGCGCGCCGCGGCCTCGAGCTGCTTCGCGAAATCAGGCATGCGCTTGTCGAGGTCCTCGCGCAGCCCCTGGAGCTTCTCGTACTGCATCCAACCGAGATACCCGAGCGCCAGCGAGCCGACGAGCGAGACGAGGATCGTGATCCGCGCGAAGTTGAGGTTCTGGAGGAAGGAGTTCATTGCTGTTTCGCGGGTTCGGCCTTCACGACCTTGGCCATGTCGACTTCGACGATCTGACCCTCGACCCACGCTCCGCCGCCCGTGGTCAGCGGCTCGGCGGTCTTCTGTTCGACCCGCGCGGCGAGCCAGGGTCGCTTGTTCAGCTCCTCGACGAGCTTGTAGTGCGTCTCCGACGCCTGGAGCTGTGACTCGGCGAACACCGTGTAGTCGAGCGTGACCTTCACGCGGTCGTCGCGCTGGTTTTTGCCGTTGACGTAGCTCGCCTTGATACGTCGCAACGAGAATCGCTGCTGGTCGTTCGTGATGTCCTCGAGGACGTCGAGCACGAGCACGAGCGCCGCGAGCGCCGACTGCGGCTGCTTGATGTCGCCGTAACCGAGGTCCTTCTCGTACTTCTTGATCTCCGCGTCGATCGCGTTCTTGAGGTTGCGGATCTCCTCGGTCTTCGTGAGCTCCTCGTCGGTGCCGAGCTCCGCGACGAGCGCCTTCACCTTGTCCGAGGGCGAGCGCAGCGTCGGCGCGATGCCGAGCTTCGCGTTCCCCACGAGCACGTCGACGGTGCGCTGGCGCCACTGGCCGAGCTTCGTGTTGTCGACGACCTGCATTTCCTTGTGCAGGAAGATGTTCCACACCCCCAGGAGCGTCAGCAGGAGCAGACACACCACCGCGAGCGGCAGCTCGACGCGCTCGAACGCGCCGGTGTAGCGCAGCTCCTCGCGCCGCAGCGTCGGCGTGAGCACTCCGCCGCCGAGCTGACGCAGCGCCGCGCCGTAGGCCGCGACGAAGAGCGCGGCTTCCGCGCCCGCGGGACCGCCCTCGACGGCGATGTCGAGGCGCTTCACGGGCACGTCGAGGATCTGGCTGTCGACGAGACCGCCGACCTCCATCCCCGAGACCAGGATCGCGGTGATGGGATGCGCCGTGCGCGTCGCGGAGACCGTGCGGCCGAGCTCCCGGCGCAGACGCTTGATCGTCTGTTCGAGCCGGCGCTGGACCTCGTCGGGGTCCGGCGGAGCATCGAGCCAGGTGCCGGTCGCGTCGCCGCCGGTCTCTTCCTTCTTCTCGGCCTTCTCGCCGCCCTCTTCACCTTCGCGCTCGACGTGCTGGACGATCTCGTGCGACAGGACGCCGATCGGGATGGCGCGCATGTCGCGCACCTTGCCGCCGTCCATCACGATCACGGAGGTCGAGTGCTCGCCGACGTTGACCAGGATCTGCGCGCCGTCGATCGGGCAGTGGTCCGAGAAGACCGCGGCGTTGACGACGGCGGTGGCTTCGAGCTCCGCCTCGAGCGGCTCGAGCCCCGCATGCTCACAAATGTCGAGCGCGCGCCGGAGGTCGGCCTTCTGGACGGCGGTGACGAGCAGCTCGCTCGACTCGTCGGTCTCCTCGATCTTGTGGAAGTCGACGACGACGTCGTCGATGTTCCACTGCGGGAGCATGCCCTCGACCTCGAACTTGAGCACCGACTCGATCTTCGCCTTGTCGGAGAAGGGCATCTTGATCGTGCGGAAGGCCGCGAGGCGCGAATCGATCGCGACGCCCACGTTCTCCTTCGGCACGTTGAGCTGCTTCAGCGCCTCCTTCAGCGCGTCAGCCGCGAGTGCGGCGGCGTCGGCCCCGGCCTCGGCCTTCGGGAACTCGCCCGCGTGCGTCGCGATGACCTTGTGTTTCTTGCCCGAGCCGTCGAGCACGACGAGCTCGAAGCGGCGGGGGCCGATGCGCAATCCGCAAGATCGTGCCATGGGTCAGCGAGTGGGGTTGGGCTGGAAGGCGAGCCGTTCGAATTCGGCCCGCTGGGTTTCGGGCAGGACCTTGTCCTGGATCAAGTTGCGATAGTAGCGTCCGCGCTCGGTCAATTCCGGCTCCATGGCGCTCATCGACTGGGCCTCGGACCGGCCGCGGATCTCCTCGACGTCGCGGCGATAGGCATCGAGCACGGAGTGCAGGAGCCGGCGGCGTTCGGGCGCGAGATCGAAGCGTCGGGCGAGCATGGCCTCGTAATCGGAGAACGGTCCATCGGCGGTCTCGGGATGGAACCTGCGCGCCGCGGCCCAGACACCGACCCCGATCCCAGCCGCGAACGCGGTCAGGGCCAGGATGAGGGCCCAGATCCGCAAATCCTTCACGGGCGGCGTCCCGCTTCGGCCGGCTTCACATCGGGCTTGGCGGCCTCACAGTCGCGCGCATTCAGCCGGTCGAGCTCCTGAATCGTCTTGTCGAGCGGGAGCACGTTCTCGTCCTGCGCCATCATGCGCGAGCTCGTCGGGAGCGTCATCTGCCGGATCGCCACGGCGAAGCAGAGCACGATCACGGCGGCGGCGGCGGTCAACACGAGCACGAAGCGGAACGAGCGCTCGTCGCGGCGCTGCGGGAGCACGGCCATCGGCGCCTCGACCGTGAGCGCGCCGCGATCGCCCTGGAAAGCACGCCGTGCGACGCGCGCGGCGAAGTCGCGCGGCACGTGGACGGGCTCCTCCACTTGCTTCGCGGTCGAGAGCCAGCGCGTCAGGTTCTTCTGGTCCTGCGCGCTCGCGCGGCACGGCTGGCACTCGAGCAGGTGCTTGCGCAGCGGCGCCGCCTGGGCTTCGGAGAGCTCCCCGTCGAGGTAGCTCATGATCAACGGTCGGGAATCGGTGCAGGCGTTCATGGCGTCATTCCCCTTGTCCGAACTCCGGGTGGAGCTGGAGCAGCTTGTCCTTGAAGCGAGCGCGCGCGCGGAAGAGGCGCGACTCGACCGTGCCGATCGAGATGCCGAGCGTCTCGGCGATGTCCTGGTACGCCATCTCCTCGAACTCGCGCATGACGAGGACCTGGCGGAAGATGTCGGGGAGGTGCTCGAGCACCTCGTGCGTGATGCGCGCCGTCTCGTTGCGCTCCATCTGGGCGTCCGGCGCCGCGATCTTGACCCGCGACGGCTCGCCGATCAGCTCGGGATCCTCGACCGAGGTCACGGGCGAGCGCCCGCGCCGCTTCATCCAGTCGAGGATCGTGTTCGTCGCGATGCGGTAGAGCCAGGTGTAGAAGGACGACTGGTGCTGGAACGTGTCGAGGCGGGTGAACGCCTTGAGGAACGCCTCCTGCACCAGATCCTCCATCTCGACCGGGTTCTTCGTGTAGTGGCGCGCCAGCGCGAACATGCGCGACTGGTAGCGCTCGACCAGGAGCTCGAAGGAGGCCTGGGTGCCCGCCACGGTCTCCTGGACGAGGTCGAGGTCGTCGGCCGGTTGGGGTTCCATCACGCGCGCTTCCATGGACGGGCCCCTCCGACGCCGGCCCGCGGGCTTTCTTCCGGGCCGCTCGCCGATCCGGAGGCGCTCAGGCTCCGGCCTCCCCCTCGACCTCGCCCAGGGTGTGCCCGAGCTTGTCGCGCTTCGTGCGCAAATACTTGAGGTTCTGGGAGTTGGGTGGAGTCGAGAGGGGCACCTGGTCGACCACTTCGAGGCCGTAGCCGGCCAGGCCGGCGATCTTCTTCGGGTTGTTCGTGAGCAGGTTCATCCGCCGGACCCCGAGGTAGTGGAGGATCTGGGCGCCGATCCCGTACTCGCGCAGGTCGGCGGGGAAACCGAGCTTCTCGTTGGCCTCGACCGTGTCGAGCCCTGCGTCCTGGAGGCGATAGGCCGCGAGCTTCTTCTCGAGCCCGATCCCACGCCCCTCCTGGCGCATGTAGACGAGCACCGCCCGCTTCTGCTTGCCGAGGAGGTCCATGGCCTTGTCGAGCTGCGGCCCGCAGTCGCAGCGCAGCGAGTGGAACACGTCGCCGGTGAGGCATTCGGAGTGGACGCGCACCCAGACGAGGTCGTCGACTGGCTGGCGCGGACCGTCCAGGCCGGGTCCAGGGAGGCCGGTCGAGAGCGCGACGTGCTCCTTCCCGTCGATGCGCGAGCGGAAGAGGTGCGCCTGGAAGGTCCCAAAGCGCGTCGGGAGCGGCACGTCCATCTGGATGGGCTCGATCAGGCGCTCGTTCTGCCGCCGCCAAGCGATCAAGCTCTCGATCGTGCAGATCTCGAGGCCGTGGCGGGCCGCGAAGAGTTCGAGATCGGGCATGCGCGCCATCTCGCCGTCGTCGCGCATCACCTCGCAGATCACCCCGGCCGGCCGCGACCCGCACAGGCGGGCGAGGTCGACGATGCCCTCGGTCTGTCCGCCGCGGACGAGGACGCCCCCTTCACGGGCACGTAGCGGGAAGATGTGGCCCGGACGGGCGAGATCCTCGGGTCGGGAGCGCGGGTCGGCAGCGACGCGGATCGTGTGCGCGCGGTCCTTGGCGCTAATCCCGGTCGTGACGCCCTGGGCGGCCTCGATCGAGACCGTGAAGCCCGTGCCCAGCTTGCTCGTGTTGTTCGGCACCTGCGGCCCGAGGGCGAGCTGGTCGCACAGTTCCGAGCTCATCGGCATGCAGATCAGCCCGCGGCCCTCCTTTGCCATGAAGTTGATGGCCTCGGGCGTGACGTGCTCCGCCAGCAGGGCGAGGTCGCCCTCGTTCTCGCGGCCGGGGTCGTCGACGAGCAGGATCATCCGGCCGGCGCGGAGCGCGGCGAGGACCTTGGGGATCGGGCTGATGGGCATCGGTTCGGGCGAAGCGGGGTGGAGCGGCGGAGGCGACTCCGGCACGGAGGGGCGACGCGTGGGCGGCGATCGGCGCCGGAAACGCACGCCGGCGCGGGTTCGAGGACCCGGTCGACCGGTGCGCGGCCGGCTGGCGGGTCCGTCCGAGGGGCTCCATAGTAATGCGCGCTCAGGGCGCGGACCAAACGCGGCCCCGGCTGGCAGGCCGCGACGCGCGCGAGCGCACCGGACCGCACACCCCGGCGTCCCGAGCTCACGCATGCACGCGCCGCGCTCGCTCCACGTCCTCGTCGTCCTGTCCACGCTGCTCGGCGCGTGTCGAAGCGGTCCGGGACTCGAGCCCTCTCGCGGCCCCGGCATCGGCGCGTCGCGCGGGAACCAACTCGTCGCCCCGAACGCGGCTCCGGCCGCGACACAGGATCCGCTCGCCACGATCGCGCGGTACGAGGACGCGCGTTCGGACGGCGACGGGTTGCTCGAGGCGTTGCTCACGCAGGGCACGGAGCCGGTGCGCGAGCGCGCGGCCGTCGCGCTCGGACGGCTCCCGTTTCCCGAGTTCGGCGCCGGCGTGACGCGTTCGCTCGCGCGCGCGCTGGGCGACGACTCGCCGCGCGTGCGCGCCGCGGCGGCGTTCGCGCTCGGGCAACGCGGCGATCCGACCGCGAAGGAGGCGCCGTCGCTGCGCGACCTCGACGATCGCGACGCCGGCGTGCGCGCGCGCATGCTCGAGGCCGCGGGGCGACTGCTCGCGACGGAAGCCTCCGGACCGAACGATCAGGCGCTCTCCGCCCGCGTGCTGGAACGGCTCGCGGATCCCGACGATCGCGTGCGCCAGGAAGCCGCGCTCGCGCCTCAGCGTTGGAAGCACGACGCGCCCAACGCGACGGACGTCGACGCCGCGCTCGTCGCGGCCGCGGAGCGCGGGCTCGGGAGCAGCCCGCGAGCACACGACGCAGCTCGACCCGAATCCGCGCTCCCCGTCGCGAAGACCGAGGGCACGAACGGAGGCCACGCTCCCGATCCGAGCGGAGCGCGCGTCGTCGCCACGCGCGGCGCGAGCTCGTCGGGAGCCGTCGCCCTGGACGTCGAAACGGCGTGGCGCGCCGTGTTCACGCTCGCGCGTCGCAAGTGCGCCGAAGCGCGCGACGTCTTCGTCGCGGCGCTCGGATCCAGCGACGTCCGCTTGCGCACCTACGGAGCGATGGGGCTCGCGGCGCTCCCGTACGACGCGGCGAGCCAGCACGTCCTCCACGGAGCGCTCGGAGACGTCGACGAGCGCGTCGTCTGCGAAGTGGTGCGCGCGCTCGGTGCTCACCCCGACGCGGAGACGGCCGCGCAGCTCGAGAAGGCGCTCGCGCACCCCTCGCCACACGTGCAGCGGCTTGCGTTCGAGGCGTGGGGCAACGTGAAGAAGGAAGAACGCGGCAAGGAGTCGCTCACGGTGCGCGCGCTGCGCTTCGAGTCGACCAACGTGCGCAATGCGGCCTTCGTGAGCGCCGCGAAGCTCGAGGGCGACGCCGTGCGGCCCTCGGTCGAGCTGCGCGCGACCGACCGCGATCCGCTCGCGCGCGCCTCCGCCGCGCAGGCCGCGCGCCATCTGTCGCAGGAGTACGCGCTCCCACTGCTCCTGCGCCTCGCGAAGGACGACGACGTGCGCGTCGTCGAGGCCGCGTGCGAGAGCCTCGGCGCGCTGGAGCACGGCGACGCTCGGCGCAAGCTCGTCGAACTCCTCGCGAGCGACGACAACGGCGTCCGCCTCGCCGCGCTCGAGGCGCTGAAGGAGCATCCGAGCGCCGCCGACCTCGCGCCGCTGTCGCGCTGTTTCGAGTCGAGCCGCGGGGACATCGCGGACGAGATCGCGTTCAACGTGCTCGATCACGCCGCGAAGATCGCGGCGAGCGCCAAGACGGACGATTCGGTCGACCAGACGACGCGCGAGCAGTGCATGCGGCTCTTCGCGCGGGGACTCGCGCACGCGAACCCGTACGTGCGGCGTCGCGCGGGTGAATCGTACAAGGCGACGTGGCCCGACCGCCCGCTCCCGCTCGCGGTGCCGGCGAAGAGCGAGCGGGTGAGCAACGTCCCGCTCCCGGGCGTCGACTACGACGCGAACGAACGACCGCGCGTGCGCATCGAGACGAACAAGGGCGCGATGACCTTCGAGCTCTTCCGCGACGAGACGCCGGTGCACGTCCACAGCTTCCTGCGCCATGTGCACGATCGCTTCTACGACGGGACGACGTGGCACCGCGTCGTCCCCGACTTCGTGATCCAGGGCGGCGATCGGCGCGGCGACGGCAACGGCGGCTCGTCGTGGCGCGGAGATGCGTTGCGCGCGGAGTTCACCCCGCGCAAGTTCGTGCGCGGCGCGCTCGGCATGCCGCGCAACGACGACCCCGAGAGCGGCGGGAGCCAGATCTTCGTGTGCCACCGCGAGACGCCGCACCTGGACGGCCGCTACACGCTGTTCGGGCAGCTGGTGGAGGGCTTCGACGTGCTCGACCGGATCGAGGTCGGCGACCGAATCGTGAGCGTGCGGATGCTGGGGCCGATCGCCGATCGCTGACACCCGCGCGCCCGCGACAGCGCTGAGTTTCGTAGAGATCGGCTTCATTCGCCCCGGGGCGTGGCCGACAACTCCGAAGCCGTCCTCCCCCGCCCCCCGAGGAAGGACGCCCACGGACTCGTCGCATGCAGCGCAGTTGGATCCTCGTGTTGGTCGCCCTCGCCGTCGGCGGCGCCGCGGTCGTCGGGTACGACGGGCTCGTCGCGCGCATCACGCAGCTCGAGGACCGGCCGCTCGTCGACCCGAGCGAGATCACCGCGCTCCGCCAGCAGATCGCCGACGACGATCTCCGGATCGCACATGCGCTCGCCGAGCTCGACAAGCTGCGAACGACTCCGGAGCGCACGCGCGAACTCGACGAGCGCCTCGTTCGCGTCGCGACGGACCTGCGCGAGGCCTCGAGCGCGCTGCACGAGCAGGACCGCAAGCTCGCCGAGTGGGACAAGGCGCGCGATGAAATCGGACCGCGCGCGCTCGACGCACGCCTCGCCGAGTACCGCACGACCGTCGATCAAAGGGTGCAGCACCTCGACCAGGTCGCCCAGGAAGCGCTCGGCCTGGCGCAAGGCACCCGCACCGAGGTACAGCGCGTCGAAGCCGACCTCGCGCGCGACACGGAGCGCATGTGGCGCGAGCTCCTCGGCCCGACGGTGCAGCTCATGGGCGAGGAGACGGTCGGAAGCGGCGTGCTGCTCCAGTCCGAAGCAACGGACGTCCCCGGCGAGTACCGCACGCTGCTCCTAACTGCGTGGCACGTCGTACGCGACATCCAGACGGGTCCCGACAGCCTGAAGCAGCCCGTGCCGGTCACGATCTACGCGCAGGACAAGACGACGACCGCGGAGACGGCGACGCTCCTGCAGCACGACGCCGAAGTCGACCTCGCGTTGCTCACCTTGAACACCAAGCGCCGTTTCGAATGCGGCGTGAAGCTCGCGCCGCGCGAGCACCTCCAGCGAGTGCGCGTCTTCGAGCAGGTCTACGCCGTGGGTTGTCCGCTCGGCAACGACCCGATCCCGACGTTCGGCGAGGTCGCGGACACGCACCACACGGTCGACGGATCGCAGTATTGGATGATCAGCGCGCCGACCTACATCGGGAACTCGGGCGGCGGGATCTTCGACGCGCAAACGCACGAGCTGCTCGGCATCTTCTCGAAGATCTACACGCACGGCTCGATCCGTCCGACCGTCGTGCCGCACATGGGCCTCGCGACGTCGATGCTCGTCGTCTACGACTGGTTCGACAAGGCCGGTTTCGCGAACCTCGAGCCGCGCGCCGACGACGTGCAGGCGCAGGCGGCGGCGGCGAAGCGCTGAACGGCGCCGCGGTTCGCACGGTTCGGCTTCGTCGCCGGGCGGGACGAAGCGCTTGCGACCGGCACGCGCGTCCGATCAGTGACGGAAGTGCCGCGTGCCCGTGAAGACCATCGCGGCGCCCTTCGCGTCGCACGCGGCGACGATTTCGGCATCGCGCACGGAGCCGCCGGGCTGGAGGAAGGCCGTCACTCCGGCCGCCAACGCCGCCTCGACGCCGTCGGGGAACGGAAAGAAGGCGTCGCTCGCGAGCACGGCGTCCTTCGCGGATCCGCCGGCCTTGCGCACGGCGAGGTGCACGCTGTCGACACGGCTCATCTGGCCCGCGCCAGTGCCGAGGAGCTTCGTTCCGCGAGCGAGCACGATCGCGTTCGACTTCACGTGCTTGCACACGCGGTTCGCGAAGAGCAGCGCCGCGAGCTCCGCTTCCGTCGGCGCGCGCTTCGTCGCGACCTTGCAATGCCCCTCGCCGGCCGCGAACAGGTCGCGGCCCTGCACGAGGAAGCCGCCGACGAGCTTCTTCACCTCGACGTCGCGCGCCTCGCGGCTGTCCGCGGTGAAATCGCCGATCTCGAGCAGACGCACGCTCTTCCCCCACTTCGGCTTCTCGGTGAGCAGCTTCAACGCGTCGTCGTCGAAGCCCGGCGCGACGATCGCCTCGACGAAGCGATTGCCGGACACGAGGAACTCGGCGCACGCCAGGTCGAGCGCGCGTGTGAAGCCCAGCACGGAGCCGAACGCGGAGACGGAGTCGCCGTTCCACGCCTCCTCGAGCGCCCGCGTGATCGTGTCGGCCTGCGACGCGCCGCACGGGTTGTTGTGCTTCAACACGCACACGAACGGAGCTCCGCCGGCGGTCGCGAACTCCTTGGCGAGCCCGAGCGCGCTGTCGAGGTCGACGAGGTTGTTGTACGAGAGCGTCTTCCCGTTCAGGAAACGCGCCGTGCCGAGGCTCGGCTCCTTCACGCCGCCGCATGCGTACCACGCGGCCTTCTGGTGCGGGTTCTCGCCGTAGCGAAGGTCGCCGCCGATCTTCGTGCCCGCGAGCACGAACGTCTCGGGGAACGGCGAGCTCGCGCGCCCTTCGCACTTCTCCTGTTCGAAGAGCCAACGACTGATCGCGGCGTCGTAGCGCGCGGTGAGCGAGTAGGCCTTGACCGCGAGCTCGCGCTTGAAGCCGTCCGACAGCGCCCCGCCGTGCTTCTGCAGCTCGTCGAGCACGCGCCCGTAGTCGTTCGGGTCGGTGACGATGCCGACGAAGCGGTGGTTCTTCGCCGCGGAGCGCACCATCGACGGCCCGCCGATGTCGATGTTCTCGATCGCTTCGGCGCGCGTGACGCCCGACTTCGCGACGGTGGCCTCGAACGGATAGAGGTTCACGACGACGAGGTCGATCGGACGGATGCCGTGCTCGTTCATCGCTCCGGTGTGCGTCGCGACGTCGCGCAGCGCGAGGATCCCGCCGTGGACCTTCGGGTGCAGCGTCTTCACGCGCCCATCCATCATCTCGGGGAAGCCCGTGTAGTCGGAGACCTCGCGCACGGGCACGCCGGCCTTGTTCAAGGCGGCATACGTGCCGCCGGTCGAGAGGAGCTCGACGCCCATCTGCGAGAGCGCGCGAGCGAAGTTCTCGATACCCGTCTTGTCGGAGACGCTGATCAGCGCGCGTTGGACCTGGCCGGTCATGGTGGTGGATTCCGTTGGCGGATTACTGGGGTCGACGTGCGTCCGCGAGACGCTGCAGCGTCTTCGCGAACGTCGCGGGTTGTACCGCGCCCGACGCGCCCTCGAGGAACCGCCCGTCGGGGCCGGTGAAGAGCACGAACGGGAGCATCTGCGCGTCCTCGAGCATGCCCGCGAGGTGGAGCACCTCGTCCTCGGCGTCGTCGCAGTCGGCTGCGAGCGCCACGAAGTGCTGCTGCAGGAGCGGTGCGACGTCGGGACGCGGAACGACTCCCTGCACGAGGGAGCGGCACTGGCCTCACAACTCGCGGCCGAACTCGATGAACACGAGCTTCTTCGCGGCCTTCGCCTCGGCGAGCGCGTCCTTCCAGCGCGTGTGCCAGTGCAGCGTTCCGCGATCGTCGAAATGGGGGTGCTTCTGTCGCTCGGTCATGGGTGCGTGCTCCCGGAAAAGTGGGCGGACATTCTGCCCGCGGATCAGACGCCGGCCTAGCGTCCCGTCCCACGCAGCCTCCCGCCGGCTCGCAGGCGGCGAGGACTCGTTTCCGGACCGCGCGGCCGTCCTGCTTCTCGGCATCGCCCTCAAGACCCCGCCCTCCGAGGCCGATGAAGAGCCGATTCCCCTCGCTCACCCCGCGGAGTCCCTTCGTGCGCATCCTCTCCTGGTTCGTCCTCGCGGCCGCGCTCGTGCCGGTGTCGTGCTCGCTCTTCGGCGGCGGAGTGCGTCCCAACCTGCTCGTGATCACGGTCGACAGCTTGCGCTTCGACGCGCTGAGCCGCTCACTCGGCGCACCCGCGACTCCTCACCTGCAAGCGCTCGAAGCGGAGGGGCAACATTTCACGCACTGCTACAGCCACTCGCCGGTCGCGCTACCGGCGCACGTGGCGCTCTTCTCGGCGCGGCTCCCCCACCAGAGCGGCGTCATCGGCAACGGCATGCCGATCGATCCCGAGGTGACGCTGCTCGCGGAGTGGATGAAGAGCCGCGGCTATTCCACGGCGGCCGCGGTGAGCCTCGCGAGCTTGTGGCCGCCGCGCGCCGAGGACCTGTCGTCGCCGAACGCGAACAGGCACGGACCGACGGGGTTGGAGCGCGGCTTCGGCTCCTACGCGACGGGCGATCACGAGATCGCGCCGGCCTCCGAGGTGAACGCGCGGCTCCTCGCGCAGCTCGACGCGCTCCCCGCCGATCAGCCGTGGTTCCTGTTCGCGCAGTACTCCGAGCCGCGTGCGCCATACGAAGCCAGGACGGGAACGGAGACGCGCGCGCGCGTCCGCCTCGACGGCAAGGACATCGACCAGGTCGTCGTCAGCGAATCGGGACAGTGGCGCCGCGAGCTCGAGCTGGGGCCGGGCGTGCACGAGCTCGTGCTCCTGTGCGACGCGCCGATCGAAGTGCTCCGCTTCGATTGCCACGGTCCGAAGGAACGTATTCCCGAACGCTTCGCGAAGGGCCGTGCTCACGAGGCCGCGAAGCGGATCGTGATCGCCCTGGAGAACACCACGAGCGAACCCGTCGCCTGCACGATCGATGCGTGGATTCACGACGTCCCGGACGTCGCTCAGGCGCGCTCCCGCTACCGCGGCGAAGTCGAAGCCGTGGACGCGGCCGTGGGCGAGCTCGTGAAGGGGCTGCGTGAGCGCGGCGTCTACGACAACACGTTGATCGTGTTCACGGCCGATCACGGCGAGGCGCTCGGAGAGCACGGATACATCGGCCACGGCCAGGGGTTGTACGACGAAGTCCTGCGCGTTCCGCTGATCGTGAAGCCGCAGCGCGGATGCGGCGGATTCCAGGCGCTCTCGAAGCTCGAGCATGCGCCGTTCCGGCAGATGGACATCGTGCCCACGGCGCTCGACCTGATGGGCCTGCGCTCGCTCCCCGGCGCGGAGGGCGTGTCGCTCCTCGCCCAATCCGACCGCACGCACTTCGCGGAAATCCATCCGCCCGAAGCGCCGAACTCGATCCTCTGCCGCCGCGACGAGCGCTACAAGCTCGTGTTCACGAGCGGGATCGAGCGCTGGGAACTCTACGACGTGACGGCGGACACGCTCGAAGTGGACAACGTCTTCGAGATGCAGGGCCACTTCCGCGCGACGTGGCAGAGCGAATTGCGCCAGCTCGCGCTCAATTCGCCCCAGGCCGCGAACGCGCGCATGGGGATGACGAGCAAGCGACCGGAGCACTTGAAGGCGCTCGGGTACTGAGCGCCTCGGACTGGGCGTCTCCGTTGAAGGAAGGTCACTTCCCCGGCTTCTTCGTGCGCAGGTAGGCCTCGATGAAGCCGTCGATCTTGCCGTCGAGCACCGCTTGGATGTTGCCGGTCTCGAACTCCGTCCGGTGGTCCTTGACCATCTGGTAGGGGTGCATGACGTAGCTGCGGATCTGGCTCCCGAACGCGATCTCGCCCTTCTGGCCGTACATCTTCGAGAGCTCGGCGTCGCGCTTCGCCTCCTCCATCTGGATCAGCTTCGCCTGGAGGATCTTGAACGCCATCTCGCGGTTCTTGCCCTGGCTGCGCTGGCTCTGGCAGCGCACGACGATGCCGCTCGGCCGGTGCGTGAGGCGCACGGCGGATTCGACCTTGTTCACGTTCTGCCCGCCCGCGCCGCCCGCGCGCATCGTGTCGATGTCGACGTCGGACTCGTTGATCTCGACCTTGATCGTGTCGTCGAGCAGCGGCGTCACGTCGACCGACGCGAACGCGGTCTGGCGCCGCGCCTGAGCGTCGAACGGGCTGATGCGCACGAGCCGGTGCACGCCGAGCTCGGCCTTCAAGCGGCCGAACGCATACTCACCCTCGATCTCGAGCGTCGCGTTCTTGATCCCGCCTTCCGGGTTGTCGATGCGCTCGATCTCGGTGACGGTGTAGCCCTTGTCCTGCGCCCAGTGGTGGTACATGCGGTACAGGATCCCGGCCCAGTCGCAGGCATCGACGCCGCCGGCGCCCGGGCTGAACTGCACGAACGCGCCCAGCCGGTCGTTCGGGCCGCCGAGCATGACGCGGAAGTCGAGCACCTCCATCGTCTGCTCGATCTTGGCGACCGTCGCATCGGCCTCGGCGATCACGTCGGCCTCGCCTGCGTCCTTCGCCATCTCGACGAGGATCCCGAACTCCTCGAAGGCCGTCTCGACCAACCGCACGGGATCGACGATCCCGCGCACGCCCTTCATCTCCGCGACGACCTTCTGCGCGCGCTCGGAGTTGGTCCAGAAGTCGGGGCCGTTCTGGAGCTCGGTGATCTCGGCATGGCGCCGTGCGGAGGAAGCGTAGTCAAAGACTCTCCTTCAGCTGCGCAAAGCGCGGCTGGAGGAGCTCGATCTTCTGCTGGAGTTCTTTCAAGGTCGGCATGGGGGCGGAGATTCTAGGGATCGGCCGCGCGAGGGGAAGGGCGCGGCCGGGAGTTCGCGCCGAAAACGCGCGGTCACGGGCCGGCCAAAAAGGCGCGAGCCCGCCCCGAAGGGCGAGCTCGCGTGCCGGACCGGGATCGGTATTCGTTGTCGACTCAGGGTGCAGATCCAGTCCGCGCCCAGGCGCTCGCGCGCGCACGCGCGGGTTTCCCACGCAGCTCCGGCAGGCGCTCCCTATCGGACGAGGACGCGGCGGAAGTGCAGTCGAAGCGCCGGAACGAAGCCGATGGGAAACGGCTTCCAGCCGCGTCGATCAGCGGCCGCCAGCACTGGGCGCACCGGAGCTCGCTCCCGCCCCGAGCGCCTGCGCGTCCATGCGATCGAGGAGGCCCTCTTGCCGGACGAGCTCGACGATCGACGCACGGTCCTTCGGCACGCCGGCGGAGAGCACCTCGCAGCCCGTCGTGGTGACGAGGACGACGTCCTCGATGCGCACGCCGATGCCCGTAGATTGCTCGTAGACGCCGGGCTCGACGGTGAAGACGACGCCGGGCTCGAGCGGCTTCTTGTTGTCGCCGAGGTCGTGGACCTCGAGCCCGACGTAGTGACACGTGCCGTGCGGGAGGAGCTTCAGCATCCCGCGCTCCTCGAGCACGGCGCGGCACGCCTGCTCGACGTCGCGCATCGTCACGCCGGGCTTCACCGCCGCGATGCCCGCGGCCTGCGCGGCGAGCACGGCGTCGTAGATCTCGATCATCCGCGGCGTGAAGACGCCGTCCGTCGGCCACGAGCGCGTGATGTCGCTGTCGTAGTGGTCGAGCTCCGGCGCGTAGTCGACGAGCAGCATCTCGCCCGCGTTCATGCGCCGCGAGATGTCGGAGTAGTGCAGCACGAGCGCGTTCGGCCCCGATCCGACGATCGCGTGGTACGCGGGCCCGTCGCCGCCCTGTCGGCGGTGCACGAAGGACATCACGGCCTCGAGGTCGCCTTCGCCGAGCCCCGCGCGCGTCGAGCGCATCGCCTCCTTCATCGCCTCGGCGCCCGCGCGCCCCGCGCGACGCAACGCGTCGATCTCCTCGACCGTCTTCACGCGGCGGAGCTCGCCGAGGACGCTCGCGCAGTCGCGCACGTCGGCCTGGTACTTCTCCGTCAGGTTCTGTTCGAGCGCTTCCTCGCGGCTCGCGCGGCCGTCGAGCGGGTCCTTCTTCTGCGCGCGGTTCGCCGGCCCGGCGCGATCGAAGCACCCGGCGAGTTCGACGTGCGGCAACTTCGAGATCCACACGACCTTGTCCTTCGCCGTGGCCTTCGCGAGCACGCCGTCGAGCTCCTTCGCCGGCCGCACGTCGCGGAAACCAGTGAGCGCGGGCACCCATTCGTCGCTCACGTCCCAGAGCTCGCCCTCCCACCGCTCGCCCATCGCATCGCGTTCGGGAAGGAAGAGGATCTCCGCCTTCGTCGCGACGTCGATCACGAGCGCCGCGCCGGGACTCTCGATGCCCGTGAGGTACCAGAACAGCTTGTCCTGGCGGAATTTCGTGTAGGCGTTCGTCTTCGGCAGCCCGCGCACGAGCACGATGCCTCCTGAGAGCTGCTCGACGAGCGCCGCGCGCCGACCGGCGTGGAACGCGGCGCCGAGGCCGCAGCGGTGCGGCGCTTGGAGGGCCGTGGACCGGGGCTCGGGTTTGGGCTCGGCCGGGGCCTGTCGCGCGAACCCCGCGTTCCACGTGACGAGCAGGGCGACGGCGACGCTGACCCGCTGCCGGTTTCTGGGATCCATGACCATCCTCCTTCGAATCGACCGTGTCTCACCAGCTACAGCGTTCACCATCATTCACGACCGCTCGAACATCCCCCGCCGCACGACCGTGCCGTCACGCACGTGCCACGCGCCGAGCGCCATCACGCTGCGCAAAGCACCCGCGGCGTCGAGCACGACGAGGTCGGCGTCGGCGCCGAGCTCGATGCGGCCCTTGCCCGGAAGGCGCAGGAGGCGCGCGACGTTCGACGTGAAGGCGGGGAGCACGCGGTCGAGCACGTAGCCGCGCTCGAGCAGCTCGCGCACCGTCGCGAGCAGCGCCGCGGGCGTGCCGACGTCCATGCGCGCGACGCGGCCGTCGGCGTCGAACGTGGGGAGGCAGCCGCCGCCGTCGGAGCTCACGGTGATGCGCTCCGGCGCGAGCCCCGAGGCCCAGTACGCGACGAGCGCGTCGGCCGCGGACCATGCGTCCTCGCCCTTCGCGACCGGGTATGCGGTGACGTCGATCGTCGCGCCGCGCCGCGCGAGTTCGAGCGCTTCGTCGAACAGACGCTTCTTGCGGTTCACGTGCGTCGGATGGAAGACGCGCGGCGGAAGCTCCGTTTCGTCGAGCGCACGCCGCACGAGCTCGAGCCCGCGCTTGCCGTCGCCCATGTGCAGGTGCAGCACGCCCGCCTTGCCGGTCATCAAGCCGCCGACGTGGCACTCGCTCGCGAGGCGCACGAGCTCGTCGAACGTCGGCTGGCTCGAGCGGTGGTCGCTGACCGCGATCTCGCCCGCGCCGATCACGAGGTCCACGTGCGCGAGGTCGGAGCGCACGCTGCCGCTGAACGTCGTCGGCGGCACGTGGTAGCCGCCGGTCCAGCACCACGCCGACAGTCCTTCGTCGCGGAGACCGCGCGCCTTCGTGACGAGCTCCGACGTCGTGCGCGTCGTGTCGTCGGTGCCGAGCAGGCCGACGACGCTCGTGACGCCCGCGGTCGTGAACCGCGAGAGCGCGAGCGGCGGCACCTTGCTCGAAGCCCCCGACTCGCCGCCGCCACCCGTGATGTGCGCGTGGCCGTCGATCAACCCCGGGATCACGCGCATCCCCGCGACGTCGACGCGCTCGAGCGGCACCTCGCGCGGCCAGACGAGCTTCTCCGCGCCGATCCACGCGATGCGCGCGCCGGCGACGAGCACGTGACGCGTCCCGAGCGGTTCGGGCGCGAAGACTTGGGCGTTTTCGAGGAGCGTGAACATGCGTGGATGCGCGTTGCGCGGGCGGGATCTTGCAGAGCCGCGCGGGAAAAGGCGAGCAACGAGTCGGAGCGCGCACACGGGCTCGATTCCATGCCAGAATCCCCGCGGCGTCCGTCACCTCCCCCGCGCCCGCGCATCGATGTCCCGCATGCTCCTCACCCTCGTCCTCGCGGCGCTCCCCTTCCTCACCGCGGCGTGCGCCGGCACCGACCAGCCCGTCGAGCTCGGCCGCGTGAACTTCTCGCGCTCCGTCGACGAAGGCCTCGCACGGGCGGGCCGTGAGTCGAAGCCCGCGTTCGTCCTCTTTCAGGAAGTACCGGGCTGAAGCACGTGCAAGGGCTTCGGTCGAGGCCCGCTCTCCGATCCGCTGCTCGTCGAGGCGATCGAAACGCTCTTCGTGCCCGTCTGCGTGCACAACAACAAAGACGGCGCCGACGCCGACGCGTTGAAGCGCTTCGACGAGCCCGCGTGGAACAACCCGGTCGTGCGCTTCCTCGACGCGCGCGGCAAGGACGTGATCGAGCGTCGCGACGGCGTGTGGAGCGCCCCGGATGTCGCGCGGCGCATGACGGCGGCGCTCGCGGCCGCGAAGGCGCCCG
Organism: Planctomycetota bacterium; assembly: GCA_016220035.1. GTDB lineage: Bacteria > Planctomycetota > UBA1135 > UBA1135 > JADJNY01. The sequence continues at coordinate 2,739 of JACRIO010000062.1, read as the reverse complement.
TGCCGGCGTGGCTGGAGCTCGCGGAGCTCGATGCGCGGAAGAAGGAGCTCCCGCGCGTCGTGCTCGCGATGCACTGCTTCTGGGAGGGCCAGGCCAAGCTCGGCGCGTCGCGCGGCGTCGCCGACGCGCGTCCGGCGTTCCTCGACGGCGAGGAAGTCGTCGACCTGCGTTTCGACCCGGAACGCTCGACGCTCGCGGAACTGCTCGAAGCCGCGGACCGCGCTGGACTCGCGAAACGCGCGTGGATCACGGGCGAACGGGAGCTCGAAGCCGCGCGCAGAGTGCTCGGCGACCGAGCGCGACCCTTCGCGAAGGAACCCGACCCCGCTCCGGCGTCGGACGACCTGCGCGCGTTGAAGCGCTCGCCCGTCGGCGACTTGCCGCTGTGCCGCGCGCAAGCGGTGCGCGCGAATGCGGAGCTCGCCGCGAACGACCAAGTGCGCGCGGGAACGCTCTCGCCGCGCCAAGCGGACAGACTCTCGAAGCAGAGCGCGAGCGCGAAGCACTGAACGGCTCGGTGCGCGCCGCCGCGCCTCGACCTCGTTTGCTGCCGCGCGGAGAGCGTGAAAACGCGCTGCACGGCCCCGGGCCCTTCCCAGACGCGTAAGGAGCGGGAGAACGCGCTGCGCGGTGTCGAGTGAGCCCGAGGCGCGACGGCGAGCAGAGAGCGTGAAGACGCGCCGCGAGTCGATCTCCCCCACTCCCGCGATTGCGAAGCCGCCCCTATCCTGGCGGAAAGTGCGCCTCGCCCTCTTCGACCTCGACAACACGCTGCTCGCGGGCGACAGCGACCTCCTGTGGGGCGAATTGCTCGCTCGCCACGGCGCGATGGACGTCGAGCGCGTGCGGCGCTTCCACGACGACTACCACGCGGGCACGCTCGACATCGAGGCGTTCTTCGACTTCCAGCTCGCGCCGCTCGCGCGCCACCCGCGCGAACAGCTCGAGCTGTGGCGCGACCAGTTCATGGAGGAGCTCATCCGTCCGCGCATCGCTCCCGCCGCGCGCGAGCTCGTCGAATACCACCGCGCCCAGGGCCACGAGCTCGCGATCATCACCGCGACCAATCGATTCATCACGACGCCCATCGCGCACGAGTTCGGCATCGAGCACCTGATCGCGACCGAGCCCGAGGAACAGGACGGCCGCTTCACCGGCCGCGTGTCGGGCGTCGCGTGCTACCGCACGGGCAAGCTCGTCCACCTGAACCACTGGCTGTGCACGCATGGCCTCGAACGCGGCGACCTCGCCGAAACGTGGTTCTACTCCGACTCCCACAACGACCTCCCCCTCCTCTCTGCCGTCGAGCACCCCGTCGCCGTCGACCCCTGTCCCCGGCTTCTCGAAATAGCACTGTCCCGGGGCTGGGTCGTCATGGAATGCACGGGGAAGACTGCGTCGGGGGAGACCACATTCATGTGAAAGTCGAGCAGACCTCCATCCTCCCACGGGGTAAGGTTGGTCAGGTCTCGACAATCCACTCGGCCCAACTACCTAGTCTCGATCGAACGGACCTACTTCCTAGTTAGAAGCGCCTGAAGGGTCTGATCGCGCTGTTGTGCAAGCAAAGCGGCAGATTGGTCCAGATCCAGGAGGCCCGGACAGTCGTCCCAGGATAGGCAGACGGAGAATACCCATCCACCATACGCACCGCTCCCGCAATAGGGCCCACTGCTTGTGCTGTTTGATGACATGAATGGAAACGCTTTGTCCATTCCGCGATCCCAGGCGCCCTTGACATAGTATTGAAGCAGCTCTGTGTACTGGTCTGCGATGGCCTGAGCCTCGTCCAGATACGGACGGGCAGCATCCTGAACTGCCTTGAACTGATCTGGAGTAACTTGTGATCCAATCAAGAAGTGCTCTTCGAGCCATTGCGCCGTCAATTCAGTCGGCCACCGCGCGACTGTCATGCGTATCGCACGTATGCGTTCATCGCTCGGCATATAGTTGTCGAAGGCCTTGGCACGGGCCTCTCCAAGTGGCACCGGGGGAGGACCAAGCTTGTCGAGATCCCAGCCCATTGCCTCCAAGCGCTCAATTGTCAACTGCGCTTCACTTCCAAGAAAGTCCCTTATGAACTGGCGCGCTGAAGGCGGCTTGTTTTCCTCGGCCAGGGCCGAAGCTGCGTGGGTGTGAAGAGCATCGCCAGTGTCGATTGCTTCGGTGAGGGACCTCGTTTCCTGAGGCCCTCCTACCAGCACATCGGATCCGACCGAGGCGTTGGTAGCCGGTCTACGACTGGCGTGTCCAACTGCCCAGTAGGAGAGAATGCAGCCTACCAGGATAAGGACCAAGACCGCTAGGTACTTGATATACGTTTCTCGCTCTTTCATTAGGCTGTCCAGTGGCAGGTCATTTGCAATTCAGTTGGGAATGCACACCTGACAGGTTCCGGCCGCCGCTGCCTCGACACTATACCCCGACCCACAGTCACCTTTGATGCTCCATGTCAAAGAATGTTCACCACAGCCGATCCCAAAGGGGCCTTGGACGGAAGGTGTGTCACCAGATGCGCCGTTGGGGCCAGTCGTTGGGTCGGGATACTTGCAGTCCTCGCGGTTTCCAAGTTTCACGCAGAATTTCAGTGGGCTGTTCGGAACTGGCCTTTCGCGGGTTTTCGCCGCCCGCTCGCGGCGTGACGTCGTGAGCGGATTCTTGGCTGGCGCACGGCCCGCTCCGCCGAAGGAGGAGGTATGCACACACTTCTTCCGGTGGAGGTCGGGCCGTGTTGAGCGT
>JACRIO010000061.1 GCA_016220035.1 Planctomycetota bacterium | reverse complement strand
GGCGGCCGTGGCCGTCGCGGGCCAGATCGCCTTCGTCGGCCTGATCGTGCCGCACCTCGTGCGCCTCGCGGGCGTGCGCGAGCACCGTCCGCTGCTGCTCCTCTCCGCGCTCGCGGGGGCTGTGTTCCTCGCGGGCGCGGACCTGTTGCAGATCGTCTTGTGCCGCGATCAGCTCGCCCCGGGCGTCGTGATGTCGCTCCTCGGCGGGCCGTTCTTCGTCGCGCTCTTGTGGCGAGAACGGCGCTCGATCGCGCTCTGGTGAGCTACGGCCTGCGACGGTAGACGAGGTAGTCCTGTGCCCAGCGGTCCGGCAGGCGCCCGACGTCGGGCGCGACCTCGCGGTCGCCGCTCGGACTGAAGCGCTCGATCGGTTCGTAGCGTGCGAGCACCTCCGCGTCCGCGCGGAGCGGCGCGACGCGGTCGCGTTCGGCGACGACGAGCAGGTACTCGGGCGCCCACGCCGCGATCATCGCGTTCGGGTCCGCGAACGCGAGCGCCGGCGGACAGGTGAGGCCCTCGCTGTCGAGCACGATCCCCTTCCATGCCCACCCGATCGCGCCGATGTCGGAGGCAAGGATGCGCGCGCCGGGCTCGCGCTCGGAGACCGCGCGCGCCCAGGCGTGCATCGGCCGGTAGACGTGGTCCGGAACGGAGGTCGGCAGGAGGTAGCTCGCGAGCGCGGCGCCAGCGACGACGATCGGCGCGAAGGCCCGCGGCGCGGAGCGCTCGATCCAGCCCGCGCGCGGACGCAACCAGCGCTCGAACGCGAGCTCGAGGCCGGCGGCGGTCGCGACGACCCAGCTCGCGAGCGGGACGTAGAAGTACCACCCCCACACGGGCGGCCGCGCGGCGAGGTAGCTCGCCGTGATCGCGAGGCCGAAGCCGACGAAAAGGCGCAACGGACCGGGCCGGCGCAGGAGCTCGACGAACCCGGCGCACGCGACCGGGAACAACGCCCAGAGCGCCGGGCGCGGCGCGAACGACTGCGCGAGGATCGGCGCGATGCGCTCCCACGCGCCGGCCTTCATGTGCGACTTCGCCAGCACGGACTGCGGGATCGGGAAGCCGTACGCGCGGTTCAGGACCGCGAGCGCCGCGAGGCCGATCACCGCGACCGGCACGGCGAAGTTCAGGAGCTCGCGCGGCTTCTTCGCGAGCAGGAGCCCGCCGAGGCCGACGAGCAGGACGCCCTCGGGCCGCACGACGCACGCGAGCGCCGCGCAGGTGCCCGCGAGCCCGGGGCGGTTCACGTGGAGCAAGCTCGACGCCCCGAGCGCGAACACCAGGAAGAGCGGCGCCTCCATCCCGCCCGCGCTGATGCGCGCGAGCTCGGGCAGCGCCGCGAAGCCGAGCACGGCGAGCGTCGCGACGAGCCGCCGCGCGCCGAACGCGCGCGCGAGGAGGGCTCCCGCTGCGACGTCGCACACGATGTTCAAGGCGCGGGAGAGGTCGTCGAGCTCGAACGGCAGCCGCGCGAGCACGCCCAGGACGAATCCGTAGAGCGGGGTCGTGGTCCCGAGCACCGGCTCCCACGCGGCCCCGGGGTTGAACACCATGCCCGCGCCCGCGGCGAAGTTGCGCGCGTAGCGGTAGGTGATGAACGCGTCGTCGTAGACCGGGCACGCGCGCAGCGCGAGGAGGCGGCAGGCGAGCACGCAGGCGCAGAGGAGCAGGAGCTCCAGCGGGAGCAGGCGCTCGGGCGAGCGCTCCGCTCTCACCGCGGCATCCGAAGCGGCGCGCTGCGCGGTCATGTGCTCGACGTCATCGGACGAGTGCGCCCGGAGGATGAACACGCGCGTGGAAGCCCGCACCGGCGACCGCACCGTGTGGGACGCGCGCGCCGCGCGGGGAGGATCGGCGCGCCCGCGGGTCCGGCACTTCTTTCCGGGTCGCACGGGTGGGTCATCGCGGCGCTCCGCCCGCGCTCGCGAGGCGCCGGTCGATCACGGCGAGCGAGGGATGTTCGGGGTTCAGGGCAGCGAGGCGCTCGCGCTCGACACGCGCGTCCTCGACGCGGCCGAGGCGCAGCAGCGTGAGCGCGAAGTTCGCGTGCGCGTCCTGGTGTCGCGGCGAAAGACGCACGGCCTCCGCGTAGCAGCGCGCCGCCTCGGCGTCGGAGGCACCGCTGCGATAAAGCGCGTTGCCCTTGCTGTACCAGGCGTGCCCGTAGAGCGGGTAGATCGCGATCGACCGGTCGTAGTGCGGGAGCGCCTCGCGCGGCCGCCCGGCGCGCGCGAGCGCCACCGCGAGGTTCATGTGCGCCTTCGCGGAGTCGGGCGCCGTGCGCACCTGCTCGGTGAACAGCGTGAGCTCGTCCTTCCACACGCCGCACTGCCGCACGGTGACGAGCGCGAACACGAGCGCCGCCGCGACGAGCACGACGAATCCCGCGCGCGCGAACGCCGGTGCGAGCGAGCGCGGCGCGAGCGGCAGCGCGACGAGCACGCAGAGGAACAGCGACGGCAGGTAGGCGAGGCGCTCCGCCATGATCGTCCCGATCGGGAGCGCCAGGTTCGAGGTGATCGCGAACGCGAGGGCGTACCCCGCGATGGACACCGAGACGAGCGGCGCGCGCCGGCGGCAGAGGACGAGCGCCGCCGCCGCGATCAGCCCGCCCCCCACCGCTCCGAGGCAGCGTGGGGACGTCGCCCCCACGATCGGGATCGTCGCGAGCGAGTAGTCCGTCGAGAGCCCGACGGGGATCACGATGCGCGCGAGGTAGTCCCACTGGATCGCCAGCGCGTTCACGACGCGCGCGCCGTGCGCGAGCGCCGCGAGCGGGTTCTCGATCGGTTGCGGATCGATGTGCGGCCCGCGCATCGCGCTCCTCCACAGCACGACCCAGACCACCGCGACGGCAGCATCGACCGCGAGACGCGCGAGGCACGCGCGCAGCGGCCGCCGCGCGATCCACGCATCGCAAGCGAACGCGACGAGCGGCAGGAGGAGCACCGACTCCTTGCTCCACAGGGCGAACAGGTAGGCCGCGGGCGCCAGCGCCCACCAGCGCGAACCGTGCAGGAGCAGCATCGCGAGCACGAAGACGACGGCGAGTGGATCGGACCGGCCGGTCACGTTCGCGACGGACTCCGCGTGCACGGGCAGGACGGCGAAGAGGAGCCCCGCGGCGGCCGCGACGCGCGGCGCGAGGCCGCACCGCAGCATCCAGACGAACGCGAGCACGGTCGCGAGCGCGTGCAGGAGCACGTTGAACGCGTGGCCGACGACGTGCCGCACGCCCGAGGGATCGAGCACGCGGTCCGCGGCGTGCGTGAGCAGGTAGGTCCAGTCGTTCAACGGCCGGTAGAGCGCGACGTCGCTCGAACTCGCGCCGTAGAGTCCGTTCGAGAAGATCTCCGCGAGCGCGAAGGGCCGGTCCGCGAGCGGGCTCTGCGCGATGATCGAGTCGTCGTAGACGTAGCCGTACGCGAGCGTCCGCGAGTAGACGAGCACGGCGACGAGCGCGAGCGCGACGGCGATCCAACCTGGGCGGAGCCCCGTCGGGCGTCCTTCGCTCGTCGTTCCCGCGTCGACCACGGCGCGAAGCTAGCAGAGCGCACGCCGCGAGGACACGCGCGGTGCGCGGGTGCGCCCCGGTGTGCACGGCGGCGCGCGGGAGCGGACTGGCGCACCCGGGGGGACTCGAACCCACAACCTATGGTTCCGAAGACCAGTGCTCTATCCATTGAGCTACGGGTGCGCGCGGGGCGGCCATCTTCGCGCGCGGCGGCGGAAAAGCAACCGGGCGGCGGTGCTCGTGGAGCTCCGCCGCCCGGTCCATGCTCGCGCGTTCAGCGTCCGGCGAAGTTCTTCGCCGCGAACTCCCAGTTCACGAGCTTCCAGAACGCCTCGATGTACGCCGCGCGGTCGTTGCGACGGTCGACGTAGTACGCGTGCTCCCACACGTCGCACGTGAGGAGCGGGACGTCCGCTCCGGTGATCGGCGTGCCCGCGTTGGAGGTCTCGACGATCGCGAGCGAGCCGTCGGGCTTCTTGACGAGCCACGACCAGCCGCTGCCGAAGAGCGTGAGCGCCGACTGCGTGAACTTCTTCTTGAAGTCGGCCGCGTTGCCGAAGCTCTTGTCGATCGCCTTCGCGAGGTCGCCCTTCGCGTCGCCGCCACCCGCGGGCGCGAGCGAGTTCCAGTAGAAGGTGTGGTTCCACACCTGCGCGGCGTTGTTGAAGATCGGGCCGGGACCGGCCTTCTTGATCACCGCTTCGAGGCTCTCGTTCGCCATCGGCGAGTTCGCAGTGAGCTCGTTCAACTTGTTGACGTAGTTCTTGTGGTGCTTGCCGTAGTGGAAGGAGAGCGTCTCGGCGCTGATGTGCGGCGCGAGCGCGTCCTGCGAGTACGGGAGTTCGGGGAGGGTGAACGGCATGGCGAAGTCCTCGGGGGTGGTCGGGGGGCCTGGATTCCTCGCCGAGAGGATGCCAAACGGCGCTCGGAAGTTCGATCCCCGCGCGGTCACCCGAGCTCGAGCATCACCTGCAGCCGCACGAAGTCGACGTCCTTGATCACGACGCGGATCGGATGGCCCTCGCTGAACGAGAGCGAGCGCTTCCCCGCCTTGATCACGAGGTTCGGCCCCTTGACCTCGGCGCGCTCGCCGATCGCGCGCGTCGGCAGGAACCCGCCGACGTTGAACGGCGTCAAGCGCACCTCCATGCCGTAGGGCGACACGCGCACCACGACCGCGTCGATCTTCTCGCCGATGTGCGGGTGGAGGAACTGGCAGACCTTCAGGTCGTCCATCGAGCGCTCGCACATCTCCGCCATCTCCGACATGAGCGAGCAGTGCGACGCGACGTCGTTGAGGTCGGCGAGGAATTCCTCCGCCTTCAGCTCGCGCGCGGCCTCGTCGGGGCGGCTCTCGACCGCCCACAACCAGCGGTGCACCATCAGGTCGGGGTAGCGGCGGATCGGCGACGTGAAGTGCAGGTACGCCTTGCGCGCGAGCCCGAAGTGCGTCGCGACGTCCTCGTGGTCGTGCACCTCGTACACGGCGCGCTCGATCAAGCCCATGATGCGCGCGATCAACGCCTCGGCGTTGGGCTTCTTGCGCGCGGTCTGGATCAGGCGCGCGATGTCGCGGCCAGTCAGACGGTCCTTCTCGGGCACGCGGATCCCGTGGTCCTCGAGGCCCTTCGCGACCTTCGCGATCTCCTCGGGGTCCTTCTCGGGGTGCACGCGGTAGATCGTCGGCAGGCCCTTCTCGCGGAAGAGGTCGCCGACGGCCTGGTTCGCGGCGAGCGCCGTCTCCTCGATCAAGGTCTGCGAGAAGTAGCGCGCAGCGTCCACGACCTTGACGACCTCGTGCTTCGCGTCGAAGACGAACTTCTTCTCGACGGAGGCCATGCGCAACGAGCCCTTCGCGTCGCGCAGCGCCTGCTGCTGCTTCGTCCAGCGCTCGAACATGCGCAGCGAGCCCGCGAGGAACTGCGTCGCCTTCGCGCCGGGCGTGTCGGCGCCGTCGAGCTGCTCCTGCACCTCGCGGTAGGTGTTGCGGCGCGCGGAGCGGATGACGCTCTTCCCGATGCGCGCGGAGACGCGCTTCCCTTTCGCGTCGAACACCATGAAGACGGAGTACGCGAAGCGGTCGCGCTCGCCCACGAGCGAGCAAAGATGGTTGGAGAGCTCCTCCGGCAGCATCGGAACGACCTGGTCGGCGACGTAGACGCTCGTCGCGCGCGCGAGCGCCTCGTCGTCGAGCGCCGTGCCCGGCCGCACGTAGTGCGCGACGTCGGCGATGTGCACGCCGACCTCGACGTGGCCGCCCTCGAGGTCCTTGATGCCGATCGCGTCGTCGTAGTCCTTCGCGTCGTCGCCGTCGATCGTGTAGATGAGCTCGTTGCGCAGGTCCCAGCGGCCCGCGTACTCGGCGGGGTCGGGATCGCGCGGGAGCCGCGCCACCTCCTTCTTCACGTCGTCGGGAAACACGGTGCGAACGCGGAACGACGCGAGGAGCTGCATCTCCTCGCCGTCGACGTCCTTGTAGACGGCCGGCCCGTGCTCCATCGGCCCGAACGCGCGCGGACGGCGCGTGATGCGGTCGCGCGAACCGCCGCCCTCGGGCACGCTCTCGGCCTGCTCGCGGGCCTTCTCGACGTCGAGCGTGCTCGCCTCGCGCGGCTTCTCCGCGTCGGGATTCCCCCCGCGCGAGCGCAGGAGGTCCTTGAAGCTCTTCAGTGGCTTCTTGTCTTCGGTCATCGCTCCTCCGCGGCGCAGGCTAGCGCGCCTCGCGGTCGGGAGCGAGCGCGGCGCGGGCGCGGCGCCCACGCGCGCGATCGACGAGCCACAGCACGAACGCCGCCGCCGGGAGGAGCATCAACGGCTCGATCGGGAAGCGGTAGCGCTCCAGGACGTGCGTCAGGTAGTACGGCGCGGGGAACGAGATCAGCATCAGCACCAGTGCCTGGTGCTCGACCCCGCGTCGCAACCACAGCGCGCAGCCCGCGAGACACAGAAGCCCCGTGAGCGCGTGCATCCCCCACTTCACCCAGCTCGCCGGGTCGGTCGCGGCGCTCTTCGCACCCTCCGTCCGCGGATCGGACCACGGGAAATCGCCGAACCAGTACAGGCGCGCGCGGTGCAGCGTGAGGCGCGCGAAACGCAGCGGATCGGCGCGGATCCACGCCTTCGCGCGCTCGGCGCACGCGGCGGCATAGGGCACCTCGCCTTGCGCAACGTACGCGCGGAACTCGTCGGGGGAGTAGCTCGGGTGCAACTGCACCTGGAAGTAGCCGTTCGCGAGGTCGTTGTTCCCCACCATGAGCTCGACGCCGAAGTTCGTGCGCACCGCGAAGGACCCGACGGCGGCGTGGTTGCGCCAGCACCACGGGAGGCACGTCGCGAACGCGACGAGGCCGAACGCGAGCGCGCGCTTGCCGCGCTCCACCCACGCGCCCTGGTCGCGCGCGATCACCCACAGCGCGGCGGGCGCGACCGACGCGGGTGCCGGGTTCACGAGCATCAGGACGCCGAACGCGAGGCCGAGCCCCGCCGCGCGCGCGACGCTCGCGCCGCGGCCGAAACGCAGCACGAGCTCGACGAAGAGCGTCAGCGCCGCCGCGACGAGCGTCGTGTCCCACACCGTGTGCGCCGCGTTCCAGATCGAGTACGGAAGGAACGCGAGCACCCATCCGCCGACGCGCGCGAGCCGCACGCCGCCGAGCACGCCGCCGAGCCCCCACACGAAGAGGCACGTCGACGCGGAGAGCACGCACTGGAGCGCGAGCAGCAGGCCCGCGGTGAGCGGCGTGACTCCGCCGCCGAGCTTCATCAGCGCCGCGAGCAGGTACGGATACGTCGGCGCGAGCCAGCCCGTGACCGGCGCGTGCTCGCCCCACGGTCCTTCCGCGCGCGCCCACTGCCCCGCGTAGCCGTGACCGTCGACCAGGGACTCCGCGATGCAGCCCGACTCGAAGCCCCAGCTCCACGCGTCCTTCCCCGCCGCGTGCTGCGCGCAACCGTGCACGAGGAACGCGGCGAGCCGCACGAGGAGCGCGACGGCGAACAAGAGCGCGAGCTCGCGCGCGTGCGTCCGCGCGCGCGGGACGCCGCCGGTCGGTCGATCGTGGCCGGAGAGCAAGCGCGGCGCACTCTATCGGCGCGGATCGGCACGGAACAGCGCGCGAAGGACGCGCGTCACCGCCGCTCGACGACGGGCAGGAGCGCCGGCTGGTTCCCGCGCGGACCGTCGAGGAGCAGGAGCAGCGTGCGCCCCGGCGGCAGGTCGAACGGCGCATGGAGGAACGCGGGCTCCGCAGCGCTCGCGGCCCACGCCGCGGACCCGGACTCGGCGAGGCACGCGGTACCGCGCGCGTCGAAGAGCAGCGTCTGCTCGCGCGGGTCCTTCGCGTCGGTCCCCGCGACCGCGTGGCGAAGCTCGACGTCGAACATCCGGACGCGCCGCACGGCGAAGTTCGGCGCCGCCGGCCCGAGCGCGAGCTCGATCCACGTGCCCGAGCCCGCGGGGACGCGCGCCGCGACGGCCGCGGGGAGCTCGCGACGTTCGACGCTCCATGCGCAGGCGGTGAGCCGCGGAACCGGTTGGTCCTTGCGCGCGCAGAGCACGTAGCCGCCGTGGCGCGCGAACGGCCGGTAGTCGCGCGCGAGCGTCGCGAAGAACGGCCGGTCGCCGCGTTGGAGGGGCGCGAGGAGCCCCGGGTGGTCGACGATCCAAGCGTCGGGCGCGCGCGCGAGCGCATCCAGGAGCTCCGCCTCCTGCGCGGGCGTCACGAGATCCCAAGCGTGGCTCACCGGCGTGACGACGGGCGGAGGCTTTCCGGTCCAACCGTACAGGCTGTTCGATCCGATCACCGAGACGAACGTGGACGGCCCGCGCGCGAGGTTGTGCGCGAGCCAGCGCAACCTGGCCGCCGCGTCCGGCGCCGTGCGCGTGCGCTCGGCGCCCGCGAGCGCGAGCGGCTGCGAGCGCGCCTCGACCTCCGCGGCGCCGCTGCCGCGCAACCACGTGAGCGCGCCCGCGAAGAGGACGAGCACGCACGCGAACCCGGCGCGAGCGGTGGAGCTCCCGCGCGCGAGCGCGCCGGCGGCGTCGACCGCGCCCCAGATCGCGAGCGGGACGAGCGCGACCTGGCCGAGCTGGATCTGGCTGCCCGCGACGGGGAAGGCCTGCAGGCGCTCGAGCAGCGCGAACCACACGAGCGTGGTCCTCCAGCGCTCGATGCCCGGCGCGCTCGGCGTCGCGAAGGGCGCGGCGAGGACCCAGGCCCAGCCCGCGCCGTACTCGAAGAGCAGCGCGCCGTCGGTCCCCGCGGCGACGACGAGCGCGAGGAAGAGGAGGCGCAGGACGGGGAGGCCGCGGCGGCGGAGGAGCTCGCGCGCCGCGGGCGGCCCGAACGCGTGCAGCGCGGCGCACGCGCAACCCGCGAGCGTCACGAGGAGCACGAAGGGCCGCTCGGGGAGCGCGAGCTCGAACGCCGTCGGCAGGCGCAGCGGCGCGAGGAAGAGCTGGTCGACGAGCGCACCCGGCGACGCGCCGCGCGCGAACGCGAAGCCCGCCCCGAGCGCCAGCGCGCCGAGCACGCCGAGCACGAACGCGACGAGCGTTTTCGGCGGGCGCGGCTCCGCGTGTTGTTCACGGCGCGCGCGCCAAACGCAGGCCGCGAGCGCGGCGAGCGCGAGCGTCGAGCCGAGCGCGAACTCGCGCACCCACGGCGTGCCGAGGCGCGTGCGCATCAACGCGCACGGCACGCCGACGGCGAGGAGCGCGAGCGCGAGCTCCGCCGCGCGCGCTCGGCGCGACCCGCCCGCGAACACGCGCACGCCGAGCAGGCCCGCGACGAGCGCGAACACGCCCAAGTTGGCCTTGACGAGGAGCAAGGCACCCCCGAGCACGCCCCAGAGCACGGCGGACGCGCGCGCGCGCTCCCCCGCGCCCACGGCGGCCGCGGAGAGCGCCGCCGCGAGCAGGAGGTAGAGCTCCTGCGGGTGCCCCGGCTCCAGCGCGATGTCCTTCACGTGCAACGCGACGAGGAGCAGCGCCGCGATGCCCGCCGCCCACGCGCCGGAGCTCCCGCGCAGCGCGCGCGCGACGCCCACGCCGAACGCGAGCGCGGCGAGGAGCCACGTCGCCGTCGTGATCCAGCGCACGCCGTCGGTCCCGAGCGGCGCGCCGAGGACGGCGTGCAGTAGGTAGCGCTCGAGGAGGTAGATCGGCCCATAAGGGACGGCGATCGCGTCGTAGGGCGCGCGCCCCTCGAGCAGGTGCCGGACGACGACCTCGAGGAAGCCCTGGTCGTCGTACTCCATGAACAGCCCGAAGCTCTCGGCGCGCGCGAACCGCCACGCGAGGAACAGCGCCGCGGCGAGGGCGACCGCCGC
>JACRIO010000058.1 GCA_016220035.1 Planctomycetota bacterium | reverse complement strand
GGACGAGGCGCCGTGATGGGTCGAGGCTGGCAAGGCGCGCTGACGACGCGTATTCGCTGCAATACTCGGAGGAGGCGCAACGCCGCCAGCGTCGATCCAGCGCGGCGGATCGTTCAAGATACTCGTGGGACGGGACACTAGAGTCTCCGGGGCATGAGTGCCGCCGAAGACACGCGCTTCCTCGCCCTGCTCGTCCACCGCGGCCTCCTCTCCCGCGAGCAGGCCGAGCCCCTCCTCCTCCTTCTCAAGGGAGGCAAGGCGCTCGACGGACTGCTCGCCGACCGATTGGGATGGTCCACGGCGGAGATCGCGCGCCTGCGTCGCACGAACGCGGGCGAGATCCCCGAGATCCCCGGCTACGACGTGATCGCGAAGCTCGGCACGGGCGGGACGGCGGACGTGTTCCGGACGCTCGAGAAGAAGAGCGGGCGGATCCTGGCGCTGAAGGTGCTCAAGCCCGAGTGCGTCCGGCAGGAGGCGGTGCGCCAGGCGTTCGTGCGCGAGGCGCGGCTGCTCGAGGCGCTCGACCACGCGGGCCTCGTCAAGGGTCACGGCGTCGCGCGCCACGACAAGACCTACTTCGCGCGCCTCGAGTGCATCGACGGGCACACGCTGCTCGAGATCCTCGACCAGGGCCGGCCCTTCACGGAGGAGGAGGCGCTGCGCATCGTGCTCTCGGTCGCGGGGACGATGAGCTACCTCTCCGGGAAGGGGCTCGTCCACCGCGACGTCAAACCGGGCAACATCATGCTCGACTCCTCCGGACGCGTGAAATTGATCGACCTCGGCTTCGCGGGGCAGCAGGACGCCGCCCCGGTGCAGGAGGGCTCCGCCGTGGGCACGGTCGCGTACCTGTCGCCCGAGCAGGCGCGCGGCGGCGCTTCGACCGACCTGCGCAGCGACATCTACTCGCTCGGCGTGACGCTGTTCCACCTCGTGGTCGGGCGGCTGCCGTTCGAGGGCTCGAAGGACAGCGAGGTGCTGCGCAAGCAGGTGACACAGGCGTTGTCCTCGCCTGAGCTCAAGTCGCGCGGCTTCTCGCCGCACCTCGCCTACTTCGTGCAGAAGATGATGGCCAAGGAGGCGGAGGTCCGATACCAGACCTGGAAGGAGCTCACGGACGACATCCAAGCCCAGCTCGCAGGCCGCGCGAGCCTCGACTTCGAGCAGGGCGCGTCCGACCGTCCGCGCTCCGTTCCGCCGCCGCGCCGGCGCAAGTTCTAGGGGCGCGCGCGTGGAGACGGCGATCGAGCGCGGGCTCGCGGGCGTCGTGCCCTTCCGCTTCGCCTGCCACCGTTGCGGGCACTGCTGCAGCGGCGGCGAGGGCTTCGTCTGGCTCGAGGAGGGCGAATGCGAGCGGCTCGCGGCGGCGCTCGGGCTCCCGCTGGCCGCGTTCGTCGACCGCCACGTGCGCCGCGTCCCGGATCCGCGCGACGGCCGACCGCGGCTCGCGCTGCGCGAAGCGGCCGACGCGCCGTCGGGCGGGCGCTGTTCGCTGCTCGAGGGCCGCAACACCTGCCGCGCCTACTCCGCGCGCCCGCGCCACTGCGCCGAGTTCCCGTACTGGGACGGCGTGCTCCGCGATCCCGCGGCGTTCGAGGCCGCGCGCGCGACCTGTCCCGGGATCGCGGTCGTCGTGCCCCAAGTCGTGCGTGAGCGCGCGCACGCGGAGCTCGCGCTGCTCTACGCCGAACTCGGCGGCCCGCGCGTCGGCGCGGCGTGCTGCCTCGACCGTGGCCGAGACGAACTCCACGCGACCGGCCTCGAGGCCGACTACGCCGCCGCGCACGCGCGGCCGACGGGCGCGTGCCGGCTCGGCCCCGGCGCGCCGATCGCGTGCCGCATCGAGGACGGCGAGGAGGGCCTCGCCCGCGTGCGAAGCATCGAGCGGAGGACGGGCTACCCCGCCGCCTACGGACGCCTCGCCGACCTGCTCCGCGGGCGCGGATTCGCGCTCGAAGGCGGTGGAGCGTGAACCGCGCGGGGAGGATCGCGCTCGGCCTCGCGGCCCTCGCGCTCACCGGCGTCGGCGCGTGGCGGCTCTTCGCCGGCGACGACGCGCCGCCGCCCACACCGCAGAAGCCGGCGCCGCGCTACGAACCCGACCCCGACGATCGCCCCCGCGTCCGTGAGTCGCTGATCACGGGGCTCCCGCCGCAGACGCCGCAGTCCCTGCCCGCGGGCCGGGTCGAGGAGCGCTGGCATGCGTCGAACAAGGCGGGCATCCAGGCGCTCGACGCGGGCGAGTACGACCGCGCGGTCCAGCTCTTCGAGGACTGCCGCGCCGCGAACCCGGACGAGAAGGTCTTCGCGCAGAACCTCGCCGAGGCGCTCGCGCGCGCCGCGTCGCGCGAGCTCGACGCCGGAAGCGCCGAGGCGCGGCAGGCGGCCCTTCTGAAGCTGCGCCGCGCGCACGAGCTCGCGCCGGAGCGCGCGGACATCGCGGCCCGGCTCGCGCAGGTGGAGAAGCTCGCCGAATCGGAGCAAGGGCTCTGGACCGACACGTCCGAGCATTTCGAGCTTGCCTACGACGGCGAACGGCGCGAGCTCCTGTGGAGCGCCGCGCAGATCACGACCGAGCTCGAAGCCGCCTACCAGGACCTCGGCGAGCGCTTCGCGCGCTGGCCCGTCGAAAACGGACGCCCGCGCATCCGCGTCGTGCTCTACCGCCGCGCCGGCTTCCTCGACGCCACGGGCATCGGCCACTGGGCCGGCGGGCTCTACGACGGGACGATCCGCGTGCCGGTGGAGGAGCTCGGCCGCGAGAAGCGCGAGTTCGAGCGCGTGCTCCGCCACGAGACCGTGCACGCCTTCGTGGCCGAGGCCGGCGGGCGCGGCGTCCCCGGCTGGCTCAACGAGGGCCTCGCGCAGTGGCTCGAGCGGCGCGACGCGGCGGAACGGGAGCGCACCGTCGGCGCGGCGCGGCGGGTGCTGAAGGGGAAGGCCTTCCTCCCGCTCACGGAGCTCGAGAAGAGCTTCGCCAGCTTGAAGGACGAGGAGAAGATCGGCCGCGCGTACCAGCAGTCCTTGGCGCTCGTCGACCACATCGAGCGCAACTTCGGCGAACGTCTCCTCTACGAACTCGTCGCGGGCTGCCGCGAGGGCCGGGCGCCGTCCGCCACGTTCGAGACGCGCACGGCGCGGCCGCTCGACCTCGTGCTCGCGGACCTGGGGCGCGAGCTCGAGTGAGCGCGCGCGGCGTTCGCCCCTTCCGAGCGGAGTGCTAGGATCTCCGCCCCTTTCCCTGATCCACCGCGCCGTGGACACGCGCTTCGACCCCGCGTCTCGGCCGAACAAGAGGTACCGCCATGAACGTCTCCCGCTGGATGACCCGCACTCCGATCGCCTGCCGTCCCGAACACTCGCTCGCGCGCGCCGCTCAGCTCCTGTGGGAGCACGACCTCGGCGCGCTGCCCGTCGTCGACGCCGAGCAGAAGCTCGTCGGCATGATCACGGACCGCGACCTCTGCATGGCGTCATTCACGCGCGGCAGCGGCCTCGGCGAGCACACCGTCGAGAGCGCGATGGCGCGCCAGGTGTTCACGCTCGACGCCAAGGCCTCGATCAAGAAGGCGCACGAGCTCTTCCGCAAGCACCAGCTCCGCCGCCTGCCGGTCGTCGACGCGAAGGCGGGGCTCGTCGGCATGCTCACGGTGCAGGACGTCGCGCGGAAGACCTTCGACGCGCTCGGGAAGTCGAAGCGCAAGGCCGCGGCCTTCGAGGTCGCCCGCACGCTCGCGACGATCGCCGCTCCGCGGGCGCCGGCGAAGAATGTCGTGACGAAGACCGTCGCGACGAAGGCCGCGAAGCCCGCCGGGAACCAGGTGCTGGCGCCGACCCTTTCCACGAAGAAGGCGCCGGCGAAGGTCGTCGCGCCGCGCGCGACGAAGCGTCCCGCGCGCCGGCCGCTCGCGAAGAGCCGCGCGTGAGCCGCTCCGAACCAAGGCAAACGGCCGTGTCAGGAGCACGGCCGTTTGCGGGAGACCCCACATCACGTCAGGAGCGCGTGATGACCCTCAGGGGCTGCGGTCGACGCCGATTCGGAACACGGACTCCGGGGCCGGCATCGTGCATCGTGGATGGTTCAGAGAGCGCTGGTTCCGAGCGCGAGTCGCGGAAGCGTCGTGACGTTCAGGAGCTCTTGCTCTGCCTGTAGCTGAGCAGGAAGACGACCGTTTCGAGCGCCCAGAGCGCGAGCAGGATCCAACCGAGCGTGGGGAGGAGTTCCATGGCGTGTGGTGAGCTGGCGGGGAGTCCAGCGGCAAGTGTTCCTTCGGTAGCAAGTACCCGTCTCCGCCCCACGGTTACGTAACCAAGGCGAACGGGGCGTCGCGGGGACGCCTCCGACGGCGCACCTCGTGCGACGCCGGTTTCGAGCGGGTTGTTTCGATTTCTCGGGCTTTTTCGGTCACCGTTCCATCCGCCGGACGTCGTCGCGGGCATGGGGGAACGAGAACCGTGCGAGTTCGAGGAATTTCGAGAACGGACGAGAGTGGAAACGCGCGGCGCGACCGCTGCGCGACACGAAACTGGGGAAAACCCGCGCCAAACCGGCCCTTTTCCCAATGTGCAGCTTTTCGAGCGATGCCTCGGCCGCGATGCGGATCTGAGCGGACTCGCGCGTCTCTTGTGCGTTCGGGACCTGGCTGAAGTGGCGCGATTGCGCCCGAAACAGCTGGTGGAGGAGGCCTGTTTGGCGCCCCGCGCGGCGCGCCTGCTCGCCGCATCGTTCGCGCTGGGACGCGCGGTGGAACGCGCGCGGCGCAGGGAACGACCGCGGCTTTCCTCGCCGGCGAGCGTCCATGCGTTCCTCGCGCCGCGCGTGCGCGGCCGCATGCAGGAGCACTTCTTCGCGCTCCTGCTCGACGGCCGGCACGCGCTGCGCGGCGAGCGGCTCGTCAGCGTGGGCACGCTGGGGCAATCGCTCGTCCATCCACGCGAGGTGTTCGGCCCCGCCGTGCGCGAGTCCGCGGCCGCGGTGATCGTCGCGCACAACCATCCCTCGGGCGACCCGACGCCCTCGCCGCAGGACGTCGAGGTGACGCGCCGGCTGCTCGAGGTGTCGCACGTCGTCGGGATCCCGCTGCTCGACCACGTCGTGACGAGCGACGACGCCTGGGTCTCGATGCGCGAGCGCGTGCCGGGCCTCGAGTTCGGCGGGGCGACGTGACCGGCGTCCGGTTCCGTTCGAGGTCTGCGCCGGCGAGAACTCCGACGGCGGCGTGCGGGGCTGACTACGGCTGCCAGCGCACGCGCAGCGCGTTGGAGAGGTTCGACGTGGCGCTCGTGCAGTAGGTCGCCGCGTTGCGGTACCAGACCTGGTAGTCGCGCTCGCCCGGCGTCGTGATCGCGCCGCGCACGCTCACGCGGAGCTGACTCGGGCTCGGGTAGATCGAGGCGCCGCCGGCGTTGTTCGCCTGGCCCAGGCGGATCAAGCCGCTCGACACGCCGAGCAACCCGTCGCCGAGCACGCTCCCGAGGCCGCCGCTCTCGAGCGCGTTCCCTTGGAGGTAGATCGCGAGCGAGTTCGGCATCGAGGCGCCCTCCAACACGAAGCTGTCGTCCGAGATCCGCGCCGCGCCGCGCCCGCGCAGCGTCGCGCCGAACCCGAGCGAGTTGAGGCACCCCGCGCGATCCACCGGCGCGCTCGCGTTGCCGCACGGGCACGCCGTCCCGCTCCCGTCGCCGAACACGGCGGGCGTCCCCGCGCGCGACGAGTTGCGAACGACCACCACGCTGTCGCCCAGACGCTGCGCCAGGGCGACGTCGAGGTCGCCGTCCTCGTCGAAGTCCGCGAGCGCGACGCCGTTCGGTTCGCGCCCGACGACGAAGTCCGCGCGCGCGCCGAAGGCTCCACCGCCGAGGTTCTCGTGCACGCTCAGCGTCGAGGGTCGCACCGCCGCCGAGACGAGGTCGAGCCGCCCGTCGCCGTCGAGGTCTCCGGCAGCGATCGCGTACACTTGGTCTCCGGCCGCGAGGACGGCCGGCGCGCCGAAGCTCGCCGCGCCGGAATTCAAGAGCACCGCGCTCCCGGTCTGCTCGAACCCGATCGCGAGGTCCTGATCGCCGTCCGCGTCGAGGTCGCGCGCGAGGATCGCGTTCGGGTACGAGGGGAGACCGAGGAGCTGGCCCGGCGCCAGGATCGGCCAACCCTCGTTGGTCCAGACGCGCAGGGCGCTCCCGGAGTGCAGGTTGACGGCCGCGAGGTCGACGTCGCCGTCGCCGTCCAGGTCGGCCGCGGTCACGGCCGTCGGCCGTTCGCTCGTCGGCAGGCCGAACGCGGAAGTGAACGCGCCCGTCCCATCGTTGGTCCAGACGCCGAGCACGTTCGCGAACGAGTTCACGACGACGAGGTCGAGGTCGCCGTCCTGGTCGAGGTCGCCGAGCGCCGCGCACGTCGGGAGCGAGAAACCGGCGAGGTTCACCGCCGGGGCGAAGCTGCGCGCGCCCTGGTTCACGAGGATCGAGACGCGGTCGCCGTTGTAGTCGCAGACGACGAGGTCGCGGTCGAGGTCGCCGTCGAGATCGCCCTCGGTGACGAAGTAGGGCCCGTCGCCGGCCGCGAAGCGCAGCTCGGGCGCGAACGTGCCGTCGCCGTTCCCGAACAGCACGGAGACGTCGTCGGAGTGGTAGTTCGCGCTCGCCAGGTCCGCGTGCCCGTCGCCGTCGAAGTCCGCGGTCGCTAGCGACCAGGGCCCGAGGCCGGTCGCGGAGCCCGCATGGACGAGGAACGTCCCGTCGCCGAGGTTGCGCATCGTCGTGACGCCGGAACCGGCGCTGCACGAGAGCACGACGTCCCGGTCGCCGTCGCCGTCGAGGTCGGCGACCTCGAGCTCGCTCGCCGCGAGCGCCGTTGGGAAGCGCTCGGGGCTGCCGAACGCGCCGCTCCCCGGCTTGCGGAACGACAGGAGCTCGCCGGGCGCCTGGTTCGTGGCGAGGAGGTCGCGATCGCCGTCCGCATCGACGTCGTCGAACACGAGCGACGCGACGCTGGCGCCCGCCGCGACCGTGACGGCGGGGGCGAAGCTCCCGCCCCCGAGGTTGGCGACGAACGCGACCGCGTTCGCGTTGGGGAGTGCGATCGCGACGTCGCGGTCGCCGTCGCCGTCGATGTCTCCCAGCGCCAC
Source organism: Planctomycetota bacterium (assembly GCA_016220035.1). Classification (GTDB taxonomy): domain Bacteria; phylum Planctomycetota; class UBA1135; order UBA1135; genus JADJNY01. The sequence continues at coordinate 11,609 of JACRIO010000058.1, read as the reverse complement.
GCGGGTCGACCGGTCGACGAGGGGGATCGCCGTCGCGGGCGCGAAGCTCCCGCCGCCCACGCTGCGCAAGAAGGACGCAGAGTTCGAGAAGAGAGTCGTGACGACGAGGTCCGCGCGCCCGTCGCCGTCGAGGTCCCCGGCGGCGAGATCGTAGGCCCCGCCGAGCGTGGCGAAGCTGCTCGCCGCTCCAAAGCTCCCGCCCGTGTTCAGCAGCACCTGCACGTTCGCCGGATTCGTCACCGCGAGGTCGAGGTCGCCGTCGCCGTCGACGTCGCCCGCCGCGAGCTGGGCCGCATTCACGGCGACGGGGAACAGGGCCGGCGCGGAGAACGCGACCGCGGGCCCGCCCGTGAACACGGCGACGACGTTGCTCGACAGCGTCATCGCGAGGTCGGCGTCGCCGTCCAGGTCGAAGTCCGCGAGCAGGAACTGCCGGATGCCCGCACTCAGCGGGCCCGACGTCGAGACGAAGTGGTACCGGCCGTCGCCGTCGCCGGACCACACTTCGAAGTCGTTCGTCCCCGACTGAACGACGAGGTCTTGCAGCCCGTCCTGGTCGAGGTCGTCCATCTCGATCAGGGTGATGCTCGGCAGGAACACCTGGACCGCGTCGGCCTCCATGGCCGGCGTCTGGGCGAGGGCCCGGGGCGCGAGGAGGGCGCAGGGGACGAGCACGAGCGTGTGGATCGGGCGGGGCATGCAGGTTCTCCTGGGAGCGGACTCGCCTCCCGAGGGTCCACCGTTGCCGCGAATCCGGCAAGAACTCCTTGGGGTGGAGGCCGGCGCCGGACCGTCGCTCCCGCCCCGACACGGATCGCCCAAGGTCCGCGGCGAACGGGATTCGAGGGGCAGGCGACGCGGGCGAGGCGCTTCGGGGGGCCGCGTCGAGTTGCAGTCTACGGCTGCCAGCGCACGCGCAGAGCGTTGGAGAGGTTCGAGGTCGCGCTCGTGCAGAAGGTCGCGGCGTTGCGGTACCAGATCTGGTAGTCGCGCTCGCCCGGCGTCGTGATCGCGCCACGCACGCTCACGCGGAGCTGGATCGGGCTCGGGTAGATCGAGGCGCCGCCGGCGTTGTTCGCCTGGCCCAGGCGGATCAGGCCGCTCGACACGCCGAGCAGTCCGTCGCCGAGCCCGCTGCCGAGCCCGCCGTTCTCGAGCGCGTTGCCCTGCAGGTAGATCGCGAGCGAGTTGGGCATCGACGCGCCCTCCAACACGAAGCTGTCGTCCGAGATCCGCGCCGCGCCGCGCCCCCGCAGCGTCGCGCCGAGGCCGAGCGAGTTCAGGCACCCCGCTCGATCCGCCGGCGCGCTCGCGTTGCCGCACGGGCACGCCGTCCCACCGCCGTCGCCGAACACGGCGGGTGTTCCCGCGCGACGCGCGTTGCGCACCACCACGACGGCGTTCCCGGTGCGCTGCGCCAGAGCGACGTCGAGGTCGCCGTCCTCGTCGAAGTCCGCGAGCGCGACCCCATTCGGTTCGCGCCCAACGACGAAGTCCGCGCGCTCGCCGAACGCTCCGCCGCCGAGGTTGCGGTTCACGCTGAACGTCGAGGACTGCGCCGCCGGCGAGACGAGGTCGGGCCGCCCGTCGCCGTCGAAGTCGCCGGCGGCGATCGCGTTCACCTGGTTCCCGGCGCCGACGACGAGCGGCGCGCCGAAGGTGGCCGCGCCGGAGTTCAAGAGCACCGCGCTGCCGCTCGTCGCGAGCGCGATGGCGAGGTCTTGGTCGCCGTCGGCGTCGAGGTCGCGCGCGAGGATCGCGCTCGGCAGCGAGGGCACGCCGAGGAGCTGCCCGGGCGCGAGGATCGGCCAACCCTCGTTGGTCCAGACGCGCAGCGCGCTGCCCGAGAGCTGGCTCACCGCGGCGAGGTCGAGGTCGCCGTCGCCGTCCAGGTCGGCCGCGGTCACAGCACTCGGCCGTTCGTTCGTCGGGAGCCCGAAGGCCACGGTGAACGTGCCCGTGCCGTCGTTGCGCCACACGCCGAGCACGCTACCGAAGGAGTTCGCGACGACGAGGTCGAGGTCGCCGTCCTGGTCGAGGTCGCCGAGCGTCGCGCACGTCGGCCGCGAGAAACCGGCCAGGTTCACCGCCGAGGCGAAGCTGCGCGCGCCCTGGTTCACGAGGATCGAGACGCGGTCGCCGTTGTAGTCGCAGACGACGAGGTCGCGGTCGAGGTCGCCGTCGAGATCGCCCTCGGTGACGAAGTAGGGCCCGTCGCCCGCCGCGAGCCGCAGCTCCGGCGCGAACGTGCCGTCGCCGTTCCCGAACAGCACGGAGACGTCGTCGGAGTGGAAGTTGGCGCTCGCGAGATCGGCGTGTCCGTCGCCGTCGAGGTCGGCGCTCACGAGCGACCACGGCCCCAGGCCCGTCGCGGACGTGGATGCGTCCAGGAAGCGGCCGCCGCCGAGGTTGCGCAGCGTCGCGACGCCGCCGCCGTAGTTCGACGCGACCACGACATCGTGGTCGCCGTCGCCGTCGAGGTCGGCGACCTCGAGCTCGAGCGCCTGGTACGGCGCCGGAAACCGCTCCGGGCCGCCGAACGCACCGCTCCCCGGGTTCCGGAACACGAGCAGCTCGCCCGGCACGTTGCCGGCGGCGAGCAGGTCGCGATCGCCGTCCTGGTCGGCGTCGTCGAACTCGAGCTCGACCGGCAGCGCGCCGGCCGCGACGAGCACCGCGGGCGCGAAGCTCCCGCCGCCCTGGTTCGAGAGGAACGCGACCGTGTTCGAGTTCGGGAGCGCGATCGCGACGTCGCGGTCGCCGTCGCCGTCCGTGTCGCCGAGCGCGATGCGGCCCGAGTTGCTCCCGACCGGGAGCGCCGTCGCCGCCGCGAAGCTCCCGCCGCCGAGACTGCGGAAGAAGGAAGCGTTGTTCGTGTCCGCGCTCGTGACGACGAGGTCCGAGCGAAGGTCGCCGTCGAGGTCGCCGGCCGCGATCTCGACCGTGCGGCCGAGCGCCGTGAGGAAGGTCGGCGCCGAAAACGTCCCGCCGCCCAGGTTCGCGAGCACCTGCACGACGGCGACGCCCGACGTCGCGGCGAGGTCGAGGTCGCCGTCCGCGTCGAAGTCGCCGGCGGCGAGGGCGAAGGCGTTTGCGTTGATCGGGAAGAGCGCCGGTCCCGAGAGCGCGAAGGCGGGGCTCACCTCGAAGATGGCGACGAAGCCCGAGGAGAGCGGCGTCGCGAGCTCCAGGTCGCCGTCCTGGTCGAGGTCGGCCACGAGGAGCGTGCCCGGCGCCGCACTCAGCGCGGCCGAGCTCGCGACGAGGTGGAAGCGCCCGCCGCCGTCGCCGCGCCAGAGCTCGAAGCGATTGCCGGCGGCCGCGGTCGTGACGAGGTCGGAGAGCCCATCCTGGTCGAAGTCGGCGAGCGCGATCCGCTGCGGGCTCGGCGCCATGGGCTCGACCGGGTCGGCTTCGAGCGCGATCGATTGGCCGAACGCGGCGGAGAAGGGGAGCGCGAGGAAGAGGAGCAGGCGGACGAGGATGAGGCGGGGCACGCGGAGACCTCCGAGGAGCATTGGAACTCCGAGCGTCCACCGTTGCGGCGGATCCGGCAAGGTGCGGGCTCGGGCTCCGCCAGAATCAGACGTCCACTGCCGCGAGCACCGCCAGGGCTGCTTCGGCGGCCGTCTCGATGCGCAAGATCGCCCGCGCGAGGCGGCAGGGGGTGGCTCCCGCCCGGACGAGGGCTTCGCGCTCGGCGTCGGTCCAACCGCCCTCCGGACCCACGAACAGGGCCGGCTCGTGGGCCTCGACGGCCTTCGAGGACCATTCGAGGAAGCTCGCGCTCGCGCCTGGATCCAGGAAGGCTGTTTCTTGGGGCAGGCCGCGCCCCAGAACCTCCCCGAGCCCCTCCGGCGCCGCGATCCGCGGCAACCACAGCCGCCCCGACTGCTTGAGCGCCTCGCGGGCGATGCGCTCCAAGCGCTCGCGGCGGTGGGGGGAGAGCTCGCGCGCGTGGGGACCGCTGCGCTCGGCGATCAACGGCACGAGCGTGTCCAGCCCGAGCTGCACGAGCCGGTCGAACATCTCCTCCGCGGGCGCGGGCTTGGGCAGCGCGACGCAGAGCTTCACCGCCGGCGGCGCGCCGCCCCCCGACCCCGGCCGCGGCGCTTCGGCGGCGACCTCCGCCCCCGCGAGCACGACCGCGCGCCGCTCGACGCTCGCGACCCGCATCCTCCAGGCCCGACCGGCCCCGTCGAGCCCGATCACCTCGTCGCCGGCTTCGAGCCGCAACACGCGCAACGCGTGGTCGAGGTCGTCCGGGTGGAGCTCCGCCCGCCCGCGCTCCGGCGCGTGTGCGAGGAAGAGCCGCTGTTCGGCGGCCGGACCCGAGTCGCGGCGGGGCATGCCGCGATTCTGGAGCTCCGTCCCTCCCCGAGCAACGCCGTGCACCGCCGTGCACGGGCGCACACCCTCCGCTATCCTCTGCGCGCCCGCGCACCGTTACCCCCTTCCGCCTGGGGGGTAGTGGGCCCGCCGGGCGCTCCCCACCCCCTCGTCGCCGCGTTTCGGCCCTCCGTCGCCGCGCGGTCCCACCCCCGGACGCCCGCCTTCCTCGGGCGCGTTCCGACCCCTCCGCCTGCCCCATGGAACCCCGCTACTCCCTGCGCTTCGAGTCCGGCGAGCGGCGCGGCGAGACGATCCCGATCACGGCCAGCGGCTTTTCGGTCGGCCGTCGGCCGGGGAGCTCGCTCCAGGTGCTCGACAACTCCGTCTCCGGCCACCACGCCGAGTTCCTGATCGACGACCACGGCGTCACGGTCCGCGACCTCGAGAGCACGAACGGCACGCGGGTCGGCGAGATGCGGGTCATCGAGCAGCGCCTCGCGCACGGCGACCACGTGACGCTCGGCAACATCGAGTTCGTGCTGCTCGACGAGCGCATGGGCGGCGCGCGGACGGCGCTCGAAGCCCTCGCGAAGACGAAGACCGTCCCGGGTCCCGACGGACTGCAACGCGTGAGCGCGGACGTGCTCGCGCGCTCGAAGAAGGTCTCGCGTCCCGGACTGATCGTGGTGGCGCTGCTCGTCGTCGCCGGCGGCACGTGGTTCTGGCTGAACCGCGGCGGAGGCGGCGGTCCGACCCTGCGCGCCGTGACGCCGGTCGCGGGCGACCAGCTCGCGGACGAATTCTCCTTCGAGTCCGACCACGACACGTGGGCCAACGCCGAGAACGCCCCGCAGGCTTTCTATAGGAAGGAAACGGCGCGCTGGTCGGGTGCCCTCGGCGTCGCGGCCGACGTCGGCGAGGGCGAGTGGGCGCTCTACCGCTCGCGCGACGTCCGCGCCGCCGCGGGCCGCGAGTTCGTCGCGCGCGCGATGCTGCGCGCTTCCGAGGGCGTGACCGCGCGCGTCGGCATCGAGTTCACGCGCTCCGGCGACGCGGTCGCGAGCGGTCCGGGACCGTTCGTCGCGTGGAGCGATTCCGCGAGCGGTTCGGGTTTCGAGGAGCGCGAGGTCGCGGCGCTCGTCCCGCCGGGCTACGACGCGGCGCGCGCGGTGCTCTTCGCGCGCGCCCCGAGTTCCGCGGGCTCCGCCGCCGCCGACGACGTGAGCCTCGTCGAGCGCGCCAGCGAGAAGCCGCCCGCCGCGCAGGTCACCGAGTACCGTCTCGTGACGCTCGGCGCGAGCGCGACGCAGGCCCTGCTCTTCAAGGGCGACCGCGTGCTGCTCTCCGCGCTCGAGTTCACTCGTCCCGGCGCGACGCCGGGCTGGGACTCCGCGCCGATGACGGTCGCCGCGGACGCGAAGCGCATCACGCTCTCGGCGCAGGGTGCCTCGGGCGTGGTCGCGCTGCGCTGCGAATCGGCGCTCGTCGCGGGCGGCATCGCGACGCTCGGCAGCGGCGCGGACCCCGGGTACAAGACGCATGCGAGCGAGTTCGAGCGCGCGGGTGTCTTGGACCTCCTCCTCGGCGGCAAGGGCGACTTCGTGCGTCTGCACTTCAAGGCGCCGGTGCGCGCGCGCGGCGCGGGCGAAGGCGCCGCGGCGCGCATCGTGATCGACGGCGCGGCGGGGCTCGCCGAGCTCGAGCTCCAACTCGAGTTCAAGGAGGAGCGCGAGCAGGCGGGCAACCTCGCCCACGCGGCGCGCAACGCGGAGAAGAAGGGCGACCTCGGCGATTGTCTCGCGCAGTGGTCGACGCTGCTCGACACGTTCCCGTACGAGGACGCGCTCGTCGCCGAGGCCGAGGCCACGCGCGCGAAGCTCCTCCAGAAGGGTCTCGCCGAAGTGCGCGAGGTGCGCGCGGAGAGCGAGCGCGCGCGCTTCTTCCGCCTCGTCGACCTCTACCGCAAATGCCGCGACAAGGCGCTCGCGATCGGCAAGCGCTACGCGAAGAGCGACGTCGAGCGCGAAGCGCAGGCCCTCGCGGCGGACGTCGAGCGCGACCTCGCGGGTCTCGAAGCGGACCTCGATCGCGCCGAGCGCGCGCGCCTCACGGCGATCCTTCAGGTGCTCGAGAAGCAGAAGGCCTCCGGGCTCGCCGGCGAGGTGAAGGCGTACCTCGATGCGCGCTCCTCCGGCGGCAAGTAGACGGACCACCCCTCGCGCGAACCAGCCCATGCCCCGCACCGTCACCGGCATCGACCTCGGCCTCTGCAACGCGCGCTTCCTGCGCGGGTACGCCAAGGGCAACACGTTCCACGTCACGGCCTTCGCGAACACTCCGCTCTCGAGCAAGGAGATCGTCGACGGCTGGAGTGCGTGCGAGGTCCCGTTCAAGCCCGCGAGTGCACGGGTCGGCATCACCGGCCGCGACGTGAACGTGCGCTACGTGCGCGTGCCGCGCGTGCCCGACTGGCAGTTGCGCAACCTGATGCGCTTCGAGGTCGAGGAGATCGGCGGACAGTCGGGCGCCCAGTCCGGCGGCGCGGCGCTCGCGAGCGACTTCAACCTGCTCCCGCAGCTCCCGGAGATCGAGGGCGAGGACGTCGTGCTGCTCGCGATGGCGCGTGAGAGCCTGCTCGAAGCGCACATGGACGGCCTCGCGGGCCTCGGTGGTTCGCTCGACGCGTTCACGCCCAACGCGATCGCCTTGTACAACGCGTGGACGCGCTACGGCGTGCTGCAGGACGAGACCGTGCTCGTCGCGAACCTCGGCCACGACAATGTCGACGTCGTCATCGCGCGCGGAGCGGACCTGCTCTTCGCGCGCAACCTCACAGGCGGCTCGCGCCTCTTCGAGGAGGCGATCGCGCAGCGCTTCGGCGTGTCGACGGAGAAGGCGCGCGAGCTCAAGGAAACGATCGCCACGCTCGATCCGGCGGCGCGGCACATCGACACGAACGCGGAGAAGGCGAGCCGCGCGATCCTCGCGTCGGCGGGGCAGCTCACGAGCCTGCTCCAGTCCGCGGTCATCTTCTGCAAGAGCCAAGTGAAGCTCACGGGGCTCAAGCTGGACCGCGTGGTGCTGTGCGGCGGCGGCGCGGCGCTCGCCGGTTTGCCCAAGTACCTCTCGAACGCGCTCTCCGTGCCGGTCGAGCTCTTCGATCCGTGGAAGGTCGTCGACACGACGGCGCTCAAGGACGATCAGCGCGCGGAGCTCGAGCAGTACGGGCTCGAATCCGTCGTGGCGCTCGGGCTCGCGACGATGGCGTCCGACCCCACGACGTACGGCGTCGAGCTCCTGCCGGCGGCGACGCGGAAGAAGCGCGCGTTCGCCGAACAGCATGCGTGGATGATCGCCGCGGGGGTGTTCGCGCTCGGCTACCTCGGGTGGGACGCGTGGCGCACGCGCGGCGAGCTCGAGAAGGCTCGCGACCAGGCGCGCGCGGCGGAGCAGCAGTACAAGCGCGCGAGCGAGACGAGCCGCAAGGCGGACGAACTCGTTGCGGAGAACCAGCGCCTCGCGGGCTTCGCGAAGGAGCTGCTCGCGACGAAGGGTTCGGGCGAACAGCTCGCGCGCGTCGTCGCGCTGATGCAGAAGGAACTGCCCGCCGATTTCTGGGTCACGCAGCTCTCGACCGACCGGCGCGCGGATCCGGAGCTCGGGCTCGCGCGCGGCGAGGAGCAGCCCGTCGTGTCGGTCACGGGCCGCGCGCGTGAAGGCACGAACTCGCTCGCGACCTTGTACGAGGGCTTCGTGCAGGGCGTGCGGGCGAAGCTCCCGGAAGGGCACGCGATCGAGGAGCACCTCGCGCCCAACGGGTCGAAGTTCACGCTCGACGTCTCGTGCTTCGCTCCGCGCAAGGACGCAGCGACGGGTTCCGACGCCGCGCCCGCGAACACGGGCGGCGCCAAGAAGGCCGGGAAGGACGGCTGAGCCATGAACCTCGGCGACTGGTGGCAGGAGAACAAGCGCTTCGCGGTGATCACGGTCTCGGGCCTGATCGTCGTCGTGATCGGCCTGATGCTGATCGACAAGTTCTACGCGACGGACTTGCGTGTGAACGTCGGCGCGCTCGTGCGCACGCGCAACAAGCTCGCGAACGACAAGCTCTACTCCGCGGAGCAGCTCGCCGCGCTGCAGGCGGACAACAAGGCGCTCGTCGAGTCGACGCAGCGCCTCGAGTCCGCGGTGCGCTTCGTTCCGCGCGAGCTCTTCCGCGCCGACGCGAAGCAGGGCGCCGTCGGCAACAAGTACTTCCAGGTCGTGTCGAGCGTGCGCGAGGACCTGCTCACGCTCGCGGGACGCGCGGGGATGCGCCTGCCCGAGGAGCTCGGCCTGCCCGCGCTCTCGCCGACGCGCGAGCCCGAGATCGTGCGCTACCTCGAGGGCCTCGACCTCGTCGACCGCGCGGTGCGCATGGCGCACGCCGCGAACGTCGAGCGCATCGACAAGCTCGACATCAAGCTCGATCCGAAGCTGCACTCGAAGGACGGCGTCGGCGCGATCGAACGCACGCGCGTCGAGCTCACGCTCTCCGGCCGGCCGGAACCGCTCGTGCAGTTCCTCTTGTCGACGCAGGAAGCGCGCGACGGCGGCCCGCTCGTCCTGGAGAAGTGCGAGATGGCGCCGGCGCGCAACAAGACCGACGAGGCGACGCTCGAGCTCGTGCTCGTCGCGGCGCGCCTGCGCGAGAACGAGCCCGCGACGACCCCCTGAACCCTAGAGGCGCGAGAAAATCACGTGGCGTTGCGCAAGGAACAACTGGTCCTGATCCTGACCGCCGGGGCGCTCGGATGGCTCGTGTGGTCGTCGACGCGCGCATCGACCAAGGTGCCGCCGTTGCGTCCGGGCGCCGCGCCGGCGCTCGAGCGGCCCGCGCTGCCCGACGTCGAGCTCGCGATGCCCCAAAAGCGCGCGTTCGACGACGGCGCGGTGCGCGAGCTCTTCGCGCCGCCGAGCGACACGCGTCCGCTGCCGCCGCTCGACTTCCAACCGCCGCCGATGGTCGCGCTCGCGGCGCTGCGTCCGCCCGCGCTGCCCGCGCCCGAGCCCAAGCACTTCGGGCGCTTCCTCCGCGCGCAGCCCGTGCTCGTTCCCGTGCCGGACCTCTTCGTCGCGGCGCCCGCCGCAGCAGAGGACGCGACGCCGACGAAGCCGGCCGCGAAGGAGCTCACGTCCACGGAGCGCGCCGAGCGCGTCAACGCGTGGAAGAAGCTCTACGACTGGTACCGCTCGAACGACTTCAAGTTCGGCCGCATCGCGAACGACGATCGCTATCGGCTCGGGAAGCGCGCGAACGAGCCGCTCCTCTTCGTCGAGGTGAACCCCGAGACGGGCGCTCCGAAGCTCCCCGGCCAGCCGCCCGTGCAGGTCGCGCGCAACGGCGTGCAGGAGTACGGCTTCGCGGACACGGCGGCGAACAAGATCGAAGTGCAGCGCGTCGAGTTCGGCGATCCGCTGCCGGCGTCGCAGTACGACCAGGCGCTCTTCTTCGCCGCGGGCTGCGTCGAGATGCGGCACGAGACGCCGCGCGCGCTCGAGGTCGCCGAGGAGCTCTTCACGCGCGCCTCCGCGGCGCTCGAGTCGGATCCCCTGCCGCGCCTCGGCCGCGCGCGCGTCTACGAGGCCGGCTTCCAGTTCGAGAAGGCGTTCCAGGCCTACCAGGAGATGCTCGCGGGCGCGTGGAGCAAGAACGCGCTCGTCATGGCGCGGCTCGCCGACCTCGAGGCGCGTTTCCGGATGTTCGACAAGGCGGAAGAGCGCCTGTTCGAGGCGGAGCGCGCCGGGCGGACGCTTCCATTGGTGCAGGCGACGCTCGGGCGCTTCCTCACCGCGCGCGGCCGCGCGGATGAAGCGGTCGAGCACCTGCGCCTCGCGAACCAGCACGAACCGACCGCGGCCGAGGCCAAACGCTTCCGCGCGCAGCTCCGCTGCGATCTCGGCGACGCGCTGCTCGCGTCGGGCGTCCCGCAGGAATCCGCGGAGTGGTTCGAGAAGGCGAAGCAGGCCGACGCGACGGACGCGCGCGCGCAGGCGGGCGCGATCGCGGCGGCGATCGTGCAGGGGAACGCCAAGCCATCGGCGGACAACGCGCAGACCTTCGAGCTCTTGCTCGCGAACGGCGTCGCGGGGCTCGCGTCGAAGGACGCCGCGGAGCTCGCGAGGGCGAAGGACGCGCTGCTCGCCGCCGCCGCCCTGGACCCCATGCGCGCCGTCTACGCATGGCGCGCGCTCTCGTGGCTCGCGGAGATCACGGGCAACCCCGAGGAGGCGTTGCGCTTCGTCGAGCAGGCCTACGAGAACGACCCGACCGATGCGTGGACGCTCTACCAGCGCGGGCGCGTGCAGGCGGCGCGCGACGACCTCGACGGCGCGATCGAGTCGTTCCAGAAGGCGCTCGACCAGGAGCTCGACTTCCCCGACGCGCTCGCGGCGTTGGGCGAGCTGATGCACAGGAAGGGCCGGTGGGACGCGGCGGAGAAGTACCTCGAGCGCGCGATGCAGCTCGACCCGAAGCTCGCGGGCGCCATCGCGCTGCGCGGGATGAACTTCATCCGCATGGTGGACATGCGCGCGGCGGAGGACGTGCTCCGGCAGGCGCTCGCGGTCGAACCCGATCACCCGACGGCGCGCAACGCGCTCGCGTGGTGCTGGTACGCGAAGGGCGGTCCGACGAACGCGGTCGAGGCCGAGACGCGCCTGCGCGAGCTCGACGACGCGCGCCGCGGGCTGCCGGAGAGCGACGCGCACCGCGTCTGGGCGCGTGGGCAGATCGAGCGCATCCAGGACCACCTCGAGAAGGTCGTGTGGAGCGACCGCTTCGAGCGCAAGAACCTCCTCAACGGCTGGGACGTCGACGAGAAGAGCGGCCCGCAGACGTCGATCCACGACGGCGTCGTGACGCTCAGCGGCGCGTTCAAGCAGAACGGCCGAGCGCGCGTGTGGCAGTCGCGGCCCGCGGGCGCGTTCGTCGCGATCGAGGCCAAGGTCACGGTGAAGGCGAACACCACGGCCAAGGTCGGGCTCTTCGTCTCGCGCGAAACGCAACGCGGCGGCGAGAGCCAGATCGAGGCCGAGCTCGCGCTCGCCCGCCCCAACGACCCGGGCAAGAACGGCGTGCAGTGGCGCGCGATGAAGCGCGGCAGCGAAAACGACCCGTGGACGGACGTGCCCGCCTTCGAGTGGAAGTTCGACCAGCCCGTCACCGTCCGCATCGAGCGCATGGGCGACGCCGCCGACGCGCGCATCCGCGTGCTCTTCGACGGCTTCCCGATCCT
>JACRIO010000060.1 GCA_016220035.1 Planctomycetota bacterium | reverse complement strand
GCGGCCGACTTGTCACCGGATGACCAGCCGTCGTTCGTTGAGCGTGTCTGTGCTGGCGATGCACGGTTGCGTGTCCTGGTGTTCGAGCTTCTGAGGCATGATCGGGAGTCCAATTCGCCCTTGCATCAGGCTCACGCCACCCGCGAGATCGTGCCCGCGGCCGATGACTTGATCGGACGACACATCGGACACTACCGCATCGACCGTCTCATCGGTTCCGGCGGAATGGGCCACGTTTACGAGGCCGTGCAGGATCCGCCCAGTCGGCGTGTGGCGTTCAAGGTCCTGCGCCGAGCGGTCGCGTCGCAGCAGATGTTGCGAAGATTCGAGATCGAGGCCCAAGTCCTCGGGCGCTTGAATCACCCATCAGTGGCTCAGGTCTACGAGGCAGGAACCCTGGTTCTCGATCACGTCGAAGTGCCGTTCTTTGCGATGGAACTGGTCCCGGACGCGCGCAGCATCACCGAGTACGCCGACCAACTCGGATTGGGAACGCGGCCGCGCATCGAACTCCTCCTACAGGCCTGCGATGCCGTGCAGCACGGTCATCAGAAGGGCGTCGTCCACCGCGACCTGAAGCCCGCCAACCTCCTCGTCGACACCCAAGGCCGAGTCAAAGTGATCGACTTCGGCGTGGCGCGCACGACGGACGCCGACACCGCGCGCGCGTCGATGCAGACCCACGCTGGGCAGCTGGTCGGCACGTTGGCCTACATGAGTCCAGAACAGTGCGAGGCTGACCCTGCCGCGATCGACACGCGTAGCGACGTGTACTCCCTCGGCGTCGTGCTGTATGAGCTGCTCTGCGGCGCGCCGCCCTACGAGCTGGGCTCCTTGTCGATCCCCGCGGCGACGCGGGTCATCCGCGAGCATGCGCCGATCCGGCCCAGCCTGCACCGTGGAGCCTTGCGTGGCGATGCGGAGGCCATCCTGCTCAAGGCTCTGGAGAAGGACCGCGCCCGTCGCTATCCGACCGCGGAGTCCATGGCCTCCGACCTGCGACGCATGTTGAATGGTCGGCCCATCGAAGCGCGAGCGCCGACATTGTGGTCGAGCATGATTGCATGGATCCTCGGACACCGTGCTGCGTCCACAGCGATTGCCTGCGGAGTCTTGTCGGTCACGACGCTCCTCTCGACGTGGGCGGGAGTCCACATTCTCACGGGCAGGCCTTCCTCGGTCGTTCTCGACGGCCCGCGCGGGAAAGCGCTGCTCCAAACGCGTGCGGGCGTGGTCCTCAAGGAGTGGCCCGAGGGCACGCTGCCCGGGAGCGTCGTGGGAGTGCGCCTCGTCTCGCGTGCACCCGAGCACGGGGGCGGGAGATTGGCCCTGATCGCATCCTGGCGCTCTCCTCATGCCGAGGAATCGATCGGTGTCGTGGAGGCGTACGATGTCGATGCGCCGGACGATTTGGTGTGGACCACCGCTTCGACGCCGCTGGTGCTCCCACCGGGCGAGCCGATCCGCAAGGAGGCCCGCTTCGGACTGTCCATCATGCTCGTCGCGGACATGCTAGAGGGCACGCCGGGCGAAGAAGTGCTCGTCGTGCAGCGCCTGCACCCGTTTTCTGCAACCGCGGTCCGCGTCTTCGATCTGTTGGGCAGGTTGCGGTACGAGGCGTGGCACGATGGCGCGATCGACTCGGCAGTGTGGCTCGATGGAGCGCGACGCGTCGTGCTGACCGGGGTCGACGGGCAGCACCTCTGGCGCGAACGCGGCCTGGAGGTCCCAGAGGGGAGCGCGGCCTATCCCCTCGTCGTACTCGGGCTCGAACTCATGGACGGCCGCAATTCCGATCCCTGGTGGATGGTTCGATCCGGGAAGGCGCTCGATCCGTCCATCGCGTGGATTCGATGGCTCGGCCCTGCGCATGGGCTGGTCGCGCTCCAGCCCGTGCGGCTCGGAGCCACCACGGATGTTGGCAGTCTTCGTCGCGGTTGGCATGTGGGGATCGAGGTGAAGGCCCTGCTCCGTGACCCGCCTGAACCCAAGCCAGCCTTCTCCATGCTCCTCGATGGAGAAGGCCGGGAGGTGTCCCGGTACGTGTACGACGGCCTCCGGGCACGGACCCTCGCCGGGGTTTGTCCCCCCGACTCGGATTACCGCCTCCTGCCTTACGCCGACCTGCCTTCCTTCGTCGGTGCTCGCGCCGCGATCGCGCCGCCGTCGGCTGGACCTGACTCGACGGACCGATGAGGCCGTGGTGACCAGCGCGAAATCCGCGAAAGTCATCCGGTCTGGTGGGGCGCTTCTCGCGGAGCAGTCTGGCGACCCTTGGGACCCGGTCGCCGAAGGCTTGTTGGGGTCGCCATGGAGTGGGTTCAGTTACCACGTCGTAGGAGGCCAGAGTGAAGACTATGCTCGCGATTCTCGTGACAATGCTCGGTGTCGCCCGCTCGCACGCGCAGGCCCCGCCCGGGAATGGGACGTTTCTGCGCTTCGATGGTATCAACGGTCGCGTGACCACGGGGCAGTGGACCTCGCCCGTGGCTCACACCCTCGAGGCATGGATCCGCGTGGGTGGACCGAATGCAGGTCCATTCCAGACGATCGCCGGTCACTTTGGTACTCCAACGAACTGCGGCCTGGGGTACGGCCTACTCGTCAGCAGTTCTGCCGCCGACCTCGTCTACGACTTGGACCTGGATTCTTGCGGCGGGGCCGGCTTCCTACCGAGGGCGACCCTGCCAGGGACCGGGACCTGGCATCATTGCGCGGGGACCTTTGACGGAACGTCGATCAAGTTGTACCTGGACGGCCAACTCGTGCAAGAGCTGGCGAACTGCACAGCCGGCGACTGTTCGGGTTGCACGAGCGAGTTGTGCTGGGGTGCGGATGACACCACGACCTGGTTCCAGATCGGTTGCCAGCGCTTCACGACCAGTTGGGCCACCTTCTTCCGCGGAGACATCGACGAAGTGCGACTGTGGAATCTCGCTAGAACGCCGGCGCAAATCGTCCAGTCGATGAACACTCAGCTGTTGGGCAGCGAGACCGGATTGATCGGGTACTGGCCCTTTGATGCCGGCACGGGCGCGGTGGCCACGGATCTGAGCGGTGGGCAGCACCATGGAGCCCTTCAAGGCGGCGTCAGTTGGGTTACGGAACTCGTCCCGCGGGGATTCTGTTTCGGTGACGGTTCCCTGGCGACGGCCTGCCCATGCGCCAACTTCGGTGCACCGGGCAGCGGCTGCGGAAACTCCGTCCATCCAAGTGGCGCGCGGCTCTCCTCCGCAGGTTCCATTCAACCGGACACGATCGACCTCACTGCCACCGGCCTGCCTCCGGGGGTGGCGACGATCTACTTGCAAGGTGACGCCTCCTCGGCGACGGGGATCGTGTTCGGGGATGGAGTCCGTTGCGTGGATGGACAACTCCTTCGAATGGGGATGAGGATCGACACCGATCTCGATGGGGCGACCGCGTTCGGTCCAAGCCATGGCGATGGCCCACTCTCGGCGGCGGGCGGCATCGTCCAGGGGAACACCTATGCCTATCAGGTGTACTACCGCAACGCGAGCGCGACCTGGTGTCCGCCGGCGACGTTCAACGTCACCAACGGCCTGACGATCGCCTGGCCGTAGCGGCGCGGTTCGCGAGGCGGTCGTCCGCACCTGCGCGCACCGCGCTGGTGCTCAGTCACTCCAACGCTCGCCCAAGCGATGGGCGAGCCAACTGCGCACGAAGCGCCAGTCCTTCTCCACCGTGCTGAGGGACACGGAGAGCGCAGCAGCCGTTTCTTCGTTGCTCAAGCCCGCGAAGTACTTGAACTCGACCAACCGCGCGTGTCGCGGCTCGAGGAGTTCCAGGTCGGTCAGCGCCGATTCCAGGTCGAGTGCCTCGATGGGCGGGGCCGGGGGGGCGGACAGGTCCTCGACGAGCGTCCCCGCGCGCGCCCCACCTCCGCGCTTCTCTGCACCGCTGGCCCGAGCGTGATCGACGAGGACGCGCCGCATCGTTCGCGCCGCGAGGGCCATGAACTCCGATCGCCCCATGGCGGTGAGACTGTGTTGGTCGACGAGACGCAGATAGGCCTCGTTGACCAGGGCCGTTGCCTGGAGGGTGTGTTTCGCGGGCTCGCGGGCCATCTGTAACGCGGCGAGCCGGTGCAATTCGTCGTAGAGGACGGGGAGGAACGCATCCACGCCGCGCGGGTCGTCGTCACGACCCAGCGCGTTCAGGATGCGGGTGATTTCGGAAGGGGTCGGACTCACGGTCAAGCGGGTCCCCCGGTCGCATGCGGAGGGAGAATCAGCGTACCGCATGCTCCCGGGGGCTGCTTGGCCGTGCCGGGGCGTTGAGCCTGCCCCGCGCTGAAGGACGGCGCTCCCTCAACGAGGGAATCAGCGCAGCACGATCGCGTCGATTCCGAAGTAGCAGCCCGGCGGCTTCGACCGCGCCGGGCGCTCGGCGACCTCGACGCGCAGGCGGAAGGTCGCGCCGAGCGTGAAGCTCCCGAGCGACACGGCGCGCGGCGCTTCGACTGCCCCGGAACACGCGTCGACGACGGCGTCGAGCGCGCGCCCGTCGATCGAGAAGCGCAAAGCACCGTAGTCGTGGCTCTTCGTCAGGTAGACGAGCACGCCGCGCTCGCCGGGCCGGTCGACGGGGAGCTCGAGCTCGACGAACGCTCCGGGCTCCCACGCGCGGACGAAGAGCTGCGCGCCGTTCGACCACGCGCCGCTCCCGACGGGTTCGAGCTCCTGCACGCCGAGCTCGAGCCCCGGGCTCGTCGCGACGATCTTCGCCGTCTCCGCCTCGAGCGCGCCGGGAATCCTCCGCACGTCGAGGACGGGCGCGCGCAGCGCGAGCGCCGCGTCGGTGATCGGCGGCGCGTCGTCCTCGGCGCCGGGGCGCGCGTAGTAGAAGAACGTCGCGGCGCGGTCGACGCGCACGTCCTTCCAGTGCCACAGCTCGACGTCGTCCACGAAGCGTTCCTCGAACGTGATCGCGTCGAGCGCGCGGAAACGGCACACGCTGGTCCAGCCGAAGTTGTCGGGGCCGTCGCAGCGCGTCTGGGCGCGCAACGCATGTTGGAAGAGCACGGGCGAGCACCACGCGTAGCCGAAATCGTCCTCCGTGCCGGTGCCGACGTGCGTGAGCGCGCCGTCGACGCGCAACCACTGGTCGCCCTCGCCCCACCATGTGCGCACGGGGTTTGCGATCGAGAGCATCGCGCCGACGAACTTGCCCTGGCCCTCGATCGACAGACCGTGGCGGACGCTCATCGGCCGCGTCGCGACGCCGAGCTCCGCGCGCCACGCCGCGTGGAAGTGCATCGAGCGCTCGTCCCACGACCACGGCACGGTCGCGATCGCGGCGGCGACGTGCACGTCCGGCGCGCCGCGGTTCTCGATCCGGAAGTCGAAGCGCTCGCGGTACGGCATGCGCCAGAGGGAGCGCATCGCGCCCGTCGCGTCGATCGCGACCGGCCAGGTCGTGAAGCGGTTACGGCCCGGCGCCGTCGCGAAGAAGTCGCCGAGTGGGCACGCGACCGTCTCCTCGCCGTCGAACGCGAGGTGCAGGATCGAGCGACGGAGCGCCGCTTCCAAGTCCTCCGCTTCGACGCGCACCTCGATCGACGCGATCGCGCGCGGTCCGCGCGCGAGCGCGGGCACGACGGCCACCAGCGAACCCTCGGGGACGTCGGAGGACAGCGTGAAGTTCCAGGTGAGCTCGCCCTCGGCGCGCGGCGGCGCGCTCCACGCGCGCTGCGCGCGTTCGATCGCGGCCGCGTGCCGCGCGAGGTCGTCCGCGGCGAACGGCGTGCACGGCGTGCCGGGCGCGTACGCGCGCCACTCGACCTGGTAGTAGACCTCCTTCGGCTCGTCGCACGTGATGCGGCAGCGACGCATGAACGGGATCGGCAGGTGGAGCGTGCACCCGCGACCGGTCTCCATCGCGAGCGGCGCCGCCACGCGCTCCTGTCCGGCGAGCAGCGCGCGCATCGGCGCGTCGATCACGGCGCTCCCGTCGACCTCGATGCGCAGCCTTCCGGCCGGCGTCGCCGACCAGATGCGGACGACGGCGCCCGGACCCTCGGCGTCGAGCAGCACGCCGAGCGTGCGGCCGTCCTCGACGAGCGTGCTCGCGTAGTGGCCGCGGTCGTCGTTCGCGAACGGATCGCCGCCGGGGGCGAACTGCGCGGGGTCGGCGCTCGAGCGCTGGCGCAGCGTGTACGCGGGCCCGGCGACGCGCGCGAGGGCGTCGCGGTCGAGGAGCTCCTTCAACAAGCCCTCGAAGGTCACCGACGGCGCGGCCGGGACTTGGGGGAGGAGCGCGAGGAGGAGGGCGAGGCTCATGGGCGATCGTCGAGGAGGACCGCGATCGCGCGCTCGAGGTCGGCGAGGTCGCGGGCGCACTGCGCGTGCTCGGGGGCCTCCGACGCGTGCAGCTCGGGTCCGGGGTGCACCCAACGCACGCGGCCCGAGCGATCGAGGAGCAGCGTGATGCTCGTCGCCTCGCGCTCGTGCCCGTCGAGCCACACCGCTCTCAGCGCGGACCAGTCCGCGTCGACCGCGAGCGCTCCACGCCAGCCGAGGCGCCGCGCGGCCTCCGTCACGAACTCGTCCGCGACGGCGCGCGGCGGCTTGGGGTGGTAGACGCCGACCCCGACGAGGCCACGCGCGGAAAAACGCTCGACGACGGCGTCG
>JACRIO010000054.1 GCA_016220035.1 Planctomycetota bacterium | reverse complement strand
GTGCCGCCTGTGCCGCTCCCCGCGGGCGGGTTGCCCGCGCCCACCGGGAGGTCGAAACCGAGCACGGGAAGCGAAGCCAGGCCGAGAGCCACGAGAGTGCGCACGCAGCCCGAGAGAACACGGCGCAAGCGCCGTCCAAGGAGTTGAGGTCGTCGATTCTGCATGGATCAGTCTCCCTCAGGTCCTGTGTCGTCGCCTACCTGAGTGATGGGCGCCATGAAGAGCTCAGGGCAGGTCTTCACGAGCGCCTCGGGAAAGCCGGGTTGTCCGTCGATCGCTTCGCGCAACTTCGGCGAGCGGCCGAAGAGGTCTGCCACCTCTCCGATGCGCGCCGGGTGCCGGTCGATCAGCTCCCGGAAGTAGTGCAGTGAACGCTTCGGGTTCCGCATGAGCGCGTAGACCATGCCCAAGTTGAACCTGGCCACGAAGAACCGGTCGTCCTGCTCGGAGAGCCGGCTGATCGTGACCCAGCGCCAGCAAGCGATCGCCTTCTTGTAGTTCTTCTCCGCGGAGTAGAGGCGTCCGAGTTGGATCGCCGCGTGTCCACGGTTCGCGTCGCTGATGGCCGTGTTGAAGACCTGCCGGTACTCCTCCGCCGCGGTGACGCGACGGCCTTCGTGACCGTGCAGGAACGCCATGTAGAGCAGGGCTTCCTCGTGCGAGGGATCGACGGCGATCGCCTCCTCGAGGAGTCGTCGGCCCTTCTCGAGCGGGCTCTCGATCTTGTCGAGACGCCCATTGAGCATCGCCCGCGCGCGCTGCCAGTCGAGCCCGCCCGCGCGTGCCTTGCCTTCCAAGAGAACGCCGTCCACGAACCCACGGCCGCGGGACTGCGTCGCTTCCACGGGGACGGTCGTCTCGAAGACGCGCTCGCGGTAGCCGGGGTCGATGCCGGCGAGGACGTAGGCCTTGCCGAGCTGATAGAAAACCGTCGCGAGACGGTGCACGAGGTCGATGCCCTCGACCGCTCCGAGCGCTTCCGCACCGGTGAGCTTGAGCATTGCGAAGCGCGCGAACAAGCGCTCCGGATCGGCGATGTCGCGGTGCAGCGCGACATGCGTGCGCGTGTCGTCGAAGAAGGACCGGCAGCAGGCGCAGGCCTCCATGTGCACCATGGCCCTGCCCGCCGCGGCCTCGTCGAGCTCCGCGTCGATCAGGCACGAGAGATCCACCTGGAAGTGGGCGCAGACCTCGTCCAGCCCCTCGTTCCAGCCTTGAGGTTTCATTCGTCCACCTCCTGGTCGTCCGCGAAGATCGCGTCGGTGGCACCGACCGGATCCCGCGTGGACCTGGGTTCGCGCGCCGGGCGGCAGTCGGGGGACATGCCGTCGAAGACGCGCCGCATTGCCCGGTGGATCTTCCGGCGTGCGCGGAAGATCACCATCTTCAGGTTCTCCAGCTTGATGCCGAGCTCGTCCGCCGCCTGGCGGTAGCTGCACTCGTCGACCTCCACCATCCGCAGCGCCGCACGCTCACGCTCGGAGAGCATCGCGTAGAAGCGCAGGTACAGGTGCAGGTAGGTCATGTAGACGCGCGCGCACTCCTCGCGGCTCTCGGCTTCGATCGCGCCGGACAGCGGGCTCGCGCTGACCCCTTCGGGCTGTTCGGAGAGGTCGTCGATCGCCACTTCGGAGCGGCCCGCGCGGCCGATCGAACGCAGGTGCTTGAGCACCGTGTTGCGCACGATCATCGCGGACCAGACGCGGAAGGCGTCCTCGCGCTCCGCGTTGAAGCGGTGCGGGTAGCGGTAGACGTTGAAGAAGACTTCCTGGAGCACGTCGCGCGGGTCGGCCTTGCTTCCGTAGCGGCGCAGGCGCCCCGCGACCTGGACGAGGAGGTGCTGTGAGTTGAGCTCGTAGAGCAGGCCGAAGGACGCCTTGCCGTGCGTCGTCCGGAAGCTCTCCATCAGGCGCGTCGAAACCGCATCGCGCACCGCTTCGACACCGCGCTGCGCATCGATCGCGATCGAGCGCAGCCCGAGGAGCTCCGCCCCAGCGAGTTCGCCATTCAGGTCCGCGAGCCGCGCGTCGAGGCGCTCCCGGAAGGCGCTCCCGGCCACGCAGAGCTCGGCTTGATGGGGATCGGAGGCCTGCATCGTGTCGATGCCAGCAGGGGTGGAGGGGGCAGAGGGGTCGGGCGCGACGCAGTCCGGGGGTGGATTACGCCGTTAGTCGAATTCTAGGGGGGTCTCGGTAACCGGTAACCGGGGCGGAACGAGAAGTTTTCGAGAACCTGAAGGGTGGAAGTCCGCACCAGGTCCAAGCGGTGACGGCATCGAGACTTGAGAACGAACGCGGAAGGTCGCCGAGCCGCGTCGGCCGAGCGCTCGAATCCGCGACCTCGGACTTCTTCCAAAGTCCACGAAGCTTCGAGGCGGCCGAACATGTTCGCGCGTTGCGGCGGCCCCTCCCCGGACCGACCATGACCCCGTGTCCCGCTCCCAGCGCGTGCTCGAGATGGCCCGGGAGGCGGGTTTCGACCTGGCCGGCCTCGCGCCGTTCGCGCCGCCGCATCGTGCGGACGAGTTCCGCCGCTGGCTGGCCCTCGGTCGCCACGGCGACATGGACTACCTGGCCGAGTTCGGCCCGCGGATCACCGACCCGCCCGCCCACCTCCCCTGGGGCCGTTCGGTGCTCGTGGTCGGCCTCGGGCACTCGCGCCCGCCCGTGAGCACGACCGACGGGGCCCGGATCGCGCGCTACGCCGCGGGGCGCGACTACCACAACGTCGTCGGGAAGCGTCTGAAGCTCCTTGCCCGCGACCTGCGTCGTGAAGGCCTCCTGCGCGAGTTCAAGAAGGTCGTGGACGCCGGACCGCTCATGGAGCGCGCGCACGCCGCCCGCGCGGGCCTCGGCTTCGAATCCAAGGCAGCGAACCTGCTCCACCCGCGCTTCGGGCCGTGGTTCTTCCTCGGCGAGCTCGTCCTCGACGTAGAGCTCGAGCCCACGGAGGCCGTTCCCGCCGGGTCGTGCGGGACCTGCACCGCCTGCATCGACGCCTGCCCGACCGGCGCGATCGTGGCGCCGGGCGAGGTCGACGCACGCGCGTGCATCAGCTACTTGACGATCGAGCAGAAGGGCCCGAACGATCGGGAGCTGCGCGCGGCCGCGGGCGATTGGCTCTTCGGCTGCGACGTGTGCTCGGAGGTCTGTCCGTGGGGCCAGCGCGCGCCCGACCTCGCGGAGCGTTTCGGCACCCACGCGGCGGTCGCGGAGCTCGACGTGCTCGACTGGCTGCGCGCGCCCGAGAAGCTCGAGACGGACGTCGCCGGTTCCCCGCTCCAGCGCGCCGGCGTCGACGGCCTCCTGCGCAACGCGATCCAGTTCGTCGGCCGCCGTCCGCGCGACGAGGCCGGCCCGATGCTCGCGCATCTGCTCACCACGGCGGCGGCGCCGCTCGTGCGGGACGCGGCGGCCTGGGCCCTGGCGCGCGCGCACGGCGCGGACGCGAAGGCGCGCACGGCCCTCGAACGCCGACGGGAACAGGAGCCCGTGGAGTGGGTCCGCCGGGGGGTCGAGGTCGAGCTGGAGCGTCTCGAGCGCTGATCCGGGCCCGCGACGACGGGTCCGACCGACTTCCGGACCCGAAAACGAACCGCGCGGCGCGAAGTTGCGTCCAACCCGTGCTCGCCCATCAAGCTGCGCCGTGGACGAGCCGAAAGCCCAGGACGACCTGAGCTCCCGCCGCGCGGCGCATGCGCGCCGTCCGCGGGGACTCGGACCACGACGAGACCCATCCGGATGGACGTCCCCGACTACTACTCGGACCTCAAGTACTGTCCAAAGTGCGACAAGTACGTCTGCTACCTGATGGGCATGGAGCACTCGTACTGCGTCGAGTGCGGAGCGCGCGTGCGCCTCTTCTCCGAGCAGGACTGGGTCGCGTTCAACGAGAACATCACGCGCAACAAGCCCAAGGGCGGCCGTCCGAAGAAAGACCATCGGAAGGACCAGCGCGGGCGCGAGTCGGCGTAGCAGCGCTCTTCGCGCGTGAAACGCCCTCGTCCTCCCTCGCGCGGGAACGACGAGGGCGCGCTTGTTTTCGGGCGTGCCGCCGCGGACTCAGCGCCCGCGCAAGCGCAGGAGCCGCTCACCCGCCCGTAGCTGGTTCGGGCGATCGCCCCGGCGTCCGTAGAACTCGACGAGCCGCTCCCAGACCTCCGCGCGGTCGGGGAAGAGCTCCTCGAGCACCGTCGCGGCCTCGAGCGCTCCGGCGCGGTCGCCGAGGGCGTCGAGCACGTCGAGCGCTTTCCGCCGCGGTCCGTACTCGCGCGGGCGTTCCGCGACGAGCCGCTGGAGCGCGCCGCGCGTCTTCGCGAGCGACCCCGTCGCGCGGCAGGCGTCGACGAGCCGCTCGAGCATCGCCGCGTCGTGCGGATGCAGCGCGAGCGCGCTCTCGAGCGCGCGCACCGCTTCGCTCGCCCCATGGAGCTCCTCGTAGCGGCGCTGCGCGGCGCGCGACTCGTCCGCGTGACCGAGGTCGCTTTGGATGCGTCCGATCAGGAACCACGGTCGCGGTTCGTCCGGCGCGAGGTCGCGCGCCTTGCGCGCGGCCGTGAGCGCGGGCTCGAGCTCCTCGCGGTCGTAGAGGATCTGCGCCTTCCACGTCCACGCCTCGTCGTGCGCGGGGTCGAGCACGAGCACGCGCTCGAGCGCCGCGAGCGCACCTGACTCGTCGCCGAGACGCAAGAGCGCGAGAGCGAGACCGCGCACCGCCTCGACCATGTCCGGCTGCTTCGCGAGCACGCGCTCGTAGTGCGCACGCGCTTCCGCGTAGCGGCCGAGCGAGTAGTACGCGTGCCCGAGCGCTCGCGTGTCCGCGATGCGCTCAGGGAGGTGCTCGACGTAACGCTCGAACGGCGCGGTCGCGTCGCCGTAGCGCTGGAGTCGGAAGTACACGACGCCCAGCTCGTGCAGCGCGGGCGGGTAGTCGGGCTCGGCGCCGAGCAGGCGGTGCAGCGCGATCAAGGCCGCGGGGAGGTCGCGCTGACGCAGCGCGCCGGCGACGGCGCTCCAGAGCGGGCGCAGCTTCTCGTCGGGCTTCGCGGCGGGATCGAAGGCCTTCCATCGGCCGAGCGGCGCGCGCGGCAGCGAGCGTGGATCCAGTCGCAATGCCGCGAGGCGCTCGGGGTCCTGTTGCGCATCGGGCGCGAGGTCCGTGCCCCGTCGCCCCTCCTGCGCGGCGGGAGCGCACCAAGCGATCCACGCGAGGAGCGCCGCGGCGATCACGGCGCCTCCTCCACGACGAGCGCGCGGTCGACGGCGACCCCCTCGAGCACCTGCTCCTTGCCCGACGGCCAGCGGATGCGCAGCCGTTCGAGTCGCTCGACGCCGCCGAGCCCGAAGTGCACCTCGGGCGGCACGCTCGCCTGGTAGCCGCCGCTCGTGCGCAGCTCCGCGACTTGCCGGCCGTCCTTCCACTCCGCCGTGACGCGCGCGCCGATGCCGAAGCGGTTGCCGCCGCGCGCGCGCAGCGCGACCCGCAGCCAGTGCTGCGCGTCCGTATGCTGCGCTTCGTTGCGGAAGACGCGCACCTGTCCCTCGACGCGCAGGCCGACGAGATCGAGGTCGCCGTCGCCGTCGAGGTCCGCGAGCGCGCCCGCGCGCGAGACCGCCGGCTCCGCGGCGCTGAGCGGCTCGGCCGCGTACTTGCCGCGCCCGTCGTTGCGCAAGAGCAGGTCCTTCTGCGCGTAGCTCGTGTCCGTCCCCGGCAGGTCCGCCTGCGGATAGACGTGACCGTTCAGCGCGAAGAGGTCGAGGTCGCCGTCGAGGTCGAGATCGGCGAAGGCCGTCCCCCACCCGAGCGTGCCGAGCGTCGGCGACGCGAGCCCCGCGGCGGAGCCGCGTTCGCGCCAGCCGCCGCTCTTGCTCGACACGTAGAGCGAGTCCATCTCGCCGGAAAAATTCGTGATGAAGAGCTCGGCGCGCCCGTCGCCGTTCGTGTCGGCGCACGCGATGCCCATGCTCGCTTGCTCGCGTCCGTTCGCGTCGTGGCTGACGCCGCGCGCATAGGCGGCCTCGACGAACTTCCCGTCGCCCTGGTTCTCCCACAGGTGGTTGGGCGTCGAGTCGTTCGCGACGAAGAGGTCGGTGTCGCCGTCCGCGTCGAAGTCGAAGGCCATGACGCCGAGCCCGAAGCCCGCCTTGGCCGGGCGCAGGCCCGCGGCCTCGGTGCGGTCGACGAACGTGCCGTCGCCCTGGCCCCGGAAGAGCACGTCGAACTGCGGCACGAGCCCCTGCGGCCCGCACATCACGTCGTGCCCCTTCCAGCGGCAGCCCTCCGATCCCGGCTTGCCGATGCGCTCGGGATCGAAGTCGAGGTAGCGCACGACGAAGAGGTCGAGCTTCCCGTCGCGGTCGTAGTCGAAGAGCGCGGCGCTCGTGCCCCACTGCGTCGCCGCGGCGCCGCCGGCGAACCCCGTTTCGCGGAAGCCCGCGCCCTTCTGGTTCAGGAAGACGCGCGTCGGTCCCCACTGGGTCACGACCAGGTCGAGCCATCCGTCGCCGTCGACGTCGCCCGCGGCGCACCCCATGCCCCAGCGCCCGCCGCTCATCGCCCACGGCTCGCCCGCGGGCCTGAACGTGCAGTCGCCGTTGCCCAGGAAGAGGCGCGGAGAGTGGCCCGGTGCGCCGCGCTTCACGCGTTCGAGGTCCGAACCGTCGACGACGACGAGGTCGACTTTCCCGTCGCCGTCGAAGTCGGCGAGCGCGAGCCCGCCTCCGTTCACCTCGACGATGAAGTCCTTCGCCTTGGAGCCGCAGTGCGTCTCGACGCCGGGGAGCGCGCGCGCGCCGAGCTCGGTGAAGAGCGGCGCGACCCTCGCGCTCGCCGGTTCCTGCGCGCGCGCGAGCCCTTCGATGAGGACCAGGGTTCCAGCGCAAAGGAAGTGGGAGCTCGTGGAGGGCATTCGGCGGCTACGGCAGTCCGCTCAGGTTGCGGGCGGACGCCGACAGGATCCCGCGCGAACACGGCCGCGCGCAAGCGCGCAACCGCGCGGGGCGGTCACCAAGTCATCGCGAGCCCGTTCGTGACGTTGAACGTCTCCGGCGGACAGAAAGCCCCCGCGGCGTTCCTGTAGTAGGTCTGGTACCAGGCCTGGAGGCCGCTGCCCGGCGGCGTCGCGCCGCGCACCGAGAGCAGTGGATCGCCCACGTCGGGGAAGCGCGAGGCGCCCGCGACGTTGGTCTTCGTCCGCAATCGGATGAGCGCGCCACTCGTGCACAACACGCCGTCGCCGAACGGCGCTCCCGCCGCGTTGTACGCATCGCCCTTCAGGTAGATCGCGCTCGCGGTCGTGGGCATGCCCGAGCCCAGCAGCACGGCCGTGTCCGGGTTCAGGGTGCCGTTCGCGGAGAGCAGAGCACCGTTCGGGTTGACCGAGTTCGCGCAGCCGTGGCCGTTGGCCCCGAAGTTCGCGCACGGGCACGGCGTGACCGAGCTCGCGTCGCCCGGACACGCGGCGAAGCCGGGCACGCTGCCCACGAGCGGGATGCAGCGCGCGTTCGTCACCGTGACGTTGCCCGCCCAGTCGCGGAAGCGCAGCTCGTAGCAGAGCTGCGCGCCGAGGCCCGCCTTGGAATCCGCGAACTCGAACCGGTAGATCTGCCCGCCGGAGTAGGTCGCCTTCGCCGCGAGCGCCGTCCCCGTCACGATCACCGTCGAGGAAAGCGGACCCGGCAGGCTCTGGAGCGTGTACGTCCCGGGCTCGACGAAGGTGTAGGCGTACGTCGAACCGATCGCGATCGAGCCCGAATCGAAGCTCCACGGCGCCGTCGCGGCCTTCACGTTGCGCGCGACGCTCGAGTTGTTCGTCCACGTGACCGTCGCGCCGGCCTGGATCGTGAGCGGATCGGGCGCGAAGCCGGCGTCCGTGACCGACACCGCCACCGGCATCGGCGCGACGTCGATCACGTAGCTCGCGCTCGCCGTGACGTAGTTCACGCCGTCGTCGAGCACCTGGTCGCGGATCTTCGCGTGCACGACGACTGGCCCCGCGGCCGGCGCGCTCGCGGGAAACTGCTCGGCGACGAGGACGGGCTTCAGCGTGTCGGCGGCGCCGGTGTTCCGATAGAACTTGTTGGCCCACTGCGCCGCGTTCGACTCGCCCTGCGCCGTGAGGAGGTCGTACTTGCCGTCGTTGTTCAGGTCCGCGACGGTGCAGTCGAGCGTCGAGTCGCTCACCGACTGGATCTGCGCCGATTGGTCCGTGAACGAAAGCCCGCCGTTGTTCCGGTACAAGTACTCGTGCGTGCCCAGCGAGCCGACGAGCACGTCGTAGTCGCCGTCGACGTCGTAGTCGAAGAGCGCGATCTCGTTGTCGTCGATCGCGCCGCCCATCGGAGCCTGGTTCGTGAACGTCAGCGAGCCGAGGCCCACGAGGTTGTTGCGTCCCACGCCTTCCTGGAAGCCCGAGAGGCTCACGAAGTACACGTCGAGGTCCTGGTCGCCGTCGAGGTCGCCGGCTTCGGCTTCGTAGACGTTGCCGCTGCTCACGGCGATCAGGCTCGAGCTGTCCGAGAACGTCCCCGCGCCGTTGTTGAGCATCAGGTACTGCGCGGGCGCCGCGGTCGCCTTGTTCGCGCCGAGGAAGTCGAGATCGAAGTCGTTGTCGATGTCGACGAGCTGCACGTCCATTTGCGACGCCTTGAGCGCCGCTCCGAGTGCCGCCGCGTTCTCGGTGAACACGCCGGCGCCGTTGTTGAAGAAGAGGTGCGGCCGGCCCGTGGTCGCGACGTTGTAGGCGTCGCCGAGGATCACATCGAGGTCGCCGTCGTCGTCGAGGTCGCCGAACTGCGCCGAGCCCGAGTTGTAGGTGGTCGTGAATCCGCGCGTCGCGCTCTCGTAGTTGAAGAAGCCCGGGTTCGAGGCGCCCTGGTTCACGTAGAGCGCCGGCACGAGCGTGTTGAACGCGCTCGAGTACAACGCATCGACCCAACCGTCGCCGTTCACGTCGCCCGTCGCGACGCCCTTCGCGACGCTCGTGTGCACGCCAAGGCGCGCCACGCTCTCGTCGGCCAGCGTCCACGCGCCGACCTCGACGAGCTTGTTGATCACGAGCAGGTGCTGGCGCGCGACCCCCGCGCTCGCGAAGCCCTCGCCGTCGGCGACGAAGACGTCGAGGTCGCCGTCGTGGTCGACGTCGGCGCATTCGATCCCTTCGGACCAGCGCGCGGTGCCGGGGAAGTTCGTGACGGTCTGGAACTGCTGCGCGAAAGCGGCGGGAGCGGCGCACGCGATCACGAAGAGGACGCCGGGGGCACGCCCGGAACGGTGAGGGCTCATGGGGACGGGCTGAGGGTGCTCGGCGGAACGGAGGACCTCGTCGTCCGCCCCCGAGAGCCTCCACTCCGCGGGGCGAGCGCGGGCTCGTCCGGGGAGCGCGAGCTGGGTCCTTCGCGCGCGAACTCGAGACGCCCTATCCTACCCCGGCGCGCGCGGACCGAAACGGGCCGCGCAGCGTCCATCGGGAACTTCCTTCATGCTCCGCGACTTCGACGCCGATCGGGAACGCCTCTGCGCCGCGCGCCTGATGCTGCTCTTCACGCCGGAGCTCTGCGGAGCGCGCGACCCGCTCGCGGTGCTCGGCGCCGCGTTCCCCCACGTCGACGTCGTGCAGGTGCGGCCCAAGCCGCTCGGCGGCGCGGGAGAGGCCCCGTGCGACGCCGCGCTCGTGCTGCGGTGGACGCGCGCGGTCCTCGAACTGCGCGCGCGGCTCGGAGCGAGCGCCCTCGTGCTCGTCGACGACCGCGTCGACGCGGCGGAGCTCCTGCTTGCGGAGGGCGTCAGCGGCGTGCACCTCGGCCAGGACGATTGCCCCGTGCGCATCGCGCGCGAACGGCTCGGCGCGGGCCCGCTCGTCGGCTGGTCGACGCACACGCTCGATCAGGTCGTCGAGGCGGACGAGCTCCCCGTCGACTATCTCGGCTTCGGCCCGGTGAACGCGACGACGACCAAGGGCTACGCGCGCGGCCTCGGCGCGGAGGCGGCCTGGATCGCGAGCCGCGCGAGCTCGTTCCCCATCTTCCCGATCGGCGGCATCGGGCGCGAGAACGCGCAGGAGCTCGCGCGCGTC
>JACRIO010000064.1 GCA_016220035.1 Planctomycetota bacterium | reverse complement strand
CTTGCGGTGACTGCGGCGCGCGAGAAACCCCGGAGGAGTTCGTGACTGGTGCTCCCGCGCGGGGAAGGCCGGGTCCGTGACCAACCGATTGGTCGAGCCTGTCGGAAGGGCGAGGGTCCCCCCCAACTCCTTCCGGCCTGCCACCTCAGGGGGCGTGTCCTCTCCCGGACCCGCCCCCTGTTCTCATTCGAAGCGCACCGCGCGTGGAGCGCTTCTCCCCCACCGCGCTCCGTGGCATCCTGGCGCCGCATGGAAGCGGCTTCGGTGCTCCTCCTCGCCGCGTGGGCGGCCGGCGTCGCGGGCGGCTCCGTCCAGGAGGCGCGGAGATCCGAGCCCGCGCCCGAGGAGCGCGACCGCGCCGCGTGGAGCCGACTCGACGCCGCGGAGCGCAAGGAAGCCTGCGAGTACCTGCGCCTCGAATGCTCGAACCTCGGCACGTTCCAGCAGGGCCTCGTCCGCTACGCGGGCGGCCTCCTCGAACAGAACGCGGAGCTCCTCCCCGAGCCCGACCCGGTCCGCTGGTTCGACCCCGCGACGCACGCTCCCGCGCAGCCGATTCCGCGGCGCGTGCTCGACGCGACGAGCGGCGAAGTGCGCGCGCTCAACAAGCGCGTGTTCGAGCGTGTTCCCACGTCGCGGCTCGACCGCGGCTTCGTCTACGACTGGTCGTCGCGGACGCTGCGCCGGCGCGCGGAATGGAAAGACCCCGAGCGCGTCTTCACCAACGCCCTGCGGGGATTCTCGCCCGACCTCGACCTCGCGATCGCGCTCGTCGAGCGCGCGCTCGACGACGGCGCGGAACAGAAAGCGCTCACGGCCTTCGCGCACTCTTACACCGACCGCGCGGGCGGCGTGTACCCCGGCGTGACGCTCTACGACGCGTGGGCGAGCGGGGCCGAGATCGAGATGCCCGACGTCGACACGCTCGGGATCGTGCACGACGTCCTGAACGACTGGAAGCGCTGGGTCGCGCCGGTGACGCGGCAAGAGCCGCTCTACGACACGATCGGCGACCTCTTCCAGCGGGCGCACCACCACATGGGGCTGCGCCGCGCGCTCGCGGCGTGCTGGGCCGATGGCGACGCGGTCTTGCGCGACGGCTACCAGGGCGCGCTCGACAACCTGCACACCTTGTGGGAGGCGCACAGCTCCGAGCCCAAGGCGCTCGTCGAAAAGCTGCCCAAGGCGAAGGACTGGAGTGCGTTCCTCGAGGGCTGGGCGAAGACTTGCCACGAACAGCGCGAGCTCTACCAGCGTGGCGTGCACCGCCACGCGACGCTCGCGAGCGACGCGCGCCTCGTGCAGGCGACCGCGCGGCGCGTGCTGACCGAGTTCGGCGCGTACGCGCGCCTCGACGAGCCCGCGAAGGAGCCGGCGCCCGCGCCGCGCTGAGACGAACACGCGCCGCCCACGGCGCACGACCCGGGCTCCGCCGCGCGGAGCCGACACCGCCGCGTGAGCGCGGCATCGAACCCCCACCTCATCATGAACCAGAACGAACTGATCCAGACCGCGAAGGCGCTCGTCGCGCCGAACAAGGGCATTCTCGCCGCCGACGAGAGCACGGGCACGATCGAGAAGCGCTTCAAGTCGATCAACCTCCCGAACGTCGAGGAGAACCGCCGCGCGTACCGCGACCTGCTCTTCACGACGAAGGGTTTCGGCGACTTCATCAGCGGCGTGATCCTCTACGACGAGACCATCAAGCAGAAATCGCTCGCAGGCACGCCGTTCACCGACGTGCTGACGAAGGCGGGCTCGATCCCCGGCATCAAGGTCGACACGGGGGCCGTCGCGCTCCCGAATGCGCCAGAGGAGAAGCGCACGCAGGGCCTCGACGGCCTGCGCGAGCGCTTGATCGAGTATCGCAAGCTCGGCGCGCGCTTCGCGAAGTGGCGCGCGGTGATCACGATCGGCGAGGGAATCCCCACGCATCACTGCCTCGTCGACAACGCGCAGCAGCTCGCGATCTACGCGGCGCTCTGCCAGGAGCAGGGCATCGTGCCGATCGTCGAGCCCGAGGTGCTCATGGACGGGTCGAACACGATCGAGCGCTGCTACGCGGTGACCGAGGAGACGCTCTGCGAGGTCTTCGCCGCGCTCTGCCACCACGGCGTGTTGCTCGAGGGCATGCTGCTCAAGCCGAACATGGTCATCGCAGGCAAGACGTGCCCGAAGCAGAACACGGCCAAGGAAGTCGCCGAGTGGACGGTGAAGTGCTTCAACCGCACCGTCCCCGCCGCGGTGCCGGGCATCGTGTTCCTGTCGGGCGGCCAGTCGAGCCCGCAGGCGACGGCCAATCTCAACGCGATGAACGCCATGGGCGCGCACCCGTGGCAGCTCTCGTTCAGCTACGGCCGCGCGCTGCAGGACGAGGCGCTCAAGGCGTGGAAGGGCGACGCGAAGAACGTCGCCGCCGGCCAAAAGGCCTTCATCACGCGCGCGAAGCTGAACGGCGCCGCGCGCAACGGGAAGTACACCGAGGCGATGGAGAAGGAGCTGGCGCTGGTCTGAGCCACGCCGGGACCGTTCGAAGATCGCGGGGAGGAGCTCGAGGGGCTCCTCCTCGGCGTTTCAGCGCGCAAGCGCGCGCGCGACGAGTTCGGCGGTCGCGAACGCCGCCTGGAAGTTGAGGCCGCCGATCGGGCCTTGGAGATCGAGGAGTTCGCCGCACACGTAGAGGCCCGCGCGCCCCTTCACCTCCAGCGTGCCCCGGTCGACGTGCGAGAGCGCGAGGCCGCCGGCCGTCACCTCCGCGTGGTCGAAGCCGGTCGTGCCGCTGATCGGGATCGCGAAGGCCTTCAGCGCCTCCACGAGCGCGTGCCGGCGCGCCTTGTCGAGCCCGTTCAGGCGCAGCTCGCCTGCCGGGAGGCCCGCTTGGAGTGCGACGCGTTCGAGCACGCGCTTGGGCACGTCGAACGGGAGCACGCGCGCGAGCGACGGCGCCCCCGGACGCGACGCGCCCTCGATGAGCAGCCCGCGCAACGCTTCGCGGTCGAGGTCGGGCGCGAGGTCGACGAGCAGTTGAAAGGGCGGACAGCGCTGGCCGCGTCGTCCCGCCTGGACCTCCGCGCGGCCGACCGGCGCCGACAGGTCCATGGCGCCCGGTCCCGACACGCCCTTGTGCGTGAACAGGACCGGACGGCGGCGCTTCCCGTGCGCGCGGCCTTCCGCGTCGACGAGCTTCGCCTCGACGTCCGGCAGCGCGATGCCCGCTAGTGCGTGCACCCACGGCGCGTCGCTCACGAGCGGGACGAGCGCGGGCACGGGCTCGACGACGGGCAGGTCGAGTTCGCGGAGCCAGGCATAGCCGTCGCCCGTGGTCCCGCTCTTCGCGTAGCTCCTCCCGCCCGGCGCGAGCACGACGCGCGTGGCCTCGACCGTGCCTCCGCCTGCGAGCTCGATGCGCCAGCGCTCACAGCTCGGCACGACGCGCGCGACGCACGCATCGAAGCGGAGCTCGACGCCGCGCTCGCGCACGGCGCGCTCGAGCGCGTCGCGCACGTCCCGCGCGCGGCCGCTCTTCGGGAAGAGCTTCTCGAGCGGCGCCTCGACCGTCTCGACACCGAGCGCGTGGAACCGCTCGCGCACCGCGGAGGGCGGGAGCGCGCGGAACGCCGGCGCGAGGAAGCGCGCGCCGGCGGGTCCGAACAGCTCCCCCGCCGCGCGCGCCTCGAGCGTCGTCGTCAGGTTGCAGTGCGTCCCGCCGCTCGCGAGGATCTTCGTGCCCGCGCGCGGCGTCTTCTCGAGCAGCGTCACACGCCGGCCGAGCTCGGCCGCGCGCCACGCGGCCCACAACCCCGCGGCGCCGGCGCCGACGACCACGATCTCGGGTTCGCGCTGCATGCGAACGCGCATGCTCGCGACGGTTCGGGGCGCGGGCAATCACGGAGGCCGACCTTTCCCCCGCCGCGCGCGCTTGGCATCCTCCGCGCATGCCGACCGCGAACGCGCTCCTGGTGCTGGCCGCCGGTCTCGGCGCGGGTGCCCTGCACGCGCTCGCGGGCCCCGACCACCTCGCAGGCGTCGCGCCGTTCGCCGCGAGAGCAGGACGCCGTGCGTGGCGCGTCGGCGTCGCGTGGGGCGTCGGACACGCCGCGGGTGCCTTGCTCGG
>JACRIO010000065.1 GCA_016220035.1 Planctomycetota bacterium | reverse complement strand
CGTCCGCCGCGCGCGGACGGTGGAGCGGGCGCGACGCGGGCCTGGTTCGGCCGCGTCCTGCGCAACCTCGCGCGCGACCGCCACCGCGTCGCGGTCCATCGCCGCGAGCGCGAGCACGCGACGGCGCGCAGCGAGGCGCTGCCCGGTGCGGACGAGCTCGCCGAGCAGTTCGAGCTCCACCGCCGCGTCGTCGAGGCGGTTCACGCGCTCGACGAACCGTACCGCGGCGCGGTCTTGATGCGCTGGTTCGAGGGCCTGCCGCCGCGCGCGATCGCGAAGCGCATCGGCGTGCCGGTGAAGACGGTGAACACGCGGTGCGAGCGCGCGCTCGCGATGCTGCGCGCGCGGCTCGATCGTGATTTCGGCGGGAACCGGCGCGCGTGGGCGCTGCTCGCGGCGCGCGCGTTCGAGACGAGCCCCGCGATCGCGGTGGGAGGGATGGTGCTCGTGATGACGAAGCTGAAGGTCGCGCTCGCAGTCTTGGTCGTGCTCGCCGCCGCGGCTTTCTGGTGGGGAAGCGACGCATGGTTCGCGCGCGATGCGCAGGAGCTCGCGCAGCACGAAGCGGCCGTCGTCGCGCTCATCGAGCCGCCGCGCGCCCACCTCGAGAGCACGGAAGCCGGCGCGCAGACCGCTCCCGCGCCGCGCGAGAGTGCATCGATCGTGCACACGCCGCCCACGGAGCCGCACCTCACGCTGCGCGTCGTCGACCTCGCCGACGCGCCGCGCGCGGGCGTGCGCGTGACGATCGGCCACAACCCGGTGCAGGGCTCCGACATCCCCGAGCGCGAAGTGCGCGACGCGCGCGAACTCGTGCAGACGAAGGAAACGGGCGCGGACGGCTTCGTCTACTTCGAGGTGCCGCCGCGGCGCGAATTCGAGGCGCTCGCACGGCTCGCGGACGGCGTGCCGCTCCGCGCGGACAAGCTCGTTGCGGGGATGGAGTACGTGTTCCGCATGGGCGCGCCAGCGAGCGTGAGCGGGCAAGTGACGTGGCTCGACACAGGAGCGCCGGTCGAGGGCGCGCTCGTGGCGCCGGCGTTCGACGCGTACCGCGACCGGTTCGGTGTGCGCACCGATGCGAACGGCGCGTTCGTGCTGCGCGGTCTCGCTGCTCCGAAAGCCACGCTGTACCTCTTCCCGCCGCAGGGAGCGCCGATCGTCGTCGGCGTAGACCTCGCCGAGGGCGGCGAGGTCGTGCGCAACTTCGCCGCGGGACGCGGGCGCCGCGCGAGCGGGTTCGTGCGCGACGCGCGGACCGGGAACGGCATCGCGGGTGCCGTGATCGACATCCCTTCGCAGCAGAACCTGCCGCGCAGCGTGACGAGCGACACGACGGGCGCGTACGCGTTCGGCGGGATCGTGCCGGGCTCGATGGCCACCTTGCGCGCGCGCGCGCCGGGCTACGGCACGCTCGTACAACTCGCGCCGAACGACGACGAGGTCCGGCAGCTCGACTTCGATCTCGAGCCCGAGCGCGTGATCCGCGGGCGCGTCGTCGACGCTGAGCGGCGTCCGCTCGCCGGCGTGTTCGCGGCCGCCGAGCGCATCGGCTCGAAGCTCCCGTTCCTGATCACGACGCTCGAATGGAGCGTGGTCCGCACGGACGACGACGGGCGGTTCGTCCTCGTCGGCCTGAACGTGCGCGACGCCCAGCGCGTCCTCGCCTACGGCGAGAGGCGCGGCGCGTGCTCGGTCGCGCTCACGCCCGAGGAGCTCGCACGGAACGACGTCGACCTCGGCGAGCTCGTCCTCGCGGCGAGCGGTTCGATCGCGGGACGCGCTCTCGACGAGCTCGGCGCGCCGATCCCGAATGCGACGATCACCGCGCAGCTCGCGCGAGACGACCACGCGCGCGCGGACGGGATCGTGCGCGAAAGGACCCTCGTTCGAACTGCGAAGACGAACGAGTCGGGCGCCTACGTCCTGCTCGACGTGCCGCCGGGGCGGCACGTGCTGCGCGCCGAGGTTCCGCAGCGGATCCCGCCGGTACCGTTCACCGTCGACGTCCCTGCCGGAGCGGAGCTCGTCGACGTCGACGTGCGGCTCGCGCCGACGATGTCGATCCGCGGCGTCGTACTGGGTCCCGACGGCGAACCGCTCGCGAGCGCGGACGTGCGCGTGCAGAACGGATGGTCGAGCGCGCGCGTGATGGGGAAGAGTGGGTCGGACGGTCGCTTCGACGTCGGCGGGCTCCAGCCGGGGACGTACACCGTGTGGGCGTCGCAGGACCTCGACGGCGCGGGGAAGCCCGGTCGAGTCGAGCTTCAGCAGGCGGTCGCGCGGGACATCGCCGCCGGGACGGTGGACCTCGAGCTGTGGCTGCGGCGGCTCGTGAATGTGAAGGGGCGCGTGTTCGACGCGCACGGTGCACCGCTCGCCCACGCCGTCGTGATCGCACGCCGCGCGACGGGCGGCTTCGAGACGACCGCGAGCACGAACGGAGAGGGGCGCTTCGTGCTGCGCTGCATCGAGAAGGAGCTCCACCACGTGCTCGTCGAACGGACGGAGCCCGACCCGGACCATCCCGGCCGCAATCGCGTCGAGCCGCCGGGGTTCATCGATCTCGAGCTCGACTGGACGTGCGACCCCGAGCAGGAGCTCGTGCTGCGCGTGCCGGATCGG
>JACRIO010000059.1 GCA_016220035.1 Planctomycetota bacterium | reverse complement strand
GAAGCGGTCGAAGGTCGCGTCGGGCACCTCCCACGGATCGCGCGTTGCGCGCGGAACGCGCGGCTCGAGGCTCGCGCACCACTCGAACGCGAACCAGCCGATGAACCCGCCGAGGAACGGCGGCAGGTGCGGCGGCGGCGGCGCGAGCTCCTTCGGCATCGAAGCGCGCAGCGCGGCGTGCACCGGACCGTCGAACGAGCGCGTTCCCGCTCGGCCGCGCAATGTGCTCTTCCCGCGCGCGCCGCGAAAATGCTCGACGGGGTCGACGCCGAGGAACGAGTAGCGGGCGAGGCGCGCCGGCCCCTCGACCGATTCGAGCAGGCACGCCTGCCGCCGCGCCGCGCGCAGCGCAAGGAACGCGCGCACCGGCGTCGCGAGGTCCGCCGGCCACGCCGCCCAGGCGAGCTGGTGGCGATCGGCGTCCTTCTCGGTCGAGCGTTCGAGCGGGGCGTTCACGGGGACTCGCGAGGACGGGAACGTGGGGGACGTGGATTCCAGAAACGCTGCGGGCCCCCGACAAGCGGAGGCCCGAGGTGTTCGCAGGATCGCGATCGGCTACGACGGCCGGATCCGCGAGGACACCTCGGGATCACGCCACCAGGAGGATTTCGGGAGCCGCACGATCATGCTCCGAAGTCTACTCCGGAGACGGAGGTGTGCAAGGCGCGCACCGTCACTCGGACGCGCTTCGGGATCCGGTGTGCTCTTGGCCGCGGAGCTCCAGCGGCTCGCCGCCGGCGACGAACCGGCCCTGCGCGCGCCAGTAGAACTCGACGGTCTTCGAGCGGTACATGTCGGTGCGCTGGAACACTCGGAAGGGGAGCGTGAGCTGCTTCACCGCCGCGACGGCGGCGCGGTAGTCCGCCTCGGGGATCGCGAGCTCCGTGCCGTGCTTCGCGCCGCCGCGGCCCAGCGGCAGGAATTGGTACAGGTGCCACGCGTGGACGTTCTCCACGACCGCGTGGTAGTCGCGGAGGAAGTGCGCCACGTCCTGCACGCTGCCGACGTTGACCTTCGTAAGCACCGTCGAGAGCGTGACCGACCGGCGCGCGCGCTGCAGCTCGGCGAGGCGCTCGAGGATCACGGCGTGATGGCGGTGCTCGAAGCGGCGCATGGCTTGGTGCGGCCCAGGATCGACGGACTCGAGCGGCAGCACCCAGCGGTCGAAGCAGTCGAGCTCCGCGAAGCCCGCGGGCAGGTCGACGCCGTTCGTCCCGACCTGCACGGCGAGGCCGCGCTCGCGCGCGGCACGCGCGAGGCGCACGACGTCGCCGGGCCAATGGAACGGCTCGCCGCCGCCGAGCACCACCGAGGAGGTGCCCGCGCGGACGAGGTGGTCGAGCAACGCCACCGCCTCGTCGAAGGGCATCGGATCGAAGCCGTCCTCCGTGACGCAGAAGGTGCACGTCATGTTGCACTGCGGCTGCAGCAACACGACCGCGACGGAGGGCGGCGGAGCGGCGGGAGCGGTCATGGAGTCGCTATCGAGCAGGACAGCCTACGGACTCGCGCGACTCCGCGACGATTCCGCGCCGAAGCGCGCGGTCCGGGGCACGTGCGAGCGGGCCGGTCTCCCTCGGGTCGGTGGATGCGCCGCGGGCTGCGATCCGGAGGCGGGCCGCGGCGGGGTCGCGCGCCGCGCGGGAAGCGCGGCGCGCATTCGAGCGCGGGCTACTTCCGCGGCGCGGACGCCGCCTCGACCATCACCGCGTCGAACGCGCCCTCGCGCTCGACGTAGAAGACGCACGGCGCTTCGCCCTCGACCTCGGTCACGTGCTTCACGCCGGCGGCGAGCGAGAAGTAGGAGCCGGACGGCAGGAGCTTCTTCGCGGCCCCCTCGACCGCGAGCGACAGCGTGCCCGACACGATCAGACCGCGGTCGCCGTGCGTGTGCGTGTGCAGCGGCGCCTTCGTGCCGGCGGGCCACTTGTAGAGGATGCGGTGCGCCTCTTTCGTCGGATCGCCGAACAGCGCGACCTGCGTGGCGCCGTCGAGGCCCGGCATCGGCACCCACTTCATGTCGCTCGCGGCGAGCAGCGTCTTGCCGGCGACGCGCGCGGGCTTCGCGGGCATTTCGGACTGGGCGGAGAGGAGCAGCGGCGTCGCGCCGAGCGCGAGGCCGAGGAGGAGCACCGAGACGGTCGTGAGCGGCTTCATGTCGAGATTCCTTCGAGCGGGCCCGCAGCGGACGCGGCGACGTGCCGAATCGCGGAACAGGTCTTCCGGACAGCGAAGGTAGGGTCGCCAGGCGACCCGCGCGCCGCACGTTCATGCGGGGCGCGGCGGTGGGGCCGATCAGACGTCGTCGTCGACCGGGATCTGCTCGGGTGCGAGCTCCACGACGCGTCCGTCCTGCCAGACGACGACGGAGTGGCCGAGCTTCTTGTGCTCGAGGAGCGCCTTCCTGACCGCGCCCTGGAGGATGCGCGTGACGCGCTCCTCGTCCTGGAAGAACGCGGAGAGGTCCGTACTCGCGTCAGGGCGCATGGGATCGGATCCGGGTCCAGGTCGGTTCGTCGGCGACGTGCTCATGCTGGCGCTTCCCTCCGCGCGCCACCAGACGGGGGCCCGCGGAGCGCGAGTTATCGTACACCGTCCACGTGTCGGCGACCGGCAGGTAGAGACCGTGCAGGTTGCGGAGCCCGCGGACGAATCGTCTCCGCACCAGCGGTTCGGGGACTCCGTGGCCGCCGAGCGCACGCCGCCGGGCGACGCGCTCGAGCGCGAGCTCCGCGTCGGGAAGCCACACGAAGAGCAGGTGGACGAAGTAGCCGCCGCGCTGGAGCTTTCGCAGCCACGGAGCGAAGGTCCGGCTCGCCAGCGTGGTCTCGAACGCGAAGTCGGCCTGCTGGCGCGCGAGTTCCTCGAGCCGTCGCAGCATGATGCGCCCCGCCTGCATCGCCGTCTCACGGTGATCGGGTGCGCCGATCCCTTCCGCGATCGTGTCCGCGTTGACGAAGACCGGGTGGAGCAGCATCGAGGCCAGGATGTCGGGCGCGATCGTGCTCTTCCCCGCCCCGTTGGGGCCGCCGATGAGGATGACGTTGGGCATGTGCGCGCCGTGCTCGCGTCGCGCACGAGGCTAGCGGCGCGTGAAGCGGAGCTCCAGCGCGCTCACCGCCCGAACAACCGCGCGTGCAGCGCCGCGACCGTCTCCTTCATGCGCTTTTCGGGCAGCACGACGGACAGGTTGTTGCGCGTGGCACCGTAGCTGAGCATCTCGACCTTCACGCCGAGCTCCGCCAGCGTCGCGAGCACCGTCGCCTGCACGCGCAGCGAGTCGGAGAGCTCCTCGCCGACGACGCTGACGAGCGCCATGTCGCGCAGCACCGTGACGGCGCTGAAGGCAGCGAGCTCGGCCACCACGGGCTCCAAGCGCGCGTTGGGCTCCGTCGTGAGCGCCAGCGACACTTCGCTCGTCGCGATGACGTCGACGACGACCTCGTGGCGCGCGAACACGTCCGCGACGCGCTCGAGGAAGCCGAACTGGAGCAGCATCGGCGCCGCAACGACGTTGACGACGGCGATGCCGTGCTTGCTCGCGATCGACTTCACGCCGCGCTCGTGCGGCGCGAGGCGCGCGACGACGGTCGTGCCGGCGACGTCGGGGCGGAAGCTGTTCAAGACGCGGATCGGGATGTCCTTCTCGATCGCGGGCGTCATCGTCGCGGGGTGCAGCACCTTCGCGCCGAAGAACGCGAGCTCCGCCGCCTCGGCGAACGACAGCTTCTCGCGCTGCTCCGCGTGCGGGACGATGCGCGGGTCGGCGGTCATGACGCCGTCGACGTCGGTCCAGATCTGGATCTCCTCCGCGCCGAGCGCCGCGCCGAAGATCGCGGCCGACCAGTCGCTGCCGCCGCGCCCGAGCGTCGTGATGCGGCCCTGCGCGTCCTTCGCGACGTAGCCGGTGATCACGGGCACGCCGTCGAAGTCCGCGAGGGCGCGGCGGATCCGTTCCGGCGCCTCGGGGAGCGGGCGCGCGCCGCCGAAGCGCGCGTCGGTGACGAGGCCTGCTTCCCACGCGTCGAACGCGCGCGCCGCGAGGCCGGTCTTCGCGAGGTGCGCGGCGACGATGCGGACGGAGAGGCGCTCGCCGAAGCTCGCGAGTTGGTCGAGCGTGCGCGGCGTCGTCTCGCCGATGAGCTCGATGCCGCGCAGCAGGCTTTCGAGCTCCGCGAGCAGCGGAGCGACGAGCCCCGCGTCGAGCGCGAGCTCCGCCACGATCGTCCGGTGCTTCGCCGCGAGCGCTGCGTGCGCCGCGCGCCAATCCTGTTTCGCCTGCGCGAGCTGGCCCAGGCGGAAGAGCTCGTTCGTGACGCCGCCCACGGCGGACACGACGACGACGGGCCGACGCTGGAGCGCGCGCTGGACGATCTCGGCGAGACGCCGGATGGGCTCTGCGCCGCCGACGGAGGTGCCGCCGAACTTCTGGACGATCATGGGGAGCGTGACGGGACGGGGAAAAGCGCGGGAGTATACTGCCGCGCCTGGACCGGCGAACGGCCGGGCGGAACCGATGAGCGAGACACGCAAGAGCGGGGCGGGGCGACCTGCGCGGAGCGGGTATGTCTCCCAGTCCCTCGACACCCCCGAGGACGTCGACCGCCGCATGTTCGATCATTGGCGAACGGTCGACGGCGCCGAGAAGCTGCGGATGGCGATGCGCGCCTTCGTGTCGGCACGACAGGTCGTTGCGCGCAGCGTCGAGGCCCTGTACCCGAATGCAACGCCGGAGGAAGTGCGCGTTCGGGTCGCCATGCGTCTCCACGGGGAGGAGGTCGTGCGCAGGCTGCTCCGACTCGGCTCAGAGGAAGCACTGTGACCCACGTCGAGGACCCGATCGACGGCGCGCTCCTTGTCGAGTCGGTGCTCGGGTCGCTGGGGATTCGGTACTTCGTGACCGGTTCGGTGGCCAGCATCTACTACGGCGAGTTCCGACTCACCGGAGACGCCGACATCGTCGTCGAGGTCCCTCCCGCGCTTGCACCCAAGCTCTCGGAGCGTCTGCGGGAGGTGTTTCAGGCCGACGACGCGGAGATCCAGAAGGCCGTCCGGTCGAGAGGCACCTTCCAGCTCCTTCACGTGCCGAGCTTCGTGAGGCTCGACGTGTTCGTGCGCGAGCGCAGCGGATACGACGGCGTGCAGTTCGATCGCTCGCGTGAAGTCGCCTATCGAGGGCAGGATGAGCGGCTCTTCCTGTGTTCACCGGAAGACATCGTGCTCCAGAAACTACGATGGTACGCGCTGTCCGACGGCGCCTCCACGCTTCAGTGGAGAGACGTTCTCGGCGTGCTCAAGACCCTGCGCGGCCGCCTCGACCTCGCGTTCATGCGCGAGTGGGCCGACACGCTCTCCATCCGCGCGGAGCTCGAGCGCGCGCTCGTCGAGGCCGGTTACGAAGAGGACGATGTCGACGCGTCGAGGTGATCCGCGGTCTGCTCTCGCGAGCGACGCGTCCGCGCCCACGCCCGAGCGCTGGGGCAAGACCCCCGCGCCCACGCGCGAGATCCGCTTCCTCGAGGGGCCGCAGCGGCGCCGCTTCGAGTTCCTCGACGCGCTGGGCATCTTCCGCGAGTTCCTCCACGGTTTCCGGAGCCTCGCATTCGTCGGTCCTTGCGTGACGGTCTTCGGGTCGGCGCGCTTCCC
Organism: Planctomycetota bacterium; assembly: GCA_016220035.1. Classification (GTDB taxonomy): domain Bacteria; phylum Planctomycetota; class UBA1135; order UBA1135; genus JADJNY01. Next base: position 6,468 of record JACRIO010000059.1, on the reverse strand, counting down.
CGAGGGGCACCGCTGGTACGAGCTCGGGCGCCTGATGGGGCGCGAGATCGCGAGCGCCGGCTTCACCGTGATGACCGGCGGCGGGCCCGGGATCATGGAGGCCGCCAACCGCGGCGCGAAGGACGTCGGCGGGCGTTCGATCGGCTGCAACATCGTGCTGCCGAAGGAGCAGGCGCCGAACCCGTACCTCGACCGCATGGTCGAGTTCGAGCACTTCTTCGTGCGCAAGGTGATGCTGGTGAAGTACTCGTACGCCTTCGTCGTGCTCCCCGGCGGCTTCGGCACGATGGACGAGATCTTCGAGACGATCACGCTCATCCAGACCGGCAAGATCCAGAACTTCCCCGTCGTGCTCATGGGCGTCGACTACTGGAAGGACCTGCGCGAGCTCTTCGAGAAGATGGTGGAGGAGGGCACGATCGATCCCGCCGACGCGCGCCGCGTCGTCTTCACGGATTCGACGGAGGAGGCGCTGCGCGTCCTCCACGAACACGCGACGCGCAAGTTCGACCTGCGCCCCAAGCGCCCGAAGAAGCAGCGCTGGTTCTTCGGCGAGCGCTGATCAGCGCCGTTCCGTCGGTCCGAGGTTCTGGAGCCAGCGCTCCCACGGGGTCCCGCCGTCGGGGTCGAGGAACGCGCGCGCCTCGGGCGCGAGCTCGGCGTGCATGCGCCCGTCGATGCGCAGCACGAGGTTCGTCTTCCGGTTCCACACCCACGCCTCGCCGGACGCGGTGCGTTCGCCGAGCGCGAGCTCGATCGGCTCGCCGTGGTCGGGCGTGAGCACGAGCTTCACGAGCGGAGCGTCGAGGCCCAGCGCCTTCGCGTCCGACGACGGACCGAAGCCGAGCGCCTCGCCGCGCAGGCAGAGGCTCGTGAACCCGCCGGCGCGCCAGGCGAGCGCTTCGTCCTCGCGCCCATCGTGCGCGAGCTTCCAGTGCGCGTCTTGTCCCACGGCCGCGTCCATGCGCGTGAGCACGAGCGGCGCGCGTCCCACGTGTTCGATCGAAACGCTGCGGAAGCCGGTGGCCTCGGCGTCGAGGCTCGCGGCGAGCAGATGGCGGTCGACGAGGGGCGGGAGTGCTCCGGGTTCGAGCGCTCCGAGCGGTGCCAGGAGGTCGCGGTCGAGCTCGAGGAGCGCCTGTTCGCCGGGGCGGCGCGCGAACACGCGGCCGTCGCCGCCGCGGGCGAGCTCGAAAGCGACCATGACGTCGGCGTCCGGCGCGTCGAGCACCCTGGGCCCATGCAGCGCGAGCCGCAGAGTGGCGCCCTCCGTGAAACCGTACACGGCAGCGCGCGCTCCAACTTCCGCGATGCGCACGCCGCGCGCGTCGAGCACGTCGGCGAACCACGCCTGGAACGCGCGCTCGTCGAGAAAGGCGCCGAACGCCTCGCGCGCGCGCCAGCGCCCCTTGCTGCGCGCGAAGAGCCAGCGCACCCCGCGTCCGGGCACTTCGACCGAGACCGCGGCGACGGTCTTGTCGCTCGCCTCCACGGCGCGCACGAGCCGTTCGAGCGCGAGCTCGGGCGGCGCGCTCGCCCGTGATCCGCACGCCGCGCGCAGCGCGAACGCGGCCGCGAGGAGCACGGTGAGGAGGAGCAGCGTGCGCGTCACGACGCCGCCTTCGTGAAGTGCGCGCGCTCGCTCCGCCGGCGCGCGAAGTGGAGGAGCGCGAGCAGCAGGACGGCGAGCGGGACGCCGAACGCGAGCGCGAGCCGCGATCCGTTGCGCGTGCCGGTGGTAAGCGGTTCGAGGCCGGCGGGCGTGGGCCGGCGCGCGCCAAGTTCGGCTTGGTCGCGCGGGAGCAACATCGCGGCCAAGGACTGCACGAGCACGCGCTCGGCCGCCGCGTCCTCCGCGAGCGCGTCGTTCGCGAAGCACTCGGAGCTCGCGGCGACCACGAGGCGGCCTGCGCTCGCGACCGTCGTCCGCGCGGACGGCTCCGCCTTCCACGCGGGCTCCGCGTCGGGAGCGGGAAACGCGCCGCGCAGGAGCACGGCGAAGGGCGCGCGGTCGAGCGCGCGTCGTTCGCCGGGTCCCAACGGCTCGAGCGCGGCGGGCTCGAGGTCGCCGCCGTTCCAGTCGAGCTCCCACGCGTTCGGCGAGCTCGCGTAGAGCGGCGTCGCGGAGAGTCCGCGGCGCGCGAGTTCGACGCGGTCGAGCTCGATCCGCGCGGGGAGCGCGAGCACGAGCTCGGGCAGGGCGCGCGCCGCGAGCGCGTCGTACGCCGCCTCCGTCGGAGCGGCACGGACGATCACGGGGGAGGCGACACGTTCCCGTACGAGCGTGGCGCGGCCGTCCGCGTGCTCGTGCTTGACGTCGAGCGCGAGCGAACCGCTCCGCGCGTCCGCGACGAGCGTGCGCGGGAACGCCACGCCCAGGCGCGGGAGCCAATGCTCGTCGAGGTCGGGAAACTGCGGCTCGGGCCAAAAGGCGAGCGCGTTCGAGTGCTCGCGACGGCGCACGGGGCGCAGCCGCAAGGGCTGAAGCGCCACGAACGCCGCGCCGCCGCGTTCCAGGAGCCGCGCGAGCTCGATGCCCAACGCGCGCGCGTCGCGCCGCGGCCCGAGCACGACCAGCGCCGCGCAGTCCGGCGGGAGCACGGGCCGCTCGGGATCGACGTCGACGACCTCGAAGCCGTGGCGCACGAGCGCCTCGCGCGCGAGCTCGAAGCGCGCGCCCGGCCGCGGCGCGAAACGGCCGTGGCGCTCGAACTCGAGGCGCGCTTCGGCCGGCGAGAGGCGCTCCTCGCCGGCGGCGAAGGCGACGACGCGGCGCGGGCGGCCGAGCGTGCGCTCCAGCGCCGCGGCGAGGCGCGCGTCGAAGGCGTCGGCGTCGCGCGGAGTCGCGAGGTCGATGCGCTCGGCGCGCGCGGCGCTCGCGACGTAGACCGACGCGCGGATCCGGCGCACCTCGGTGCGCTCGTCGAGCGTCGACGTGGCGCAAAGGCGCGGCGGCGCGCCCGCGGCGAGCTCGAGCGCGTCGAGCGGGGGTTCCGCGTCCGCGGCGGGGCGGTGGACGCGCAGTTCGAAGTGCCGCGTGAGCGCGGCGGTCGCGGTCGCGCGCTCCAACACGCCGCGCAAGGCGCCGCGCAGCTCGGGCGGGAGCTCGGCGTCGGCCGACACGACCGCCGTGAGGTGTACGGTGGTCGAGCGCTCTTCCGCCCCGCGCGCAATGCGCTCGAAGACCGCGGGCAGCGCGTGCTCGCGCTCGCGCGTGAGGTCGAGCGCGGCGCCGTTCGGAACGGAGCGCAGCATCAGCACGGCGAGCGCCGCGCATGCGGCCGGGGCGAGCAACAACGCCATGGGACGTGCGCCGTGCGGGCGGCGCGCAGCGCGCAGCGCGAGGAACGCCGCGGCGGACGCGGGCAGGAGCGCGACGAGGAGGCGCGCGAGGAGGCGCGCGCCCGGCGCGAGCTCCGGCGGCGCGGGCGGCGCCGTCCTCGACACGGAGCGGCGCACGACGCGCGCGGTGGACGCGAGCTCCGCGAAGAGCGCGTCGACCAACCCCGCGTGCGCGGCCCTCGGGTCCGCGAGCTCGTCGTCGCGGAGCGGGCTCGACGACCCGCACACGCAGAGCGCGCCGCGCCAGGGATCGGCGGGTTCGAGCAGCGCGCACAGGACCTGCGCGCCCGCGCGCGCGCGCTTCGCCGGCGGGCCGCGCTCCTCGGTGAAGCTCGACGCGCCGGAGCACGCGAGCGCGCGGAACGCGTAGCCGAGCTCCGCGAGCCGCGCCGCGTCGGGTTCGAGCGCGGACGCGCCGCGGAAGAAGAGGGTGCCGCCAGGCTCGGCCGCGAGCGCGCGAAAATCCTGGTGCTCGCCGATGGAGGCGACGCGCGCCGCGACGGCGCCGCCGCGCTCCACGAACACGACGCCGGCCGACGCCGCGAGGCCGAAGTGGGGGAGCAGCGCGCCGAATGCGTTCGAGGACTCCACGCCGCGCTCGGGGCCCGCGATCCAGACGGAACCGCCGCGCGCGAGGAAGCGCTCGAGCGCGAGCGCGTGCGCGCTCGTCGCGGCGCGCGGTTCGATCCACAGGAGGAGGTCGGCGTCCTCGGGGATCGCCGCGGTCGTATCGAAGTCGAGCTCGAACACGGCGCAGCGCTCGCCGAGCTGCGCGCGCAACGCGAAGAAGCTCTCGGGGGCCGCGACTGCGATGCGCGGTCGGATCGGAGCGCGCAGGGCCTCGAGTTCGGCGGCGAGGAGCTCCTGCAGGCGCGGGAGGAGCTCCGGCGTCACCACGGGGACGATCGCGGCGCCGCGCGCGCCGTCGACGATGCGCAGCGCGGACCAAACCTGCGTTTCGGTCCAACCGTCGTCGCGCACCATGCGCACGGTGTGCGGCCGCACGCCGAGGCGCGCGGCGTAGCGCGCGGCCTGTTCGTCCGTGACCGGGACGAAGCGCACGCAGCGTGCGCGCGAGCCCACGGCCGCCGCGACGACGTGCATGAGCTCGTCCACCGCCGCGGGCACGTCCCGCCAACCCGCGGGGAGGTCGCTCGCCTCGGTGCCGAACCACGCGAGCACGAGCTCGCCCTCGACGTTCGCGAGCGCACGTTCGAGCCGCGGATCGAGCGCACGGTGACGCTCACCGCCGAGGTCGAGGCCGACGCGCGCGGGCACGAGGCTCGCGATCACGCTCGCGGCGAGCAGCGCGAGCACGGCGGCGAGGAACAGCGCCGGTCGCGATCCGCCCGTGCGCTTCACGAGCGCGCCCGCGTCGCGACCAGCACGTTGGCCCACAGCGCGGCGCCCGCCGTCGCGACGAAATAGAGGAAGGGCGCGAGGGCCAAGCTCCCGCCCGTGAAGCTCGCGTAGCGCGGCAGCGCCGACACGCCGTCCGCGAGCGCGCGGCCGGGAAGCAGCGCCGGCGCCAACCCGTCGAGCACGGCGACGACGCGCTCGTGGCCCAGCGCGAGCAGCGCCGCGGAAACGAGCGCCGCGGCGAGGAACGCGAGCAGTTGGTCGGCGAAGAGCGCCGAGGCGAGCTGGCCGAGCGCCAGGAGCTGCGCGCCGAGCAGGAAGGCGCCCGCGTAGCCCGCGACGATGCGGCCGAGGTCGGGGCTGCCGAGCGTGCACACGAACACGACGATGGGCAGCGTGCCAGCGAGGAACGCGAGCAGCACGCAGAGCGCAGCGGCGTACTTCCCGAGCACGACCTGGAGCGGCGTGAGCGGCAGCGTCATCCACAGCTCGAAGGTGCGCGCGCGCAGGTCCTCCGACCACACCCGCATCGCGAGCGCGGGCACGAAGAGCACGAAGAGCCACGGGAGCCGGTCGAAGAGCGGCGCGAGATCGAGCCGGCGCGCGAGGAAGAATTCGTTCAGGAACCACGAGCTCGTCGCGAACAGCGCGACGGCGAGCGCGAGCCACGCGATGGGCGCGTCGAACCAGCCGCCGAGCTCGCGCTGGAAGACGGCGCGCAGTCCGCCGAAGGCACTCGGCGCGCGGCCCCGCACACTCGTTCCGCTCCGAGGCTCGCCGGGGTTCGCGCTCACGCGCGCGCCATGCTCTCGGCGCGGGCGGCGGGGATCAAGGACTCGGCGGCGGCCGCATCGAGGAGCTCGGCGCCGCGCGCTTCGACGCGGTCGTCCGCGGGACGCTCGGCGGGCGAAAAACGTGCGGCGGGCGCCGCTCCGGGTCCGAGCTCGCGCTCGAGGACGCCGAAAACAGCAGGGGCCATCTCGGCCGGCGAAAAGCGGTGGATCACGCGGCGCCTCCTTCCCTCCCGAGGCTAACCGACACCTCGGAATCGCGCACGGCGCCGAGCACGAGTTCCTCGAGGTCGCCCCCGGGAGCACGCCGGCGCAGCGCGTCGACGCGCTCGTCGAGCACGAGCCGTCCACGCACGAGCAGGAGCAGGCGGTCGCTGATCGCGGCCACCTCGGCCAGCACGTGGCTCGAGAAGAGCACCGCGCGGCCGGGTGCCAACTCCTTCACGAACGCGCGAAAGCGCGCGACCTGCAGCGGATCGAGGCCGTGCGTGGGCTCGTCGAGGAGCAGCACCGGCGGGTCGTGGATCAACGCGGCGGCGAGGCCGAGGCGCTGGCGAAAACCCTTGGAGCAGTCGCGCACGCGCTTCGCGAGGACGTCGCCGAGCTCGCAACGCTCGACGACCCAGCGCGCGCGCTGGTCGAGCTCCGCGCCGGCGAGCCCGTGTGCCGCGCCGACGAAGGCGAGGTAGCGGTCGACGCGCATGCCTTCGAAGAGCGGGTTGTGCTCGGAGAGGTAGCCGATGCGCGCGCGCACCGCGAGCGGCGAGCGCGCGACGTCGAAGCCGGCGACCTCGAGCGCACCGTGCTGGACGGGGAGGTAGGTCGAGAGCAGCTTGAAGAGCGTCGACTTGCCCGCGCCGTTGGGTCCGAGGAACCCGACGATCTCGCCCGCGCCGATCGCGAAGGAGACGGCGTGGAGCGCGCGCTCGGGACCGTAGTCGTGCGTGACGTCGGTGACGCGGATCATGACGTGTCG
>JACRIO010000053.1 GCA_016220035.1 Planctomycetota bacterium | reverse complement strand
GAGCTCGACGTGCGAAGCACTCCCCGTCGCCGCGCACGCGCGCCCGAAGTCCTGCGGCTCGCTGCGCGCGAGAAAGACTTTTTCGACGAGCTTCGACCACGCCGGCTGGAGCTCGCCCTTCGCGCGCAGCCGGCCGAAGCCCTCCGACCCGAAGTCCGCGAACGCGGGGAAGCGGTGCTTCCGCGCGGCCTCCTCGTAGAACGGAAGCAGCTCGTCGCGCGCGATCGGCCACCCCTCCGCGCCCGCCCAGCTCCGCGCGCCGAAATCGATCGGATCGAGCGCGCTCGACAGCCCCGCCCACGTCGTCGACGCGCCGCCGAGCACGCGCTCGCGCGACCATTCCTTGACGTGGAAGCCGTCGCACTCGATCGCGCGCAGCGCGTCGGCCCTCGCCGTCGGCCGCTGGCGCCCGCTCTCGAGCACCGCGATGCGCATCCCGCTCCCGACCAGCGCGCTCGCGAGCACCGCGCCGGCGGGGCCCGTGCCGACGATGCAGACGTCGTACTCCGGGAGCTCGATCGGATCGTGTTCGGCGAGGTCGCGGAGCATCGCGGGCCGCGCAGTGTGCGGAGCGGCCGCGGTCGATGCGAGCGCGGACCCCGCCCGCTCCTGGTCCGGATCTTCCAGGCGCGACCTCGCGCGGGCCGATGAGGCCGCCATGCGCCTCCTCCGAGCCTCCGAATGCGCGTCGATCCCGCTCGAGTGCACGTTCCGGCCGGGGCGTGCCGGGCCGACCGTGCTGTGCCTCCTCCTCTGGGGCCTCCTCGCCGTCCCGGTGCTCGCGCGCGCGGACCTCCAGCGGCTCGCGAGCTCGATCCCGTGGTTCGCGTGGGTGCTCGCGGGGCCGCTCTTCGCGATCGCGTTGCTTCTCGGCGTGCTCGTGCTCCACGGGACGGCGGAGTTCGCGGTCAACGCATGGCGGAAGAGCGCGTGGATCGCGGCGACGAGCTGGGACGGCGTCTACCTGAACCTGCGCTCGTGGCAGAACGCGCACTTCCCGGACGACGGTCCGACGGTCGCGTTCGTGCCGTGGACGGAGCTCGACTCCGTCCACGTCGTCGTCGAACGCGTCGACCCGGGCACGACGCGGAGCGCGCCCTCCTCGCGCAAGTGGATCGCGCTCGCGCTGCGCGGCGTGGACACGCGCGAGCTCGAACGACGGCTCCATGCCGAGGCCGCGCGCCCCGGCCCCGAGCGCAGGTGGTGCGGAATCTCGATGCGTTCGCGCTACCACCACACGCCCGTGATCGTGCCGAAAGCGGGCGTCGTGCAGGTCGAGTGGACGACCGCCGGGTTCCTGCGCGAGCTCGCGCTGCGCGTGCAAGCCTCTCCGACGCCGGAACTCACGCGCATCGCGGAGCCGGCGCGCAGCCTCGAAGAGCGCGTGGCCGAGCTCGTCCAGCGCGGCGACCCGCTCTCCGCGGTCGAGCTCGCGCGGCGCGCGGGCGGGCTCTCCTTGCTCGAGGCGAAGGAGCTCGTCGAGCGCGTGGGCCGGCGCGCGGCCTGAGATTCGGCCCCGACCGAGCGAAACTCCCGCGGGCCGACCGTGCACGGGGCCGCGGAGGTGCTCCATGACCGACCCGACCCCCACGCAGCCCCTGAAGCTCGGCCCCGTGCTCCTGCGCGCGCTCCTCGGCCTCTTCCTGATCGCGCTCCTCACCGGCGGCGGCCTGTTCCTCGGCCTCTGCTTCATCGGCCCGTGCCCGCAGATCGAGCCGCGCGCGCTGATCCCGGTGGTCGGCTTCGGTCCGGCCCTGATCGGGTTCGTCGCGGGCGTCGTCCTCGCGCTCCGGCTCCTGCGCCCGCGGGCTGGGGACCGGGCGTCTTGATCGAGTCCTGATCCGCGCTTGATAGCCTGCTCGGAGCGTCCCCGCACGCTCCTCGCCCTTGAAGCGCGCCCGCATCCTCGTCGTCGACGACGATCCCGACCTCGTCGAGCTGGTGAAGCACCATCTCGTCCGCGAGCACTACGAGGTCTTCACCGCGCACGACGGCGAGCGCGGCCTCGCGGAGGCGCGCGTGCACGTCCCCGACCTGATCCTGCTCGACCTGATGCTTCCCGGCATCGACGGCCTCGAGATCTGCCGCCGCCTGCGCGCCGACGCGCGCACGAAGTCGATTCCGATCGTGATGCTCACGGCGAAGGGCGAGGAGACGGACGCCGTCGTCGGTCTGATGCAGGGCGCGGACGACTACGTGCGCAAGCCGTTCGGGATGAAGGAGCTGCTCGCGCGCATCGCGGCGCGCCTGCGCTCGGTGCGCGGCGACGGCGGACCGGAGCTCGAGGGTGCCGTGCGCTTCGGCGAGCTCGTCGTCGATCCGGTGAAGCACGAGGTGACGCTCGCGGGCGATCCGATCGTTCTCACGATGAGCGAGTTCAAGCTCCTGCACTGGCTCGTCGCGCACAAGGGCCGCGCGTTCACGCGCCACGAACTGCTCGACGCGATCGTCGGCACCGAGGCCGTGATCATCGACCGCAACGTCGACGTGCACGTCGCGACGCTGCGCAAGAAGCTCGGCGAGTACGGCCGGCACGTGATCACGATCCGCGGGCTCGGCTACAAGTTCCGCGAGGCGCCGACGGCCCACGCCGAATGACGCGCGTGCCTGCATGAGCTTCGACCGCCTCTGGACGCGACTCTTCGGCTCGTTCGCGGCCGTGCTCGTGCTCATCCTCGGCGCGGCGGCGTGGACGGGCGAGGTGCGGATCCGGTCGTTCCAGACGGAGGAGGTCGAGGCCCGCCTCGAGACGGCCGCGGACCTGCTCCTCGAGCCCGCGGCGATCGCGTTCGAGCGCGACGGCGTCGACCCGACGCTCGAACGGCGCATCGAGGAGCTCGGACGCGCGACGGGCCTGCGCCTCACGTTCGTGCGCGCGAACGGCGAGGTGCTCGCGGACTCGGAATCGCCGCTGCCGCTCGCGAACCACGCCGATCGTCCCGAGATCCAGGGCGCTCTGCGCACGGGCCGCGGCGTCGAGGAGCGCCGGAGCGCGACCACCGGGCACGCGACGCACTACCTCGCGCTGCGCGTCGAGCGCCCCGATGGAGCGGGGTGGCGCGCGCTGGGCTGTGTGCGCGCCGCGGCGGAGCTCTCGCAGATGGAGCGCGCGCTCGCGGCATTGCACCAGGGGCTCGCGCTCGGGGCGCTGCTCGCCCTCGGCCTCGGCCTCGCCGCGTCCGCGCGGCTCGCGCGGCGGCTCGCGCGGCCGCGCGAGACGATGACGCGCGAGGCGCGCGGATTCGCCGCGGGCGAACTCGAGCGCCGCATCGCGCCGCGCGGTCCCGCGGAGACGCGCGAGCTCGCGCACACGCTCAACGCGATGGCCGGTGCGCTCGCGGAGCGCGTGCAAGGCGAGCGCGCGGCGCGCGCGGAGCTCGAAACGATCCTCGCGAGCATGGCGGAGGGCGTCGTCGCCGTGGACGCGGACGAACGCATCCTCCTCATGAACCAGGCCGCGGCGCGCCTGTTCGGGCTCGCGGCCCCCATCGGCGCCGGGGGGTCGCTCTGGCACACCCTGCGCTTTCCCGAGCTCGAGAGCGAGCTGCGGTGCGTGCTCGCGGACGGCGCCCCGCGCCACGTCGACGCGGTGCATGCGGGCGGGCGCACGCTCGCGCTCTCGATCGCGCCCGTACCGAGCTCCGCGCGCCGGAGCGGCGCGGTCGTGCTGCTCTCGGACGTGACCGCGGTGCGGCAGATCGAACAGGTGCGCGTCGATTTCGTCGCGAACGTCAGCCACGAGCTCCGCACGCCGCTCTCGGCGGTGATGGGCGCGCTCGAGACGCTCGACGAATCCGGGCAGGACGCCCCGACGCGCGCGCGCTTCCTCGAGCTCGCGATGCGCAATGCCGCGCGACTGAAGGCGATCGTGAACGACCTGCTCGACCTCTCGGCGATCGAGGCGCAGGGGAGCGCGCTTCCGCTCGAGCCGCTCTCGATCGCCGAGCCCCTGCGCTCCGCCGCCGCGGCGCTGGCGGGCGCGGCGCAGAAGAAGGGCGTCCTGCTCGAAGTGGATGCGCCGCGCGAAGACGCGCCGCGCGTGGCCGGGAACGCGCAGCGCCTGGAGCAGTGCTTCACGAACTTGATCGCGAACGCGATCCAGTACACGCCCGCCGGCGGCCGCGTGAGCGCGTCCGTGCGCTCGACGCGCGACGGCGTCGTCGTCGCGGTGGCCGACACGGGCATCGGCATGCCTCCATCCGCGTTGCCGCGCGTGTTCGAGCGCTTCTACCGCGTCGACCGAGGGCGCGGACGCGACACGGGCGGCACCGGGCTCGGGCTCGCGCTCGTGAAGCACATCGTGCTCGCGCACGGCGGACAGGTGGACGTGACGAGCGAAGAGGGCCGCGGCTCCACCTTCACGGTGCGCCTGCCGCGGAGCGACGAGGCGTGAAGCGCGTGGAGGAGACCCCGGCATGCAACCCCTGATCGAAGACGACCTCGAGGCGCTGACGCGCCAGGTCCTGCACATGGGCGGGCTCGTCGAGCGCGCCGTCGACCGCTCGCTCGCGGCGCTGCTCGAGCGCGACCAGCCGCTCGCGCGCGAGGTGATCGACGGCGACGCCGAGGTCGACCGGCTCGAGAACGAGATCGAGGAGCGCTGCCTCGACGTGCTCGCGCTGCGCCAGCCCGTCGCGCGCGACCTGCGCTACGTCGCGGGCGTGCTCAAGATCAACTCGGACCTCGAGCGCATGGCCGACCTCGCGGTGAACATCGCCGAACGCGCGGAGGTCCTGTCCGAGGTGCCGCCGCTCCCGTTCCGGCCCGACGTGACGCGCCTCGCTGCACTGGTGAAGCGCATGGTGCGCGACGGCCTCGATTCGCTGCAGCGCCTCGACGCAGGGCTCGCGTTCCGCACGTGGCAGGCCGACGCGGAAGCGGACCGCCTCTACCGCGAGCTCATCGGCCAGGCAATCCAGTTCATGCGCGAGCACCCCGAGCGCCTCGGCGACGTGATGCACCTCGTGGGCGCCTTGCGCAACCTGGAACGCCTCGCCGACCACGCGACGAACATCGCGGAGGACGTGATCTTCGTCGTGCAAGGCCGGATCGTGCGCCACCACATGCGCGAGTTCGCGCCGGAATGAGCCTGCCAGCGGTGCGGAGCGACCCTCTGCACCTCGTCGGCCTGCAGCTCGGACCGAGTTGGAACGGTTCCAGCGGGCCGCGCGGGGTGGATCTGGTCCCGCGATGATCAAGGCTCTTGCGGGGCGGCGCTGCTGCTCGATAATGGGGGCGCAGGCTAGCGCGGAGCAACTCCTGGTCGTCCTCCGGACGGCAGCCCCTTGCGGGTGGGATCCTGGAGCCGGGGCCTGCATCCACCTAGGCCCGAGAGGGCCTAGGCGCGTAGGTGGGCTCGATCCACGCGAGCTCGGCGAACTGGGCGATCAGCGCCTTGGCGTCCTTGGGGAAGAACTTGACGCCATAGCCCTGCGCAACGGCGTGATGTCGATAGACCACGTTCGCGAGCATTTGCGCGTACCGCGGCTCGACGTAGCCCAAGTGGGATCGGTTGACGCCCATCCACATCGACGAAGCGACCGCATCCGCGATCTGCAGGCCCATCATCGCGTGGTGAGGGAGCGCCAGGATTTCGTCGCAGTCGAGCGCACTCCAGTCGATGCGGACATCGGGGATCACGCCGGACTTCAAGGTTCGCAAGTAGTCGCGCAGGTCGTCGTAGGACATGCTGCTGCGGTTCGAGAAGATGAGCCGCGCGGTGTGGTGCGCGTGCTCCGGCTTGCGTTTCTCTCGGCAGAACCAGGACACGCGCTCGAGCAGGAGGCGCGTGGCGTAGCGATAGAGGTGGTAGGGCTCGCGATGGAACTTCTCGGGTTCCTGGATCGAGGGCTTGTGGACGAGAACGGTGATCGTCCGCAGCCGAGCGTTGCCGATGCGGTCGACGTAGGGCAGCCGGTGTTCGTGCTTCAAGTCACGGAAGTGCAGCGGCTTCCCCGGCTTCTTCAAGACCGCGCGTACCTCCTCCACGAGCTTGACCGTCGCGAGATCGTTCTCGTGACGAGTGACGACGCCGGAAACGACCAGCCAGTCCGAGCTCCCCTCGGCGAACCGGAAGCCCTCGTCGCCCGACTCATCGATGTAGACATGGAAACAGTGCGGCACTTCGAGAGTCTATTCGCAGTGCCCGGGTTCGAGGAACAGGTCGCCGTCGCGGACTCGCACGGTAATGTGAGGGCGTGTCCACCACCGGTCCCGACCGTCTCGGCTTCGCGCGCACGCGCTGGAGCCTCGTGCTCGCGGCCGGGCGCGGCGCGGATCCCGTCGCGCGCGCGGCACTATCGGAGTTGTGCGCGGCGTACTGGATGCCGCTCTACCACTACGTCCGTCGGCGCGGGCACGAGCGCGCGACGGCGGAGGACCTCGTGCAGGGCTTTTTCCTGCGGCTCCTCGAGCGCGACGACTTCGCGACCCTCGACGCGGAGCGCGGGCGGTTCCGCGCGTTCCTGCTGACGGCGCTGAAGCACTACCTCGCCGACGAGCACGACCGGCGCACCGCGGAGAAGCGCGGCGGCGGTCGGCTGCCGATCGCGCGCGACTTCGAGCGCGCCGACTCGAAGTGGCGCCTCGAGCCCGCGACGGATGCGACGCCGGACAAGGCCTACGAGCGCGCGTTCGCCGAGGAGCTGCTCGCGCGCGCGCTCCAGCACGTCGAGGCGGACTATGCCGCTCGGGGCGAGGCGCGCGCGTTCGGCGTGCTCGTCGCGACGCTCACGGCGCCGGGCGAGGTCCCCTACCGCGCGCTCGCCGACGAACTCGGCGCGACCGAAGGCGCCGTCAAGGTCGCGGCGCACCGATTGCGCGAGCGTTGGCGCATCGCGCTGCGCGAGGAGGTCGCGCGCCTCGTCGACGATCCGGCGGAGGTCGACGAGGAGCTCGCGGCGCTGTTCGCGGCGCTCGCGGGCTGAAACGCACGACGCTCGGCCATCCACTCGCATCCCGAGGCCGCTCGCCGCCGCCATTCGGCCGCGGACACCTCCGCAATCGTCGTGGACGCCGGTAACCTCGCTCCCGCGCCGCCTCAGTCGTCCCCATGACCGACCCGAAGACCTGTCCGCGCTGCGGCGCGACGTATGAACCCGCGCGCAGCCCGCACGGGCTCTGCCTGAAGTGCCTGATCGCGGTCGGCATGCGCGATCCCGGCGAGGTGGTCGTGACGCAGGGCGCGCCGCGCGAAAGGGCCCCGGAACTGGCGGAGATCGCGCCGCTCTTCCCCGAGCTCGTGCTCGAAGAGCTCGTCGGTCAGGGCGGCATGGGCTTCGTCTACCGCGCGCGTCACCCGGGGCTCGACCGCAAGGTCGCGCTCAAGCTGCTCGCGCGCGCGAACGCGGACGATGCGGGCTTCGTCGAACGCTTCCGCCGCGAAGCGCGCACGCTCGCGCGCCTCGCGCACCCCGGCATCGTGACCATCTTCGACTCGGGCGAGCGCGGCGGGTGGTGCTACCTCGTCATGGAGTTCGTCGAGGGCGCCAGCCTGCGCCACCTGATGCGCTCGACGAAGATCGAGCCGAAGCAGGCGCTCTCGATCGTGAGCCAGGTGTGCGCCGCGCTGCAGTCCTCGCACGACCAGGGCGTCGTGCACCGCGACATCAAGCCCGAAAACGTGCTCGTCGACCTTTCGGGCCGCGTGAAGATCGCCGACTTCGGCCTCGCGCGCGTGCTCGATCGCGAGCGCGGCGCGTTCGCGCTCACGGGCTCGCACCAGGTGATGGGCACGCCGCACTACATGGCGCCCGAGCAGTGGGAGAAGCCCGCGAGCGTCGACCACCGCGCCGACATCTACGCGGTCGGCGTCGTCTTCTACGAGCTGCTCACCGGCGAGATGCCGCTCGGCCGCTTCGACGCGCCGTCCAAGCGCGTGCAGGTCGACGTGCGGCTCGACGAGATCGTCTTGAAGTCGCTCGAGAAGCAGCCCGAGCGCCGCTACCAGCACGCGAGCGAGGTGCGGAGCGACGTCGATTCGGTGGCGACGAGCGATCCGGCGCTCCCACACACCGCGCAGCACGCGAGCACGACGGGCAGGCCGATACGAAGCTGGAGCCCCGGCGCGAAAGCGGCACTCGGCACCGCTTGGCTCGGTGTCGTCGCCGCCATCCTCTATCTATGCGCTCCGCGCGCGACCACCTGGGAGCTGATCATGTGCGCCCTGTGCTTCGGCGTGATGACGGTGCCTTTGGTTGGGGCCTTTCGGCGCAGAGACTCGTCGGCGGATTCGAGGAGCGAGCCCCCGCGCCACGCCCAGAGCAAGGAGATCGGCTTCGGCAAGGGCAAGCTGTTCCTGCTCGGCCTCGTCTTCTTCGTCGGGCTCTACAGCGTGCAGGGCGTGGCCACGCATCTCCTCGGGCTCCTCTACGAGATCGTCGCTCGCGGCGAGCCCGTGCTCGGCACGATCTCGGGCCCCAATGCGTACGTCTTCGTCGTCTTCCAGCTCGCCTACGGCCTGCCCGGGATGATCGCGGGCTGGCACTTCCTGCGCCTTTCGTCGCGCACGTCTCCGGTCTGGTCGACCCGGGGCTGGACGGGCTTCGACTCCGCGGCGTGCATTTACGCCGCGATGCTCGTCTACCTCTTCGTGCTCTCGGTCAGCCAGAGCATCCCGATGGTGATCATCACGCACTCGGCGCTCTATTTCGGGATCGGCGCGCTCAGCTTCGCCACGCTCCTCTGGCGTCGCTGGTCGTGGCGTCCGCGCGCGGATACGCGACCGGCGTGAGCGCGCGTCACCGCCGCGCGGGCTCGACGAGGTCCCAGCGGTTCCCGTGGAGGTCGAGGAACACCGCGACCTTGCCGTACGCCTCGACGCGCGTCGGTTCCGTGAAGCGCACACCGCGCGCCTCGAAGGTGGCGCGGTCGCGCTCGAAGTCGTCCGTCTCGAGGAACAGGAATACGCGCCCGCCGCTCTGGTTCCCGATCGCGCGCTCCTGCTCGGGGGTGGCGGCGCGCGCGAATAAGTAGCCAGTTGCTCACCGGGGAGACCCGACCCCGACGAATGAAACACCGCCCTGGCAGCATCGGGAGGGGGTGCGACCTCGAGTTTCTACCTAGAGCACCAGCTTCAGTGGATACAGGTGTGCTGCGACGCCCCCGTATGCGCCGAGACGATGCTGGTTCCGTATTCAGGGGCAGATGACGAAGGCCAATCCACTCGAGAGTATGTATTCATCGGCTGGCGCCACAGTTGGGTCCCGTCCCAAGTACTGCACATACATGACGGTGCCCGCCCCAATGACCCCAGCCAAGTAGGCACGATCGAAAGTGAATGAATGTGAGCCGCTGCAATCACGGATAGGAAGCTGGCTACCACTGCTGTTCTGCACACCGGATCGCACGGTGGGTGATCCAACACACAACGCTCCACCGGCAAATGGCTGGTGATCAGCTCGAAGGCCCCAGAAGATCACTCCGTCTCTTCGATTGGGGAGCGAGGTCACGGCCACACGAAGGCCGTTCCCAGTAGTCAGACTGGCAACACCTGATGCACCGATCTGGGGTGTACAGCCCAGGGCTGTCGTTCGACCATCACAGTACGTGCGAGGTCGCGGGCAGTGCGACAGAACAACCGAGACGGAACCCGAGTCGGTATCCGGGAAGTCGTCTGTGCGGGCACCGACGATCACGTCGTCGAATCCGTCGCAGTTGACGTCGCCAGCCTGTGCGACGACCCAACCGAAGGCAGCGTGATTCGAATCCCCAGAGAGGATGTACAAGGTGCTGCCGTCCGCACCCGAGAAGACCTTGGCGATTCCGCCATGCACGAAGGGGCCATACCCGAAGGAACTCGCTCCGACGATGAGGTCGGCATGACCGTCCGCGTCCACGTCGCCGGCTCCGGCAACACTCCCGCCGAACCGGGCGTCCGACACGGTTCCGCCAAGGACAATCAGCTGTGCTCCGGTTGCACCCGAGAAGACCCTGGCGGCTCCGAACCGCGGACCGACCGTACTGTCCGCGTACGCGCCCACGATGACATCCGAATGTCCGTCGCTGTCGACGTCTCCCGCGGCCGCGACGGAACAGCCGAAATGGGCTTGGTTCGTCGTACCGTGCAGACTGTGTAGCAACGCCCCAGTCGCACCGGAATAGACGAATGCGCTACCGGAGTCAAACCCGTTGATGTCGGAGTTCAATGCTCCGACGATAATGTCATTGGTGCCATCGAGATCGACGTCGCCCGAATTGGCAACAGCGTAGCCGAAGTAGCCTTGCGAGGTCGGGCCAAAGATGGCGCGCAACTGCTGACCAGTAGCGCCAGAGAGTACGACGGCTCGCCCCACGTCCTGCCCGTTCAAGATGAACCCAGGTCCACCGATCAAGAGGTCGTCGTGTCCGTCATGGTCCACGTCACCCAAACCGGCCACCGACACGCCGAATCCCTCATCGTGTTGTCCGAGGAATTCGTGGATCCTTACACCGGTTGCACCGGAGTACACTCGCGCGCAGATTCCGTCGAGGCTCGCGGAACGCCCACCCGTGATGATGTCGAGGTGGCCATCAGCGTCTACGTCTCCAGCACACGCCACGCTCGTGCCAATGTACTCGTTGTGCGACGGGCCGACGAACACTCGGATCATCGAACCGTCTCGGCCCGAGCGCACTTCGACACGCCCCGTCATGAGTCCCGCCGTCAGAGCGGTCGGGGCGCCGATGAGCACGTCGGGCCAGCCATCCTGATCGAAATCGCCTGCTGGAGCGGCGGCCGAGCCAGCGTAGGCATAGGCCGCTGGGCCTCCGAAACGGTAGAGAACGGACTGCCCTTCAGCAGGGAGACAGAGGATCCATACCGCGATGAGGAGTCGATGAAGGTGCTGCATGGATGGTGACGCAGGACGGTGTGGAGTCCTGTCCGAGGGGGATACCTTGGGAACCCATTCTACATACGATCTGGTTCGGCATGGCTGCGCCTCCGGACCACGCGGCCTGGTAGCAGCCCTTACCGAGCACGTGTGGCCCACATCTGCATCCCGATCTGACCGGGATCGGGGCCAGTTCCAGGGCAACGCCACTCGGAAGGCGCTGTAGGTCAACTCCGCGCGGGCTCGACGAGGTCCCACCGGTTCTCGTGGAGGTCGAGGAACACCGCGACCTTCCCGTACGCCTCGAGGCGCGTCGGTTCCGTGAAGAGCACGCCGCGCGCCTCGAACGCGGCGCGGTCGCGCTCGAAGTCGTCGGTCTCGAGGAACAGGAATACGCGCCCGCCGCTCTGATGTCCGATCGCGCGCTCCTGCTCCGGACCGACGGCGCGCGCGAGGAGCAGCGCCGCGCCGCCGTCGCCGCGGGGAGCGACGCGCACGAAGCGCTTCCCGCTCCCGACGAGTGTGTCCTCGAGCAGTTCGAAGCCGAGCTTCGTCGTGAACCACGCGATGGCCTCGTCGTAGTCGCGCACGAGCAGCGCGAGCGCCGTGATGCGGCGCTGCGTCACAGCCGGAGCTCCATGTCGTTCGTGCGCAGGCGGAAGCCGAGCGTCGCGTAGAGCGCGTGCCCCGGCTCAGTCGCGTGCAGTCGGATGCGTTGCACGCCGCGCGCGCGCGCTTCGGCGACGAGCGCGGCGAAGAGCGCCGTGCCGACGCCGCGTCTTCGCCACGCGGGAGCGACGAAGACGTGGCTGACGTAGGCCTCGAACGCCACGGGGTTCTTCACGGACGGCAGACGCTCGAACACGTGCAGCGCGATCGACCCGACGTCCCGACCCTCCGCGTCGAGCGCGATCCACGCGAGCGTCGCGGCGCGCTCGACCTGGTCCTCGAACGCGGAGCGCGTCGCATGCGCGAGCGCGTCGTGCGCCGCACCGGGAACGAGCTCCTCCATCTCGCGGAACAGCGCGAGGCGCTCTTCCGTGAAGCGCGCGGCGTCGGCGCGCGTCGCGCGGCGGACGTGAAACGGAAGCGGGGCGCTCATGCCGGAGTGGGATCGAAGAGGCCACCTTAGTCGTCGAGCATCGCCGGTGTCGAGCGCGCCGATTCCCGCCGCTTCGTGAGGGACGCGCTCTCGATCGTCTTCCGCGGTCGATCCGCTACGCTGCGCGCGACCTGAAGGAGACCTCGACGATGTGGACGCACGTCCTCACTGCATTCCTCGCCCTTTCCCCCGTCGCGCAAGAGCGCGTGCTCGTGATCACCGGCGCCCATATCCTGGATGCGCAAGGCGAGCACTGGCTCGACGATCGCGCGGTGCTCGTGCGCGGCGAGAAGATCGAAGGCGTCGCGCCGCTCGCGAGCCTCCGCGTTCCGAGCGACGCGCTGCGTGTCGACGCGACGGGTGCGTGGCTCGTCCCCGGGCTCATCGATCTGCACACGCACCTCCTCTTGCATCCTTACGACGAGCGCGCGTGGAACGACCAGGTGCTGAAGGAGTCGCTCGAGCTGCGCACGATCCGCGCGGTCGTGCAGGCGCGCGCGACGCTCGAAGCGGGCTTCACGACCGTGCGCGAGCTCGGCACGGAGGGCGCGGGCTTCGCCGATGTCGCGCTGCGCGACGCGATCGCCGAAGGCCTCGTGCCGGGCCCGCGCATCTTCGCGGCGACGCGCGCGATCGTCGCGACGCACTGCTACGCGCCCGCGGGTTTCGATCCGCGTTGGGACGTGCCGTGCGGCGCCGAGGAGGCGACGGGCGTAGCTGAAGTGCGCCGCGCCGTGCGCGCGCAGGTCGCGGCGGGCGCGGACTGGATCAAGGTCTACGCGGATTACCGCCGCGCGCCGGGCGAGCCCGCGACGCCGTCGTTCTCGAAGGAGGAGTTGGAGGCGCTGGTGGACGAGGCGCGCAGCGCTAAGAAGCCCGTTGCGGCGCACGCGAGCACCGACGAAGGCGTGCGCCGCGCCGTCCTGGCCGGCGTGAACACGATCGAGCACGGTTACGCGGCGAGCCGCGCGACGCTCGAGCTGATGCAGGAGCGCGGCGTCGTGCTCTGCCCCACGCTCGCCGCGAACGAAGCGTCGGCGCGCTACGCCGGATGGAAAGACGGCGCGCCGCCTGCATCCGTGCTGCGCGCGCGCGAACTCGTGCGGACGGCGCACGAAGCCGGCGTCACGATCGCGTGCGGCAGCGACGCGGGGGTGTTCGCGCACGGCACGAACGCGCGCGAGCTCGAGCTCCTCGCCGCCGCGGGTCTCGCGCCGACGGAGGCCTTGCGCGCCGCGACCATGACCGCCGCGCGCGTGCTCGGGCACGAGGGCGAACTCGGCCGCATCGACGCGGGCTTCGTCGCCGATCTCGTGGCGCTCGCGGCCGATCCGCTGGCGGACCCGGCGGCGCTGCGCTCCATCCGGTTCGTCGTCCAGCGCGGACGGGTTGTCGTCGATCGAAGGTGAGTCCCCGCCGGAGAACGCGCCGCGAATCACGGCGCGTTCGCCGTCCCTTGAAGGGATCTTTGCAATGCGCGGCTCCAATCGCGGTCGTCCAACCACCCCTACCGGAGGATGAACCGAATGAAGCTCCCGACCCTCGTGGCACTCCTGCTCGCGGCGCCCGCCGCCCTCGCGCAAACGATCCAGGTCGACGCGAAGTTGCCCGTCTACAAGCCGATTCAAGGCGTTTCGGGCAGCATCAAGTCCGTCGGCTCGGACACGCTCAACAACCTGATGACGCTGTGGGCCGAGGACTTCAAGAAGCACTACCCGGCGGTCGCCGTCGAGGTCGAGGGCAAGGGCTCCGGCACCGCGCCGCCCGCGCTGATCAACGGCTCGTCGACCTTCGGCCCGATGTCGCGCCCGATGAAGCAGAAGGAGATCGACGACTTCGAGAAGGCCTTCGGATACCCGCCGACCGCCGTCCCGGTCGCCGTCGACACGCTCGCGATCTACGTGCATAAGGACAACCCGCTCACGCAGCTCTCGCTCGGAGAGGTCGACGCGCTCTTCTCGAAGTCGCGCAAGGCGGGCTGGGCGAAGGACCTCACGACCTGGGGCGACCTCGGGCTCACGGGCGAATGGGCCGACAAGCCGATCGCGCTCTACGGCCGCAACTCCGCCTCGGGCACCTACGGCTTCTTCAAGGAGCACGCGCTCGCGAACGGCGACTTCAAGGACACCGTGAAGGAGCAACCGGGGAGCTCCGCCGTCGTGCAGGGCGTCGCGAGCGACAAGTATGCGATCGGGTACAGCGGCATCGGTTACAGGACGGCCGACGTGAAGGTGCTGAAGCTCGCGAAGGACGCGAAGTCCGAGGCCTTCGAGGTCAGCCAGGCGAACGCCTACGCGGGCCAGTACCCGATGACCCGCATGCTCTACGTCTACGTGAACAAGAAACCCGGCGCGGAGCTCGACCCGCTGCGCCGCGAGTTCCTGCGCTACGTGCTCTCGAAGCCGGGCCAGGAGGCCACGGTGAAGGACGGCTTCTACCCCCTGACGCCGCGGCTCGTCGATCAAGGCCTGAAGGCGATCGGCCTCGAAGCGCTCCCGGTCGAAGCCGGCGCGAAGCGCTGATCGCACGCGGCCGGCGCGGCCGTCACGCTCCCGCGGCGTGACGGACGCGCCG
>JACRIO010000056.1 GCA_016220035.1 Planctomycetota bacterium | reverse complement strand
GAACCTGGAGCGCTACCTCGCGCGCGGCGGCGGCATCGTCGTGCTCCACGACGGCGTGTGCGGCGACGATCCGCAGTGGTTCAAGACCGTGATCGGCGGCGCGTGGGAGCACGGGCACTCGAAGTACCAGGAGGGCACGACCGACCTCTACTTCACGGACACGACGCACCCGATCACGCAAGGCGTCGCGAACTTCCGCTTCGAGGACGAGCTCTATTGGGAGCTGCACATGGATCCGGCGGCGCGCGTGCTCGCGAGCGGGTTTCACACCGTGTTCGACGTCACGCCGCAGATGTGGACCTTTGAAAGGGCGGACTACCGCGCGTTCGTCTCGATCCAGGGGCACAACGCGACCTCGTTCGAGCATCCCGCGTGGCGGACGCTGCTCCTGCGCGGCATCGCGTGGGCGGGGAAGCGCGACGTCGCGCTTTTGTTGAAGCCGGGCGAGGCCGACGCGCTCGAGTACCCGAAGGGCGGACCGACGAAGCCCGAGGACGCGTCGAAGCTGCTCGAGGTGCACCCCGACTTCGACCTGTCGCTCGTTGCGTCGGAGCCGTTGATCGAGAAGCCGATCTCGCTCGACTGGGACGCTCGCGGACGGATGTGGGTCGCGCAGAGCCCGGGCTATCCCGACAAGGAGCGCTTCTCGAAGATCCCCGCGCACGACGAGATCGCGATCCTCGCCGACACGGACGGCGACGGGCGCATGGACGCGAAGAAGCTGTTCCACACGGGGCTCGACCTCGTGACGAGCCTCGTCTTCCACCGCGACGGGGTGATCGTGAGCGACGCGCCCGACATCTTGTTCCTGCGCGACACGAACGGCGACGACGTCGCGGACACGACGGAGCGCGTCTTCACCGGCTTCGGCTTCGGCGACACGCACGCGGTGATCTCGAACCTGCGCTGGGGCCTCGACGGGTGGATCTACGGGACGCAGGGCTACTCGGGCGGCGATTCACGGCACGTGACGAACGCGGCCGGGAAGGACTTCGGGCACATCGGCAACGGCATCTTCCGCTTCCAACCCGACGGCAGCGCGATCGAGACGGTGTCGTCGTATGGCTCGAACACGTGGGGCCTCGATTTCTCGAGCGACGGCGAGCTCTTCTTCTCGATGGCGAACGGCGCGCACCTGCGCCACGTCGTGATGCCGGAGAAGGCGCTCGCGGACGCGCGCTACGGCAACGCGCAGAGCTGGCACGACTGCCCGGACGACGACCGCGTCGTGCCGCTCCTGACGCACACGGACGCACCGTACGCGCAGATCGACTTCGTCGGCGGCTTCACGGCGGCGTCGGGCTGCTGCCTCTACACCGGCGGCGCGTGGCCGAAGGAGTGGGACGACGCGTGCTTCGTCGCGGAGCCGACGGTGCACCTCGTGCACCACGACGTGCTCACGCCGGACGGCGTGACGTTCAAGGCGACGAAGGCGCGCGAGGCGGAGTTCTTCGCCGGGACGGACCTGTGGTTCCGCCCGATCCACATGCGCGTGGGGCCGGACGGCGCGCTCTACGTCCTCGACTTCTACAACCAGGCCGTCGTGCACAACGACACGCGCGGCCCGCAGCACGGACCGACCAACGCGGCGAAGCGCCCCGACCGCGACCACAGCCACGGCCGCATTTGGCGCGTGCAGCACAAGCGCGCGACCGCAGTCAAGGTCGTCGATCGCTCGAAGGCGCGCACGCATGCGCTCGT
Organism: Planctomycetota bacterium; assembly: GCA_016220035.1. Lineage (GTDB taxonomy): Bacteria > Planctomycetota > UBA1135 > UBA1135 > JADJNY01. The sequence continues at coordinate 23,760 of JACRIO010000056.1, read as the reverse complement.
GACGGCGCTCGGGCACCCGAACTCGTGGGCAGCGACGACGGCGATGCGCCTGCTCGTCGAGCGCGCTGGCCCCGACGTCCTCTCGGAACTCGAGAGCACGGCGAGCGGCGGCCTGAACTCACGCGCGCGCGTGCAAGCTGCGTGGTGCCTGCAGCGGCTCGGTCGCGGATCCCGGGCCGTCGAGTCCCTGCTCCGCGACACGGACGCGGCGGCGCGCATCCAAGGGCTGAAGATCGCCTCGATCGATAGCGAGTTCGCTCTCTCCGCCTCGCTCCTCGCGCGCCTGGAGCCTCTCGTTCGGAGTTCGGATGCGAAGGAGCGCCTGGCCGCGATCGAGGCCCTTTCAGCGCTTCGTACGAGCACATCGAGCACCTTGTCCGCGTGGTACCTCGTCGACGACCCATGGTCGCGATCGGTGATCCTGGGCACGGCGCTCGCCGCTCCTCGCGAGACCCTTCCGCACCTCGCGCAGGCCGCGCCCATCGATGGCGGCGTCTCGCTCGTCGAAGCGTTCGCCGCGCAGCTCGCTCTCCCCAGGAATCGCTCCGCACTCGAGACGACGCTTTTCGAGCTCGGCGGGCTGCCGCAAGCGGAAGGCATGATCGTCGACGACGTGCTCGGGGCGCTGAGCAGCTCAGTCCGCGACAGCTCGCGCGAACCCGCTTCGAAGCACCTCGTCGAAGCGCTTTCGAAGCTCCTCGACCGGCCGGTCGCCTACTGGCACATCCACGAGTCCACGGCGCGGATCGCGATGCGCCTGAACGCCGTGGACGCGCTCGGTGCGAAGCTCGAGCCCGTCGCGAGCTACCTCCGCGCACGGGTCGAGGACCGCGGTCCGCTCTCCGAGCGCCTCGACGCCCTCGAGACGCTCGTCGCGCTCCCCTCCGAACGCCTCTCCGCGATCCCGCGCGCCAAGGAGTTCCTCGCGCCCGACGTCGATCCCGACGTTCAGGAGCGCGTAGTGCGCCTGCTCGGAGCGGTCGATCACCCCGCATCCACGCGCGTGTGCATCGAGACGTTCCGTTCGATGGCACCGAAGGCGCGCACGGTTGCTCTCGAGCAGATGCTCGCGCGCACCGACCGTACCGAGCTCCTCCTCCACGCCATCGAGGCGAAGGAACTCGTGCTCGCCGACCTCGGACCGCAGTTCCTCCACCGCTTGCGCACGCACCCCGACGCCGCGATCGCGCAGCGCGCGGCGAAGCTCTTCGACGTGCTCGGGTACAAGCCGAGCGCGAAGGTGAGCGAGCTCGTCGCGCGCTTCCTCCCGATCGCGTCGCAGCCGGGCGACGCCGCGAACGGCAAGCTCGTATTCGAGAAGAACTGCATCCAGTGCCATCGCGTCGACGGCCAGGGCACCGAGATCGGGCCCGACCTCACCGGCATGGGCACGCACGGCGCGGCGGACCTCCTGCCGATCATCCTCGATCCCAACCGCACCGTCGAAGCGGGCTACAGCGAGTGGCAGCTCGAGACGAAGGACGGGAAGCTCGTCACCGGCACGATGGCGCGCGAGGACGCGCGTTCGGTCGTGTTGCGCTCGACGAACGGCGACGCCGAGGTCGCGCGGGACGACATCGACTGGATCAAGAACACGGGGCGCTCGCCGATGCCCGAAGGTCTCGACTCGATCGGCGCCGAGGGCTTCCGCGACCTCTTCGCGTTCCTCACGGGCGGCTTTGCGGGCTGGCGCGTGCTCGACCTCGACGACGTCGTCAGCTCGAGCTCGCTCGCGGGCCTCTACGACTCGAAGCGCGACGACAAGCCGATGGTCTTCAAACGCTGGGGCATCCAGCCGATCGCCGGCGTGCCGTTCGACGTGCTCGATCCCAAGCGCACGCAAAGCGGTCTGAACGCGCTCGTGCTCAAGGGCGGGCTCGCGAAGGACTGGGAGTCGAAACTCGCGAAGCCGAGCGTCGTCGAGGTCAAGGTCGGCTTCGCGCTGGAGCGAGTGCACGTCCTCGGCGGCATCGGCGCGTGGGCCTTCCCCTACTTCCGCGACGTGCGTCCAATCTGCACCTGGACGTGGGTCTACGCCGACGGCTCGCGGGAGGACGTCGTGCTGAAGAGCGGCGTCGAGTTCGGCGACTGGATCGGCAAGCACGACGTGCCGGGTTCGGAGTACGCCGACGGCGTGCTCGCCGAGGACAGTTGGGGCCAGGTGCGCACGTTCGCGCTCGAACCGAAGAAGAAGAACGTCGTCGTGGAGAAGGTCGTGCTCACGAGCCCCGACGGCGATCAGGCGGCGACCTTCTTCGCGCTCACCGCGGAGTTGAAGGGCGCCGTGAAGAAGACTGCTGCCGCGAAGGCGCCCGTGAAGATCGAGCCGCTCGAGCTGCTCGTCGTCGGCGGCGGATCGAGCCACGACTTCAAACGCTTCTTCGGCGACGCGGACCTCGCGACGCTCGCCAGCGCGGGCAACGCTTCGAGTGCGAGCGCGGGCTTCTCGAAGACGCGCTACACGGAGAAGGTGAACGAGATCCTCCCGCAGCTCGCGATGCTCGGCGTGCTCGAGCTCACGAACAACCAGCCGCTCGACGGCGACGACCTCCGCAAGGGCATCTTCGACTTCGTCGCACGCGGCGGAGGCCTGCTGATCGTGCATCCCGCGTGCTGGTACAACTGGGCCGACTGGCCCGAGTACAACGCGCAACTCGTCGGCGGCGGCTCGCGCGGCCACGGTCCGTTCGGCGAGTTCGAGGTGCGCGTCGTCGATGCCGCGCACCCGATCGCGAAGGACGTTCCCGCGACGTTTCGCATCGAGGACGAGCTCTACCGCTTCGAGGTCGACCCGAAGGGCAGCGCGATCCACGTGATCGCCGTCGGCCGCTCGCTCGACGGCAAGGAGCAGTTCCCCGTCGTGTGGACCGTCGCGAGGGAGAAGGGCCGCACCGCCTGCATCACCCTCGGCCACGATGGCCGCGCGCACTCGAACGCGAGCTACCAGCTGCTCTACGTGAACGCCGCACGGTGGGTCCTCGGAGGTTGAATCCGGTGCCCGTCCGTTCATTCACCCGATCGGTAGCCCTCGCGCACGAAGCATGACGTGGCGCGAAGGGTGAGCGAGTGGACTGGCACGGGTTTCAGCCGATGGCGTTGCGCATCGCGGTCCACAACTCGGCGACGTGCAAGCGCTCCGTCGCGAGCGCGCCGATCGACACGCGCACCATCCAACGGCCGTCGAGCTGAGCGGGAGTGACGTAGGCGAAGCCCGACGCGTTCAGGCGCTCGGCCCACGCTTGTGTGTGGCGGTCGAGCGCGTCGCCGGTGATGCCGGGTGGTTCGTGGCGCACGCAAACGGTTTGCAGTGCGACGGGGGCGAGCACGCGCCAGTGCGGCGAGCGTGCGATTTGCTCCTCGAACCACTTTGCGTTCTCGAGGTCGCGCCGCAGGCGCGCTTGGAGCCCACTCACGCCTTGCTCGCGGATCAAGCACCACAACTTCAGCGCGCGAAAGCGTCGGCCCAACGGAATGCCCCAGTCGCGGTAGTTCGTCACGCGCGCGTCGACGCTCGATTGGAGGTAGCTCGGGTTCGTGCTCATCACGCGCACGAGGTGCTCGGGGTCCTTCACGTAGTAGACGGAGCAGTCGAACGCAGCGCCGAGCCACTTGTGCGGGTTCACGACGATCGAGTCGGCGCCTTCGATGCCCGCCCACATCCACCGGCACTCGGGCAGGATCATCGCCGAGCCCGCCATCGCGGCGTCGACGTGGAGCCAGAGGCCTTCGCGCTTCGCGATGCTTGCGAGGCTCTCGATCGGATCGAGCGCGGTCGTCGTCGTCGTGCCCGTCGTCGCGACGATCGCGCACGGCACGCGGCCCGCGGCGCGGTCGTCGGCGATCGCGCGCTCCAACACATCGGCGCGCAACGCAAAGCGCTCGTCGACCTCGATCGAGCGCACGTTCGCGCGGCCGAAGCCCGCGAGCAGCGCCGCCTTGTCGACGGAGCTGTGCGCGTGCTCCGACACGTAGACGACGAGCGGGCGCTCCTCCGCCTGCAGTCCGCCGCGCGCAACCCTGAAGTTCGTCGTGCGCTCGCGCGCGCACAAGAGCGCGAGCAAGGTCGACGTCGACGCCGTGTCCTGAATCACGCCCTTCCACGCGCTCGACAAGCCCGTCATCTGCCGCAGCCAGTCCGTCACGACCTCTTCGAGCTCCGACAACGCCGGCGACGCCTGCCACGAGAGTCCGAGCACGCCAAGACCCGTCGAGAGGTAGTCGCCGAGCACGGACGACAGCTCGCCGTTCGACGGGAAGAAACCGAAGAAGCGCGGGTGCGACCACAGCGTCAGGCCGGGCACGAGCACGCGCTCGACGTCCGCGAGCACCGCGCCGAACGGCTCGGGCTCCATCGGCGGCGACGCGGGGAGCGCGGCCTTGATGGCACCGGGCTCGACCTGCGCGCGCACGGGCCGTTCCTCGATCGTCGCGCGGTAATCGGCGATGAAATCGATCAGCGCGTGGCCCTGACGGCGGAATTCCTCGGCGTGCATGCGTGTTCCTCGTGAACGGTTCGAAGCGCGCGAAGTCTATCCGCGCGCTCCGTGTCCTTCCCTCGCGCCGAGGCCGCCGCGTATCCTCCGCGGGATGGCACGCACGAAGCACACGAACGGCGTCGCGGAATCGCGCGCGAGCATCCTGAAACGCTTCCGCGCCCAGATCGCGCGCGGCGAGCCGATCATCGGCGGCGGCGCGGGCACCGGCATCTCCGCGAAGAGCGAGGAGGCGGGCGGGATCGACCTGCTCATCGTCTACAACTCGGGACGCTACCGCATGGCGGGGCGCGGATCGACCGCGGGGCTCATGCCCTACGGCAACGCCAACCAGATCGTGAAGGAGATGGCGTTCGAGGTGCTCCCCGTCGTGAAGCGCACCCCCGTGCTCGCCGGTGTGTGCGGCACGGATCCGTTCATGATCCCGCGCCTCTTCCTGCGCGAGCTGAAGGAGCTCGGCTTCGCGGGCATCCAGAACTTCCCCACCGTCGGGCTGATCGAGGGCGAGCTGCGGGCGACGCTGGAGGAGACGGGCATGGGCTTCGGCCTCGAGGTCGACGTGACGCGGATGGCGCACGCGATGGACCTGCTGACGACGCCCTACGCGTTCGACGTCGACGAGGCCAAAGCGATGACGAAGGCCGGCGCCGACCTCATCGTCGCGCACATGGGTTGCACGAGCGGCGGCACGATCGGCGCGAAGAGCGTGAAGACGCTCGACACGTGCGTGAAGCGCGTGCAGGCGATTGTCGATGCGTCGAAGAAGGTGCGCAAGGACGTGCTCTGCCTGTGCCACGGCGGCCCGATCGCGATGCCGGAAGACGCGCAGTACGTGATCGACCGCGTCGAAGGCCTCGACGGCTTCTACGGCGCGAGCTCGACCGAGCGCCTGCCGACGGAGATCGCGATCAAGGCGCAGATCGAGGAGTTCAAGCGCATCCGGCTGCCGAAGAAGCACGCACGACGTCGCTGAGTCCGATTGGCCCCGAGGCCGTGTTCGCGGCGTCCATGCCGAACCCGGCGCCACTTCCACCCTTGTGTCATCACATCCTGCGTTTCCACTGCTCGGGATAGCGCGACACATGCAAGCACGCGAGCACGACCAGCTCACCGTTGCGAACCGTGTAGAAGAAGCTGTACGGGAATCGCCTAAGCGTCGACCTCCGCACTGTGCGCAGCACGATCGGGAATGCGACCGGCATCCGTCCAAGCTTCTCGAGCCGCGCCTCCGCGGCCCGCAAGAACTCGGAGCCCAGCTCTCGACGCGCAGCTCGGTACCAGCGCGCGGCCTCCACCAAATCCTCTTCGGCTTCCGGCAGGAGCCGGACGTTCATTCCTCGCGCTCCAAGCGCTCTCGCACCTCGGCCCAAGAGCGTGTCGCGCTGGGATCCTGCTCGTAGAGCGCGAGCCGACGTTCCAATTCCGCGCGTTGCGCGTCGCTGAGCGGAACCCGATCCGACTCCTCGGCGATGCTGTCCCAGATATCCTCGACGAGCTCGATACGCTCGGGGATGGAGAGGTGCTCCCAGTCTTTTCGGGGCAGGGTCATGAAGTCAGTCTGTGGCTCACCCCGGAGGGGCGCAAGTCCACTCGGGCCGGCGTGGCCAACCACGAGAACGACCGAGAGTGCCCGGAACTCCACTGGCTCACGAGCGTTCCACCCACTGCAGCACGCTCCCGTTCACGCAAGCAGCACTCGCTCAGGTGCAGCCTCGCTCGGATTCACGGGGCGGCCGGGACGGGCGCGAGTTCGAAGTGCTCGACGCCCGCGAACTCCCAATCGAGCGCCGTGCACCGGGCGTCCATTCGCGCGACGACGATCGCGTCGCGCATCTCGATGATCTCGACGACCCCGCGAGCGTCCGCGGCGCGGAAGTGCGGTCCCTCGCCGAGCACGCACACGGCGCGGACGTCCTGGCCCGGGAACTCGATCCGCTGGCCCGCGCCGAGCTTTTCCGAAGGCAGTTCCAACAGGAGCAGCCGCTCCGTGGCGGCATCGGGGGCCGGCAGCCCCGAGACGTGCCGGTATTGCAGCACCGCTCGGTGCCCGGCGCCGACGACGCGCATCCGATGCGCGTCGTCGTGGATGGCCGCGTTCGCGAACCAGGTCGCCTCGCGGTGCACGATGCAGCTCGATCCGATCGAGGCGAGAACGCAGGCGAGCGCGACGCGGCGCGATCGAGTCCCGAAGAGCGCGTGAGACACGGAGGTCCTTTCGTGCGGGCGGGGTTGGGAACTCACGAACGAGTGATCGACCCGCCCGTGCGTCCGGTGCATCCTATCCGCCGAGCCACTCCAGGGCCGGATCGACGTCGCATGCCTCACCCCCACTGCCTCTGCTTCGTCACGTCGAAGGATGCCCAGGTCGAGGTGCTTCCGTGGGGACCGCACGAGTGGCTCGCGCGGCCGGGCCTCACCGCGTCGAAGCACCTGCAAATGGTGCGCGTGACGATGCCGCCCGGCGCGGCGCACGCCTTCCACCGCCATCCGTGCATGGAGGAGCTCCTCTATTACGTGTCGGGCCGCGCGGAGCAGTGGGTCGGGCGCGAGAAGCGCGTCCTGTCGGCCGGCGAGGTCGCGCACGTGCCGATGGACGAAGTCCACGGCACGTACAACGTCTTCGACGAGCCCGTCGTGTTCCTCGCGGTGCTCTCCCCCGCCGTATTCGAGGGTCCCGCGCTCGTCGACGTCTCCGAGGAAGAACCGTGGAAGTCCATCCGCGGTCGCAAGTGAGGAACCCATGCGTCCGACATCCATGAATTCGGCGATGCGCACGCTCGCCCATCGCCTGCGTTCCCTCGCGGTGCGCATCGACCCGTCCTTCGTCTTCCTCGCGCTCGTCGTGCTGTTCGTCGGTGCGTGCCTCGCGCGCGAGCACGTCGAGCAGCGCCGCGACGTGAATCGCATGACGGAGGCCGCGCGCGCGCTCGTCGCGTCCCTCGACGCGAGCCAGCGCGAACGCGGTGTGCTCCCGTTCGACGGTGCGGAGCGGCGCAACTGGCACTACATCCCGCGCGATCGACAGGGCTTGAAGCTCGCCGAGCTCACGCCCGCGCAGACGGAGCGTGTGCACGCACTCCTCGCGAGCGCGCTCTCCGCGCGCGGCCGCGCGAAGGTCGACGGCATCGTGAAGCTCGAGGCGATCCTGGGCGAGCTCGAGGGCGCGCCCGGGAAGCCCAACCCCAACCGCGATCCGGGTCGTTACTGCGTGACGCTCTTCGGCGCGCCGGGCGCGGGCGCGTGGGGCTGGCGCTTCGAGGGTCACCACGTCGCGCTGAACTTCACGTCGATCGGAGACGAGCTCGTCGCGACGACGCCGTTCTTCCTCGGCACGAACCCCGCGCACGTGCTCACGGGTCCCGACGCGGGGCTCGCGGTGCGCGGGCGCGAGGAGGAGCTCGCACGCGCGCTCGTGACGAGTCTCGATGCAATGCAACGCGAGCGCGCGACGCTCCCCGGCGCCGTTCCGGCCGACGTGATCCTCGGTCCCGGCCGCGACGCGGGCTTCGAGCAGCACCTCGGCCTCCCGCTCGCCGCGTTGAACGCGGGACAGCGCGCGACGGCCGACGCGCTCCTGCGCGAGATCCTCGGCGACCTCGCGGACGAGGACGCGCGCGCCGCGTCGACACGCTTCGCGCAGTGCGGAACGGACGCACTGCGCTTCGCGTGGAGCGGCGGGACGAAGGCGCGCGAGCCGCACTACTGGCGCTTCGACGCCGTGACCGCCGCGATCGAGTGGGACGACACGCAGAACGGCGCGAACCACGTCCATCTCCTCTGGCGCGACCTCGAGCAGGACTTCGGCGACGACGCGCTGAAGCGACACCACGAGCGCGATCACGCCGATCCGCGCCAGCGCTGAAGCGGTCTGGAGGTCGGAACGCGCTCTCGCCACCGCATGGGACGGTGGACGTGAAACGCCGCAGCGATGCGCTGCGATCGTCGACGGCGGAACGAGAGGGGCTACCAGACCATCGACGCGCCCCGAGCAGCAAGATCGCGCGCTAGACTCCGAGCATGGTCCCCGGGTTTCCGCTCACGATGACGTCTCACGGGCCGAGCCCTGGACGAGTGCGATTCAGCCCCAACGGCCCAGGCTTCCTCGCTCCGTGCATGCTGGCCGCCCTCGCGAATGCGCAGACCGTGTGCTTCGAAGCCGCGCAGCATGCACCGGTCGGCCCGCAGGCGATCTCGATCGCGAGCGGCGACCTCGACGGCGACGGCGACGCGGACGTCGTCGTGTCCACGAACCTCGGCCTCGAGTTGCTCGTGAACCAGGGCCAGGGCGCGTTCGCGTCCGCCGTGCTCCTCGGCCCGGGCGGCTGGTCGATCCGCATCGCGGACCTCGACGGCGACGGCGCGCGCGACCTCGCGTACACGAGCGGCAGCGCGATCCACGTGCGGTTCAACGCGGGCGGCGCGACCTTCGGTCCGCCCGTCGTGCTCCCCGCCGGGATCGCGGGCCTGAGCCTCCGTCTCGCCGACTTCGACGCGGACGGCGACCTCGACCTCGCCGCGACGGGGCAGCTCGGCTCGAGCGCCGTGGCCGTCGTACAAAACCTCGGGAACCGGACGTTCGCGCCCTTCACGACGCTGGCGGCGACGACGGGCACGATGGCGCTCGTCGCGGGCGACGTCGACGGCGACGGGGACGCCGACCTCGTCGTGTCGCTCGGCAACGGGAGCGCGAATCGGTTCGCGAACCAAGGCAACGGGACGTTCGTCCTCGCGGGCACGTTCGCCTGCGCGTGCGGGACCGAACCCAGCACCGCGTCCATCGAGCTCGGCGACGTGGACGGCGACGGCGACCTCGACGTCGTCGCGAGCGACCTGTGGAACGAGTGGGTCGCGGTGACGCGCAACCTCGGCGCGGGCGTGTTCGCGGTCCCCGTGACCTACTTCTGGGGCTCGATGCCGAGCGATGTCCTGCTCGCGGACGTGGACGGGGACGGCGCGCTCGACGCGCTCGTCGGTTATGCGAACGAAGGCCGCGTCTCGGTCGCGCGCAACCTCGGCAACGGGACGTTCGTCGCGCCCGTTCACCTTCTGACCGGCTTCGCACCGCAGCGCATCGCGATCGCGGACTACGACGCGGACGGCGACCTCGATCTCGCCACTGGGAACTTCGCGAGCGCCGTCGTGTCCGTGCTCCGCGCATGTCGCATCAGCGGTTGGAGCGCGTGCCCCGGCGACGGCTCGGGCAGCGCGTGCCCGTGCGCGAACGACGAAGCGCCGGGAGCGCGCGCGGGCTGCCGCAACTCGCTCGGCGTCGGCGCCCGGCTCGCGGGCGCGGGCCCCGCGCGCGTCGCACTCGATCAGCTCGTGCTGCGCGCGGACCAGATGCCGGCAAACGCGAGCGCGTCCTTCTTCCAGGGCACGCTGCTCGAGAACGGCGGCGCGGGGATCGTGTTCGACGACGGCCTCGCGTGCGCGGGCGGCGCGCTCGTGCGCATCGGAACGAAGGCGAACGCGGGCGGGAGCTCGGCCTACCCCGGCGCCGGAGATCCTCCGGTGAGCATCCGCGGCGCCGTCACGCTCGCGAGCGAACGCGTCTACCAAGTGCGCTACCGCAACTCCGCGGTTTTCTGCACGCCCGCGACGAGCAACGCGACGAACGCGCTGCGCGTGCTCTGGGCGCCGTAGCCGTGCACCGCGGTCACAACTCCGCGAGCGTGCACTTGCGGCCCTTGTTCTGTTCTACGAGCCACTTCCGGAGCGGCTCGAAGTAGTCGACCATCGCCTTCGCGCTGAGGTCGGAGCCCGTCTTCCGCTTCAGGAGCTCGCGCCAGTCCGCGTTCGCGCCGGGCGTCATGATCGACGCGAGGAACGCGCCGACGTCCTTCCTCCCGAAGTAGTTCGTGTCGTGCGGGTCCTCGTGAAGGAGCTGCTTCGCGATGTGGTCGTGGAGCTGGAACAAGAGCACGAACGACAACGCGTAGTCGTAATACCCGGCCGGGTCGTCGTTGATGTGCGTCTTCGTCGCGGCGTCGCAGAACTCCTCGCCGCGCTTCGTCGGCGGCGCGATGCCCTGGTACTTCCCCGCGAGCTCCCACCACCGCGCGTTCCACTTCGCGGGCGGCAGGTCGTCGTGGTAGAGCTCCTTCTCGAAGAAGAACATCGTCCCGGTCGACCACGGGATGAACACGACGTAGTTGAGCGCCTCCTTCAAGAGCAACTGCATCGGGTCGGGAGTCTTCGCGCCCGTCTCGAGCCCGACCGAGCCGATGAAGCGCGGCTGCATCGCCGCGAGGCCCATCAACGAGCCCATCGCCTCGTGGTACGCGCGATTCGCGCCCTCGCGTAGGAGCGGCGGCACGTCGGGGTTCGAGTAGCACGCGTAGTAGTAGATGTGGCCGAGCTCGTGGTGCGTCGTCTCGTACCACTCTTGGTCGGCTTCGACGCTCATGAGCGAGCGCACGTCCTGGTCGAGGTCGATGTGCCACGCGCTCGCGTGCGTGTTCTTCTTGTACCCGGCGTCTTTCGCGACCGGATACAGCGACGAGCGCTCCCAGAACGTCTTCGGCAGCGCCGGGAACCCGAGGCTCACGTAGAAGCGCTCCGCCTGCTCGATGACCCACACCGGGCCCTTCTTCGCGACCGCGGCGTCGAGGTCGAAGCCCGGGACGTCGACGAGCGCGTCCCAGCCCTGCCCCCACCGGTTCGGCAGCCAGTCCGCGGGGATCTGGTCGGGCACGGGCTGTCCGTAGCGCTTCGCCAGCTCGTACCGCGCCCACGTGTGGAGCTCCTTGAACACGGGCCGCAGCTCGCGGTTGAACTGCTGCACCTTCGCGGCCATCTCGTCCGTGGTCATGCCGTACTCGCTGACCATGTACGAGAAGAAGTCGCGGTAGCCGAGCGTCTGCACCGTCTGGTTGCGCAGCTTCTGCAACTCGACCAGGCCCGGCTTCAGCACGGTCCCGACCGCCTTCGACGCCTCCCACACCTTGCGGCGCTTCGCGAGGTCCTTCTCGCCGCGCAACGCTTCGTCGATCTCGTTCGGCGTGATCTCCTTCCCCTCGAGGTGGAACGCGTACCCGTAGAGCGTCTCCGTCTGCTTCGCCTCGGCCGCGATGCGCTGCTTGACGAGGTCGGGAATCGTCTGTGGGTTCGACGCCGCCTTGAACAGGATCGCCTCGAACTGCTTCTTCTGCGTCGGGGTGAGCTCGTGCGCGCGCTTCAACCACCCGCGCGCCGTCTCGATGTTCTCGATGCTGCCTGTGAACGCCGCGTTGGCCTCGTTGGCGGCCTCGAGGCGCTTCGAGTTCGTCTCGTCGCCCTCGACGATGTGCGTCTGCGACGCCCACTCGGCCTCGGAGGACGCGGTGGAAAGCGTGCGGTAGCGCGCTTCGTAGCGATCGAGGAACGCCTGCGCCTCCCGCTGCGCCGGCGACTCGGGCCGATGCGGAGCGGCGGCATCGGAGGACTGGCAGGCGGCGAGGGCGAGGAGCATGGCGGAGAGGACGGAGCGGTGGGCGGAGGACATGGGCGTGACGGTAAGGGCCGCGGCGTGGCGAGCCAAGCGCGCGCTTCGATCGGACCACGCAGGGGGCGCGCGGACCGTCCGCGCCGCACCCCCGGGAACTTCCTTCGCGCTCACGCGCGGACGGTCGCCGCGTAGGCGCGCGCTCCCGTTCCCGCGCGGACGAGGCGTTGGCGGCCCGTGCTACACTCGCGCGGACGAACGCGCCGAAACGCGCGTCGAGGCCCTCCATGCACCCTCCTTCCGCGTGTCGATCGGGTTCGACCGCCCTCGCGTTCGCCCTCGCGCTCCTTCTCGGCGTCGCTTCCGCGCAGACGCCGCCGAGCCCGCTGCCCAGTCCGACGCCGGGCGCGCCGCCGCCGGTGCTGACGCCCGAAGAGGCCGATTGGAAGGCCGCGATGGAACTGAAGCAGCAGGCCAACGTGATCAACGAGCCGAGAAAGGGCCTCGAGGCCGCCGAGCGGTTCGTCGCGTTCCGCGCGAAGTTCCCGAAGTCGCCGCACGCGAGCGAAGCGCTCGTCGAGACCGGCGTGTGCTGGATGATCGCCGCGCGTTCGCAGCAGAAGTGGCATCGCAACCGCCCCGAAGGCGTCGCGCAGTTCAAGACCGCGCTCGAGTGGTTCGGCAAGGTCGCGACCGAAGCACCGGACGATCCGGTGCTCCCGCGCGCGCTCTACTGCCAGGGCCTCGTGCACATCCAGCTCGACGACGTCGCCGCCGCCGAGCGCTGCTTCGGCGAGGTGATCGCGAAGCACGCGAAGGACCGGCTCTACTTCGGGAAGTCGCTCGAGCGGCGCGGAGCGGTGCGCCGCCACCGTCTCGACTTGACGGGCGCCCGCGCCGACCTCGCGCTCTACAAGCGGGAATTCGCCGCCGAGAACGCCGACCCGAAGCAGCAGACCGATGAGTTCAAGACGGTCCAGCGCTTCGAGAACTACCTGCGCGTGTTCGAGCAGCCGGCACCCGAGCTGCGCGCCGAGACCTGGCCCGGCGGCGAGGCGGTCGCGCTCGGTACGTTGAAGGGCGAGGTCGTCGCGCTCTACTTCTTCGCGCACTGGTGCCACAACTGCCTGAACGATGCCTCCTTCATCAAGGAGATGAGCGAGCGCTGGGGACCGCTCGGCGTGCACTTCGTCGGCGTCACCGATTTCAGCGCCGCTCCGCAGGGCAGCCCGGCCGGCATCGAGCCGAAGAGTCCGGCGGAGACGCAGAAGGCGGTCGACGTCGTGAAGGCGTACCTCGCGCAGCAGGGCTTCGCGTTCCCGGTGATGATGGACCGCGGTGCCTCCGCGCAGACCTACATGGCGCGCAAGTACCCCGAGATCGTGCTCATCGACCGGCAGGGGCGCGTCGCGTGGCACGACCACGCGGCGACGTTGATGGACTCGACGCTCGAGGCGCTCCTATTCGGGAAGCCCGAGGACTCCAAGGAACCGCCCAAGCAGGGCGCGGTGGCGCCGACGAAGGACCCACTGCCCGCATCGAGCACGACGACGAAGCCCGCCAAGGACACGTCGAGCTCGCCGTCGACCTCGAGTTTGGCTGGGAAGAGAGCGCTGCAGGTCGGCCTCGTCGTCCTCGGCCTCGGAGGCCTCATCGGGTGGATCGCCTTGCGGAAGAGGACCGCATGAGCGCGCTCCGGCGCCTCTGCGTCTTCTGCGGTTCGAGTGTCGGCGAGCGGCCCGAGTACGCGGCGCGCGCGAGAGAGCTCGGTCGCGAGCTCGCCCAGCGCGGCGTGGGCATCGTCTACGGCGGCGGAAACGTCGGCTTGATGGGCGTGCTCGCCGACGAGGCGCTCGCGGCGGGCGGCGAGGTGACCGGCGTCATCCCGTACGGCCTCGTCGTGCGCGAGGTCGCGCACGCGCACCTCACGCGCATGCACGTCGTGCGCAGCATGCACGAGCGCAAGGCGCGGATGGCCGAGCTCGCGGACGGCTTCGTCGCGCTCCCGGGCGGCTACGGCACGTTCGAGGAGCTACTGGAAATCGTCACGTGGGCGCAGCTCGGCATGCACGCGAAACCCATCGTCGTCCTCGACGTCGCCGACTACTACGCACCCCTGTTCCAGCTCCTCGACCGCGGCGTCGCCGAAGGCTTCCTGCGCCGCGAGAACCGCGCGCTCGTGCAACGCGCCCGCACCGTCCCCGAACTCTTCGACCTGCTCGAACGCCACACCCCCCACGCCGTCGAGAAGTGGATCGACCGCGAGACGAGCTAGGAGCCTGGCTCTTTTTTTTCCGGTTCGCGCCTCCGCCTCCTTCTCGCCGTTGCCCGACGGCGAACCGGAGAAAAAAGTGCCTGGCTCCGTATTCCGAGGCCCGTCACGAGTCACCGATCACCGCAACCCCGGCGCCACGACCTCGACCCGCGCGCCCTTCGCGAGCACATTCCGATACGCGCGCACCTCGAGCAGCCCCGGCCGCGACTCCTCCAACTCCCGCCGCAGCTCCCCGCGCTTCTCCTCGAACGTCGGCTTCCCCGCGACGCGCACCCAGAACACGAGCCAAGTCGGCCCATAGGCGATTGGATCGCTGATCGCACCTTCGGGCAGCGCGTACACCACCCGCGCCACGTCGTCGGGGTACTCCTCGCCGCGAAACGCCCCCGCGACGACTCCACCCCTGGACCGCGTGCGCAAGTCATCGGACTCCGCGCGCGCGATCGCGGCAAAGTCCCCGCCCGCTCTCAGACGCGCCACGATCTCCACCGCCCTCCCGCGCGCCCGCTCGATCGCCGCGGCCGCTTCGCGCGCGAGCACGTCGCGATCCTGTCCGTGGTCGAGCTCCTCATAGCGGCTCGACACCAAGATCTTCGACGCCTCCCTCCACACGCCGTCGGGGCCGAGCGCGCTCGCGAAGCGCCGACGCACCTCCTCGTCGGTCACCTCGCGCTCGCGCAGAACCAACTTCTCGACGAGCAACGACGTCCGCAGCCGACGGCACTGTTCACGCAGGAAGTCCGCCTCCGTCGAACCCGACACCGCGAGCTTGTCGTACCAGCGCTGGCGGTTCTCCAGGAAGTCCTTGTCGATGATGTCCTGCACGTACTCGCGCGCGCGCTGCTGGACCTCCTCCTCGTCGACCTGGATCCCGAGCTCCGCCGCCTTGCGACGCACGAGCAGATCCTCGGCGAACGTGCGCACATACACCTCGCCCCAGATCGAGTGGATCCAGCGCGCGTATTCGGCGCGCGTCACGGCCTCCCCGCCGATCGAGATCACCGGAGTGTCGGGCCCGCCGAGCTCGGGATCGCCGGGCGAAGCATGCATCGCCGGCAGCATGCGCACGTCGACGCCGTCGCCCACGCGCCGGTGGACGACCTCGATCTCGTCGTCCTCGGGACCGCGCGCGAGGAGCTCGGCGCGCAGCTCGCCCTCGACCTCGTCGAACGACGTCACGATCACGCTCTCGACGCGCACGAGCCACCACCCGCCGCGCGCGTAGAGCGGCTCGGAGACGGCGCCCGGCGCGAGCTTCTCCAGTTCGTCCAGGAACGCGCCCGGCCAGCCCTGCGGATCGAAGCCACCCGCGGGTTTCCCCCGGCGCGCGCGCGTCTCGGCATCGGTCGAGTGCTCCTGCGCGAGCTGGCCGAAGTCGGCGCCGGCGAGGAGGAGCTCGCGCACGCGCACCGCGTCGGCGCGACGCGCAGCTTTCACGCGCGCTTCTTCGGCTTTCCACTCGTCGGGCGTGCCGCTCTTCGGCGCCACCACGCGCACGCCGAACTGGAGGAGCCGCAGGTCGTACCGGCGCCCGTTGCGGCCGTACTTGCGCCACCACTCGCGCTCGACCTTATCGCGCGGGACGACGCGGTCGATCGCGGCAAGCGCGCGCCCGTTCAGGCGGTCGGAGACCTCCGCGCGCCGTTGGAGCCGGACGCCGCTCTCCGTTCGCCCCGTCCGCGCGAGCTCCGCCAGCCATTCAGCGCGCGAGCCGTGGAACGCGCCGGCGATGCGCTCGGCGAACTGGCGTTCCACCTCGGCGTCGACCTCGGCCACGCTCACGCGGACGCCGCGGCGTTGGGCCTCCCGCTCGAGGAGCCAGTGCTCGCGCGCGAAGACGGGCACGAGACCCTCGCCTTGGTTGTCGAGCAGCCACTGCGCGTAGTCCGCGGCTGAAACCGGCTCGCCGTCGAGCACGAGCACGACGGCGTCGTCGCGCGCGGCAGCGGGCGCGTCCTGCCCGTGGAGCGTCGCGGCGAGAGCAAGCAGGAGGAGCGCAGCGCGGAGGATCGTTCCCGTCATCGACGTATGCGCGCGGGGTTGCCGCGCGCACCCCGAGTATGGCAAAGCTAGGCGGCGTTCCGGAGGTCCGCGTCCGCGTGGCTCGTCGAACGGGCGCGGCGCATGCAATCCCATCCGACGGCCGCTCCACCGCGCCTCGCGAGCTCGCGTTGGGCCCTCGTCGGCGGAGCCGTCGTGCTCTTCGCGGCCGTCGCGTTCGGTGCGTGGATGCGCGTGCACGCGGCGCTGCACGACCCTTGGTTCGACGCGACGCAGGCCGAGGGGATGCTCAAGAGCGACCCGGCGCTCCTCTACTACTTCGTCGAGCGCATCCTCGAATCGGGCGGCTGGCTGCCAGCGGACGTGCACGCCGACCCGCGCATCCTCCACCCGACCCCGGTCGACGTCACCGCGCTCTTTCCGCTCGGGATGGAGTTCGTCGTCGCCTGGTGGCGCATGCTCTCGGGTTCCGGCGAGCCGCTCCACATGACCTGCCTGCGCGTGACGAGCGTGCTCGCGAGCTGCGCGGCGATCGGGGTCTACGGCCTCGCGTTGGAGCTCACGCGGCGCGTCGGATGGGCGCTCGCTGCGCTCGGCGTGTTCACGTTCACCTGGGCGAACTACCGGACCGTCGGCTTCCTGCTCGTCGGCGAGGACTTCAGCGTGCCCTGGTTCGCGCTGCACCTGTACCTGCTCGCGCGAGCGGCACGCCTCCGCACGCCGGCTTCGATCGTGCTCGCGGCGCTCACCTGGATCGCCGCGCTCGCGACCTGGCACGCGACGAGTTTCTTCGCATCGATCGAGGCGGTGCTCGTGTGGGCCTGGTTCGCGCGCAGCGGCGCAAACCCGCTCGCGGCACCGAAGGCCTGGCTCTTCCCCGTCGTCGCCTTCGCGCTCTCGCTCCTCGTCCCGATCCTCTGGGGCACGCGGTTCTACGGTGCGCTGCCCGTGCAGATCCTCTTCGGTCTAGCCGCCGCCGCTTGGCTCGCGCATCGGGGGACCCGCTCCCACGGCGTGCTCGTCGCCGCCTCGATCGCCGCGGCCGCAGCCTGGTTCGGGATCGCCTGGCTCGTCGCGCGGGCGCTCGGCGGCGAGCTCAGCGAGTACGGCCCCGTCTGGGGCCTCCTCGCGGCGAAGCTCCGGTACCTGGGCGAACTGCCCACGGACCCGCTGGCGCTCCCCGCGGAGGTGCGGCTGATGTGGCAGGGTCCGTTCGCCACCGCGCAGCCTGGTGACCTCGCGTCGCAGCTCGGTTTCGGCCTGCTCGTGCTCCCGCTGCTCGTACTCGGAGCTGGGCGGGCCTGGATGCGGCGCGGCGGGGGGGCGAGCACGGCGTTGCTCGGCGCCGCTTTAATCGTCGGCCTCGTGCTCGCCTGGCTGATCTCCCGCACGGTGATTCTCCCCGGACTGCTCCTGCCCGTGGCCGTGGCCGGGTGCTGTTCGGAGTGGAGCGCTCGCTGGGCCTCGCAGCGCGCAAGGACGGGGATCGCTGCGGCGCTCGTCGGGCTGGTCTTCGTGCAGGCGGCGGATTGCGCGGACCGCGTACGCGGGTTCGAGAGCTCCTGGTACCGGCCGCCCCAGCGCCAGCAGGAGCTCCGCGCGCTCGTGCGCGCGCTCCCGAGCCTCGTGCCCGACGGCGAAGCGATCGCCTCGGACTTCATGAACTCGACCGCGATCCTCGCGCACACGCGCCACCCGATCCTGCTGCAGCCGAAGTACGAGGATCGCGAGAGCCGCCGGCGCGCCGTTCAGTTCTTCGATGCGATCTACCACCGCACGCCGGACGAGGTGCGGCGCATGCTCCTCGACGAGTACCAGTGCCGGTACCTCGTGCTGGATCGGTTCACCCTCACCCGGCTCGGGGCCTCGCTCTACCTCGGAGGGGTGCGCTCGGACGCGCGGCCGACACCCGGCACGTGGTGGGAGCTCCTCGCGCGTGAAGCCGGGCCGACGCTGCCCGAGGTCCGCGGCTACCGCCTCCTCTATCGATCCCCGACGACGATCCGCGACGACGACGGCCGCGCGACCGACTTCTACCGTGTCTACGAGGTCGTCCCGTGAGCGGCCGAGGCGTCCGCGCCCCGGCGGCGTCCTTCGAAGACGCAATTGGGCTTTCCCGAGCTCCGACGGGCCCTCACCCAGACCCAAATGGCAGCATCCAAGCCCCTGTGAGCATTGGTTTTATAGAAAGTCGCAGATTCATCACGGTGGGGTATTGCGGACTCCCCTGGGGCCCATAGAATGCAATCTCTTAGAAGGCCGGGTCGATCGCGCGGGCGTGTGGCTCGCATCGGCGGTCCGACCTCATCCCGTTCCCCACCGAGATCGCCGCCAGGCGTATCGGTCTTGCACCACGGATTGCACCATGACTTCGAAAATGTTCTCCCTGGCCCTGGCCGGCAGCGCCGTCCTCGGTCTCAGCGTCAGCGCGTTCGCCGGCGCGAACAAGCCCGCCAGCCTGCTCGTCTACCCCTGCTATGACAACAGCCGTAGCACGGAGACGCTGATCACGGTCACCAACACGAGCACGACGGTTTCGGGCACGGCCTCGGCCGACAACGTCCAGGTCGAGTTCGTCTACATCAACGGGGCGAACTGCCTCGAGACGAACCGCACGCGTACGCTCACCCCGGGTGACACGTTGACGGTCCTCGCCTCGGCCGACAACCCGAACTCGAACGCGGGCTACGTCTACGTCTTCGCGAAGCGCAACGGCGCGGCGATCTCCTTCAACCACCTGATCGGCACCTCGATCACGCTGTCCGGCTCGGACACGCGCGACTTCGAACTCGACCCGATCGCGTTCCTCGCCCTCGGCGCGGACAACGCCACGACGGACGCGGCCCCGGCCGACGGCCGCCGCGACCTGAACGGCACCGAGTACGAGCAGGCCCCGGGCGAACTCGCGTTCCCCCGCTTCGTCGGCCAGGGCAACGGCGCGGAAAGCCGTCTGATCCTCATCAACCTCGTCGGCGCGCGCTTCAACGCCGTCCTCGACTTCCTCGTCTACAACGACAACGAAGAAGTGTTCTCGGCCCAGAAGACGATCGACTGCTGGGACCGCGTGCTCCTCAGCGACATCAACGGCGTGTTCAACAACGACTTCCTCTACAACAACACGAACCACAACGTGAACGAGATCGCCGGCATCAGCTTCAACGAAGTTGGCTGGTTCTCGGTCCAGGGCACGGTCGCGAACTCGTCGAACGACGTCGTGTTGAACCCGGCGATCCTCGCCGCGCTCGTCGAGTCGGTCCACGGCGACGGCGGCGGCATGCTCCCCTGGCAGCTCGGTTCGGGCCGCAACGGCGAGCTCCTGAACCTCAGCATCCAATCCGATCTGTGATGCTCGGTTGAAGGCCTGATCTCCGGCTGCAAGCCGCGGGCAAGGCACCTCCAGGGGCGATGCGGCGACGCATCGCCCCTGGTCTGTTTCGAAGCGCAGCCCGCGGGCGGCACTCCGCGGCTGAGCATCTCGGGGGTATGCGACGACGCAAGTCCTGATGGGCGCTCGGGCGCCTCGATGGCAGGCATCCGGTTCCCGCTCGGCCCTTCAACGCGCGGAGGAAATCACGACAATCCAGCGCCCTTCCAGCGGGCACCGCTCGGATGCTCCGCTCCCCGCCCAGCCCGAGGACCCCCCGCGTGTTCAACCTGATCCCCAAGGAAGAGGCCTTCTTCGACCTCTTCGAGAAGGCCGCCGAAAACGCGCACCAGTGCACCCTCGCGCTCCAGGAGTTCCTCGAGCGCTACGACGACCTCGAAGGTCGCATGCGGCGCATCAAGGAGCTCGAGCACATCGGCGACGAGCTCACGCACGAAACCATCGAGCGGCTCAACAAGACCTTCATCACGCCGATCGACCGCGAGGACATCCACGACCTCGTCTGCCGCGTGGACGACATCCTCGACCGCATCGACACGGCGGTGGACCGCATCTGCCTCTTCAAGCTCGTCCAGCCGATGGAGGAATCGAAGCAGCTCGCGCGCTGCCTCGTCCGTTCCACGGCCCTGATCAAGGAGATGATGCCGTACCTGCGCAACATGCGCGGCGCGGACGAGGTCCGCCAGCGCGTGCGCGAGGTGCATCGACTCGAGAGCGAGGCGGACACGATCGAACGCCAAGCGCTCGTGCGGCTGTTCGAGAACAACCCCGACCCGATCCTCGTCATCAAGTGGAAGAACATCATCGAGGTGCTCGAGTCGGCGACGGACAAGTGCGAGGACGTCGCCAACGTGATCGAAGGCATCGTGCTCAAGAATGGCTGATCCCTGGGTCGTCTGGCTGATCATCGCCCTCGCGCTGGCCTTCGACTTCATCAACGGCCTGCACGACGCGGCGAACTCGATCGCGACCGTCGTCTCCACGCGCGTGCTCTCGCCGCGGTGGGCCGTGGTGTGGGCGGGCGTGTTCAACATGATCGCGTACCTGATCTTCCCGGCGCACGTCGCCGCGACGATCGGCAAGGGCACCGTGCATCCCGAGTCGATCACGCTCGCGATCGTCGCCGGCGGCCTGATCGGCGCGATCCTCTGGAACGTGCTCACTTGGTACTGGGGCCTGCCGTCGAGTTCCTCGCACGCGCTCGTCGGCGGCTTTGCAGGCGCGGCCCTCGCCGCGGCGGGACCTCAGGCGCTCATCCTCGGCAGCCCGACGCAGAAGGGCATCATCCAGATCGGCGTCTTCATCTTCGTCGCGCCGCTGATCGGCATGGCGCTCGGCTGGCTGATCATGATCGCGACGTACTGGATCTTTCGGAGTGCGACACCCTCGCGGGTCTCGAAGCTCTTCCGGCGGCTCCAGCTCGTCTCGGCCGCCGCATACAGCATCGGCCACGGCGGCAACGACGCGCAGAAGACGATGGGCATCATCATGGCCGTGCTCATCGCGTCGGGCGACCTCGCGAAGGGCACCGCCGAGCCGCCCCTGTGGGTGGCGATCGCCTGCTATGGAGCGATGGGCTTGGGCACGCTGCTGGGCGGCTGGCGCATCGTGAAGACGATGGGTCAGAAGATCTGCAAGCTGCAACCGGTGCACGGCTTCGCGGCCGAGACCGGCGGAGCGCTGACGCTCTACGGCGCCACGTGGTTCGGCATCCCCGTCTCGACGACGCACACGATCACGGGGAGCATCCTCGGCGTCGGTTCCACGCGCGGCATCCACGCCGTGAAGTGGGGCGTCGCCACGCGCGTCCTGTGGGCTTGGGTGCTGACGATCCCCGCGGCGGCCACCGTCGGCGCGGGCTTGTGGTACCTCTTCGCGTTCCTCGGCTGGCGCTGATCGGAGCGCGATCGACGTCGTCCGAGAAGGACGGGTCCGCGGCGCGGACATGCAGCGACCCCGTGTGTTTTCGCACCCGGGGTCGCTCGCCGGCCGGTGGTTTTCTCACCCGGCCGTGGTCTCGGTCATCGCTTCCTTGCTCTCGCTCGCGGCGGTCGACTTCGTGCCGGTCTTGTGGCCGGGATCGACCCACGAGCGCGAGAGCTCGGGTTTCGGGAAGAGCTTGCGCGTGATGCGGTGGTAGAGATCGAACGCGCGCGCCTCCGTGAGCGCCGACGGGAAGCCGCCGACGAGCTCGCCGCGCGCGAGGCGGCGCTTTGCGCGCTTCTCCCACCAGCCGATCTTCCCGCGCGCGAGGCCGTAATCGAGCGTCGCGTAGTGGTGGTACATCTTGCGGGCGAGCATGACGTCCTCGGGGATGCGTCCGAGCCACGTCTCCTCGAGGTGGTACTGGCCGAGCGAACCGAACGACTCGAGCTCGGTCGGCGGAACATAGCCCTCGGTGATCGCCTGGTCCCACATCGCCGTCCCGGGGATCGGCCGGAAAGGCCAGACGGTCGCGCGCGAGAGCGGCGCGGCGACGTGCACGCGCCGGCACTGATCGATCGTCGCGAGCATCGACTCCTTGCTCTCGCCGGGGTACCCGATGATGTACGTGAGGTTGGCGCAGATGCCGCGCTTGTCGAGCTCGACCGCACCGTGGACGTTGTCGTCGCCGTGGATCGGCTTGCCGATCTTGGCCATCATCGCGTCGGTGCCGGCCTCCGCGCCGATCTCGGCGACGTACATGCCGCTCGCGGCGAGCAGGTCGCGGGTCGATTCCTGGTAGTGCAGGATCGAGTGCGTCTCGATGAACGAGTTCCACCAGATGCCGAGCTTGCGATCGACGAGCCCCTGGCAGAACTCGCTCGTGCGCTTCTCCATCACGCCGAAGTTCGCGTCGTGGAAGCGCAGGACCTGAAAGCCCCAACGCTCGTGCATCTCCTGGATGTCGTCGAGCATCCGATCGGCGGGCATCGACTTCCAACGCCGGTCCGTCACGAACGGGGAGCAGCAGAACGTGCACGGCTCGGGGCAGCCGTAGCTCGAGACGTACGTGACGCCGAAGTACGGCTTGCGCTCGCCGATCGCGCGCGGCGTGGGCATGCGCAGCACGTCGCGATGGCTCTCCGCGCGCAACTGGTGGCGGCGGTACGGTTCGATGTCGAGCAGGCCCCACGGGCAGTTCAACACCTTGTCCCAGCCCGCGACGGCGCGCTTCTCGGTCTTCACGAGCTGGCCGTCGCGTAGGAGCGCCAGGCCCGGCACCTGTTCGAGCGGCGTGCCGGCGTCGATCGCGAGCACGAGGTCGCGGAACGTCAGCTCGCCCTGCCCGAGCACGACCGCTTGGTACAGCCCGGTCGTGAGCTGCAGGTCCGGGCGGACGCTCGCGAACCAGCCCCCGATGACCATGGCGAGGTCGGGGAAGCGCGCGCGGACCTTGCGCGAGCACGCGAGCCCGTCGAAGACCATGTACCCGAGGATTCCGGTCGTCGCGTAGAGCAGCGCGCCCTCGCACGCTTCGAGCACCTTCCGGTGCGCTTCCGCAGGGCTCGTGATGCTCCCGTCGACGATCACGACCTCGTAGCCGTCGGCGAGCGGCCACGCGGCGATGGTCAGCATCTCCAGCGGAAGGAGGTCCTTGCTGGAGTCCAGCCCCAACGTCTCGTCCACCTGCGCGGGCTGGTACAGGACGATCTTCTTCTTGCGCCCAATCATCCGTGCAGCTGCGTGGGATCCCGTCCCACGGCCTGAGAGCACCGGGGGAGCTTCGAAGTCTACCAGCAACCTTGACGTGGGGGGTAGGTTGCCGGGGACGGGAACGGAGCCCCCTCTTCGGCAGATCGCACGCGGTTCCGTAGCGTTGCTCGGCGCGGCCGACCGGTTCAGCGCGTCTGGCTCCAGCGGGCGGCGAGGAGCAGCGCCTGGATCAGGTTCTCGGGCGACGCGCGCCCCGTCCCGGCGATGTCGAACGCCGTTCCGTGCACGGGACTGACACGCAGGTACGGGAGGCCGACGAGCACCGTCACGCCCCCGTCCGCGGAGAGCAGCTTGACCGGGATGAAGGCCTGGTCGTGGTAGAGCGCGAGCACGCCGTCGAAGCGGCCGCGCGCGGCTTGGAGAAAGACCGTGTCGGGCGAGAGCGGACCTTGGACGTCGAGGCCGCGCGCGCGCGCCTTTTCCACCGCGGGCAGCAGCAGTTCGTCGTCCTCCGTTCCCAGGACCCCGTGCTCCCACGCATGCGGGT